>DASXUZ010000117.1:0-5002 GCA_036504555.1 Prolixibacteraceae bacterium | reverse complement strand
GTGATTATATTGTTGAAAGGAATTGATCTGGTACCGGTTTCAATAAAGGAGGCCGGCGGGAAATTGTGGATAGCGGCACAATTCAAATACTACTGCATTAACGGAAGCGATACGATTATTGCCAAAGGACAAAACGACGTTGTGATGATTACTATTTCGGCAAATCTTGAAGAGAAAACGGTTTGGACCCTTGGAAGCAGGGCCAATGACCTACCTCTGGATTTATCGGTTTCAGGCAACCAGGTAATGCTTACAGGTACATATTCTGATGTATTTACTGCCGGGAGTGAAAAATTGGTTGGTAATGCACTTGGAAGCGATTTATTTCTGATAACCTACGAATCTGAATCGCAAAAGCAATTGGCCTTAATTTCGATTGGCGGGGTTAATAATGACTTTCCATGTGCCGCGATGACCTCCAAAGCAGGCGTATACCTACTGGGTCAGTTTAAGGAAACTTTAAAAGTTAGACTTAACAACATAAAGACTAACGGGAGCTACGATATATTTGTTGCCAGGTATGAGAACTGTGGAGCAAAACCAGCGATCAACATCGAATCAAAATTGCAGGAAGATAAAAACAGAGAATTAACTTACTTGCTCAAAGCGGACGATGGTTATACCTCATACAAATGGGACAACCATCTTGGGTATGGCCAAAACGTGGAGGCCAGGGATGGCAATAGCTATGTAGTAGAAGCGGTCGATAAATTCGGGTGTAGCTGTTATGGGGAAATTAGCCTAAGCACCACAAAAAGCGCCCGACTAACAAATGAAAATGAATTACAACCAGATGATGGTCAACTGGCTGCCTTTAAGCTGTATCCTACCGTAACCGAAGGATTGGTTAAATGGCAGGCTGGCAACAATTTTCCATCAGACGGCGCAATGCTTAGGGTTTTCAACGCCACTGGGCAAATTGTGTTTGAACGAAACTATCGGGGAGATATTGGATCTACGTCTGTACAAACCATTAACCTGAGCGCTCTGACACAAGGTATCTACACCATTCAGATCGTTGGTAACGGGTATCATAATAATAAAAAAATAAGTGTGAAATAACGTCACTATGCTTCTATATAATAGCAATTTATACTTTATAAAAAATATAAATAATCAATTTATGAAAATTCTCTTATACTTGATAATGCTTATTGCATTCTATCAAACTGCATTTTCACAAACCAGTTTTCCGATTTCAACAAAACTCAGTGAAAGTATTCCAAATTCACCAGAGGCAATAAACCTGAATAAGTTCGGTTTGGTGCCAGTCACCCTTTATTCAGGAATGACAAACGTTTCAATTCCGTTATACGAAATACAGGAAGGAAATATTAAAGTTCCTATAACCCTATCATATTATAACAAAGGATTTAAGCCTTCCGAAATATCTGGAAATACCGGCTTAGGCTGGACTCTTCAGTCAGGTGGAATCATAACCAGAATCGTCAGGGGTCAGGTCGATGAAAATCCGGCCACGGATCCGGTTTATGATCCGGAGTCAGAATTTAAAATGAAATATGAAGATTTTCCAGACATCTTACATCAAAGATTCAGTCAAAGACTTTTAAAGGAAATATCTGATGGTAAAAGTGATGGGGAACCTGATATTTACACTTTAAATTTTAATGGGTATTCAGGTAAATTTGTCTTAAAAAATGGACAAGCCTATTTAACCCCCAAGCAAAATTTGAAAGTTACATACTCAAAAACAGCGTTTGGCAGCACATTTTGTATAACAACCGAAGATGGAACAAAGTATACCTTTGGAGAGGGTGGTAATGAATGGACTGAGCCAAATGATTTTCATGCTCCCATGCCAGTTCAGGTACTTCGCTATATCTCATCATGGCGCTTAACATCAATTTCAAGTTTTGACAACCTGCATACAATAAATTACAGCTATGAGGATGTTATTTTAGGTCGCGAAGATTATTTAAGCGACAGCTATCATTTGGTTTATAGTAGTGGTGTAGTTATACCTTCGGGAACTTTTTCCAGGTATTATAATTATGGAGCAAATATCACCAGTAAATCTTTATTAAATATTACAACCAACCATTGTAAAATATTTTTTGACAAAGGAGCTTCAAGAACAGACTTAAATCAGGCCTATACCCCATCTCCACAATTTACTCTTGGGAAATTACGAATTGAAACCAATGCAGGAGATTTTATAAAACAATGGCAATTCATTTATGAATATTTTGGCCAAAGTACCATCACAAAGTTAAAATTGAAAAATCTATATCAGAGTGATTTATCTGGAATGATGACCAACAAATATTCCTTTGATTATTATAATGAAACTGATATTCTCCCCGATGAAAAAACAAATGGTATAGATCATTGGGGATACTATAATGGGAAAATCAATAATATGACAAAAATACCCCCGGAAATTCTTCCAAATGGCACCATGGGAGCATATGTTCCAGGAGACAGGACCCCTAATTCAGAATATAGCAAGTATTGTGTTCTAAAAAAAGTTACTTATCCAACTAAAGGGTATTCTTATTTCGAATATGAGAATAATAGGTGTAATAGCAGTGAACTTCTTAAAACACAAAAAAATGCAAGCATGTATGCATCATATGAAATGGGAACGCCAGTATGGGATGTGGTTGATGGTAAGTTTTACGTAAGAATGAACAGTGAACCAATATATATATGTGATAAACAATCCGTAAATTTTAATTACAATTTTAGTACGCCAAATTTTAGAACAGATAGTAAAATATTGCCCGGTATCTTTATAATTAGAAAGATTGCCACAACTTGTGAAGATATTTCATTTTTAAGATCCAATCAATTAAATGAATTATCAACTTTTGAGACGCCTGTTTATGAAAGCCCGATTTATCCTCAATCTCAAAGCATATCAAAGACACTTGAACTAGAGCCAGGTACCTATCAGATGGAATTAAAATTAGATGAGACAATAAATTCAATTGATTGTTATTTTTCTTATTATACAACTGACGGGCAAACAATGGAACTTGGTGCTTTAGGTGCTGGAATCAGGATATTGAATATAAAAAATTGTGAATCGGACAGCACAAAGTTATTGGAAAAGAAATACGAATACTTAACAGATAACGGTGAATCATCTGGTCAGCAAGGGGGATATATGTACCCAAAATCAAGTTATATTGAAAATATTTACTATATAAATACGGTTGAAGAGAAAAGGCATGAAATTCTGAATGGCCACATCGAAAATGATTTAGGATCAATACTCAATGAAAGGTATTACTATTCTAAGGTTTCAGAATACAGCGTTGGGACATCCACCAATCTGAAAACTGATTTCTATTACCAATCTTTTCAAGATGTGAATTGTGGAATTGAATTGGTAAAACAAGTCGATTATAATTACATCAACAGTAAGTATAAAAAAATATATACAAAAGAATATCAATATTCAATAGTTGACGAGGATATGCTAATGCCAACCCTGTCATCATCTCTTGAGGGGACCCATAGCTCTGGCGAAGCAGGTGCTGGTATTAGTAAATTCGAAAATTATAACGATATATTAGATACAGAACCTCATTATTTTGAATTTTTCAAAGAGAATAGTGATATGATACCCTTTGCTATGAAAAAACTTACAGCCGAAACAAACAAGACTTATAAGTATAATTCAGGAATTGAGGAACCTACAGATTCAATCACGGAAGTCAAAACTTTCAAATATTCAAATTTGAATCCTATAAACCCTTATGAAATTCAAACAAATTTGAGACCAACTAAATCTGCTATAGAGAATACAACTTATTGCTATGATTTGAAAATCGGGGATATTGATTTTAACACTCCGGATAGCATCGAATCTGAATATCTGAACTCACTTACTGAAATTATTAACACTTACTATAATTGCCAGGTTTCAATTATATCACGCTGCAATTATTGTGCTGGTGATCCAAACAATTTTAAAATTTGCGTAGATAGTACCCCTAACGCTACTAATTGTTTAATAGACTATTACAATGCCTATCGCCAATTAAAATCAGCAAAGGAATCACAAATTAACACTTTCTATAGTTTACTGACTGCCCGGATTAGCTCAGAAACCGACCTGAACAATAAAGCAATTTTAAAGATGCAGGCAGGTAAAAACCTTGTAACTCCTATCGAAAAAAAGAATTACCTGTTAACTGGTGGCAATAAAAAATTCCTGGGTGCAGCAAAAAATGTATTTAGCACCGTTAGCGACAATATAGTGGGTAAAGAGGTTTGGACATATGATTTACAGATTCCTATTGATAGCGCCTCGTTCAATAGTTCAAACTATGTGATGAAACTCGCAAAAGAACACGATTCATACCTAAATCTTGTGAATGAAAAGCTGGCTTACGACACCAATCATTCTTACATCTGGGGTTATAACAATACCTTGCTGATAGTCAAAATTGATGGAATTGCATACAGTGACATTAGTTCTTCTCTTAAATCAAATATCACAAACAGGGTTTATACCTCAAGTACGAGCTATGCTGCTGTCAAAACAGATGTTGATTATCTGAAAGGACAATTGGCATCCCTTATGTCCGACCCAAGATATTTGGTTACTTTCTATACCTATTCCCCATTGGTAGGGATGACTTCCCAAACCGCTCCAAATGGTACGACCACCTATTTCGAGTATGATAATTTTGGTAGGTTAACCAAGCAAGTAAACAACGATGGTCAGTTGTTAAAGAAAAATAATTATCACTATGTCACAGATTAACCTTATGAAAGAAATACAAATGAAAAATACAATTATAACCCTATTTTTGTTTTTTCTGTGTATACCATCGATAGATGCGCAGATTACGGCAACTCCTTCCTCCCTGGATACAAGCCTCCCTACTGAAGATATGAATATATCTCCAACTGCAACTAAAAATTATATTTTGACTTATACGTACCTGAAAGATACCCAAACAAGCCCTTTAAAAACAGGTGAAGCTTCGGTAGATATTCAGTATACGGACGAATTAGGACGCCCTGT
>DASXUZ010000116.1:0-3415 GCA_036504555.1 Prolixibacteraceae bacterium | reverse complement strand
TAAAAGATGTTAATACAAATAATATCAATAAGTTGATTTTTAATACTTTCATTATGCTGGGTTTAGTAATTACCGTTAAACTCTTTAATTGCATCCATCATTGCCGCAAGATTTTCGATCGGAACATTGGCCTGAACATTATGCACAGTAGTGAAGACAAATCCTCCATCTGAGGAGAAAATTTCACAATTTTCGAGGACTTGTTTCTTAACCTCTGAGGGAGTACCAAATGAAAGCATTTTTTGAGTATCAACTCCACCACCCCAGAATACCAGATCTTTACCATAGGTATTTTTCAAATGGTGGGGATCCATTCCCTTGGCATTGATCTGCACCGGATTAATAATGTCAATACCAGCTTCGATAAAAAGTGGCATAAATGACTCAACCGCACCGCAGGAGTGTTTGAAACTTTTCCACTCCGTATTTTGATGGATCCAGTCATTAACTCGCTTGTAGTATGGCAGATATAACTCACGAAACTGATCGGGCGAACAAAACGTGGAATCCTGAGTTCCAAAATCGGTGCCACAAATGAAGGCGGCATCAATCTTATTACCAATTCTTTGGTAGATCTTTTTTAGGTTTTCAATAGCAAGTTCCGTCTGCTTTTCAAAGATTGAATGTATATAATCGGGTCGCATAACCGTACTCATGTACCATTCAGCCACATCACGAATTCCTTTGGGATGTTTCAGATTCATACCCGGAACAAGTGCAATATCGCCCAAAGCGGTGCCACCCAGACTTGCAATAATTCCTTTACCGGTTGCAAATATCTGATTGATTGTCCTTTCCCAGTAATCAAGAGCTTCGTTATCGATTTCCCCAAATTCCTCCAGATTATACGCTGTATTTAATTTCTCTTCATCAATAGGTTGCTGGCGAATGATTGCATCGAAAAAATATCCGGTTTTTGGCATCCTTGCACTTGGAGGAACGGTCGTATCTCCTTGCGGATAGATCAGCAAACCTCCGTCTTCCGCCATCGTATAATTAAAATCTTCCGGAACCAGCAATTTCTGACCCCAATTGGCTGTAAAAGGTTTCCATTCGCATTCATTATTGGCAAATCCAATCAGGTTGCCTTTACCATAAGCACCGATAATATCAATACCCATAGCTTCGCGCAATTCCTCGTCAACTTCGCCCAACATCTGGAACGGTTCAACAACTTTCACCGGACGATCCTCCAATCCATAATGAATCCTTAGGTTTTTCACCGCCAGGCAATGAATACCTGTAACACCTGTCCCGCCAAAATCAATAACCAGATGGTCAGGTTGCTGATGGTTCAATGTCCTTTTTAGATTTTCTCTTGAATTCATTTTTCTTAGATTTAAGTATTTGGCTATGTGTCAGTTATGGCATTGCTGGTAAAGACCACCCTTCACGATAAGTATGACGGATATATTCCCTCGATGTTTCCAGTGCATTGAATTTGGCATATTGAGTATTAAAATGTGGATGACCATCGATCACCTTAAACTCATTGGAAGTGATGATTTTCAACTCTTCAGCTGCTGATATATTTGTGATTTGCATTTTTTCAGCATCCCATTTCAGGGATTTATTTAACCCCTGCAGCCTGATTGCCAACACCCCCAAAAGCACCATTTCGTTAAACGGGCCGGAATAGGCAAAGTTAGATGTTCCCTCCACCCTGCTTTCCGGTGATTCCTTGCAGGCACGAATCCAGTCTTGTTCGTGAAATCCGTCGACATATCCAATTGCCCCGGGAATACGACGCAGATAGGGTGTAACATTCGGAACACGACCAGAAACAAGACGACTATTGAATCCCCCACATCCACAAATCAAAGTGTCCTTCGAACCAACAAATATGCAACCTCCAAGTCCATCAGCCATAAGGTTTTCACCTTCTGGAAGCAGTTCCGAGACACTTGGGTACAACCCACCGTCATACCAATAAACTTTAACGGGTGGCATCGCCACTTTCGGAAGATTCTCGCGGGCAGGAAATGTAAATTCAACAGTTTCAGCCTGAGGCGCAGATTCTGTGTTTATGGAAGTAGAACATCCACGAACCTTTTCGGGGCTTTTCAACTTTAATGACTGGTATACAGGATCTAACACATGGCACGCCATATCACCAAAAGCACCAGTTCCGAAATCCCACCAGCCACGCCAGTTCCACGGAGTGTAAATTTCATTGAAAGGACGCATGGGTGCAGTTCCAATAAAAAGATTCCAATCCAATGTTTTAGGGGTTTTCATCAATTGCGTGGGGCGCTGCAATCCCTGTGGCCATATTGGACGATCGGTCCAGGCATGAACCTCTTTAATCTCGCCGATTTCTCCATTCCAAATCCATTCGCAAAGCTGGCGGACACCGTCTCCGGAATTTCCCTGATTTCCCATCTGAGTTGCAACTTTGTGTTTGGCTGCCAATTTTGTGAGAAGTCGGGACTCGTAAACAGAGTGAGTCAACGGTTTCTGACAATAGACGTGCTTGCCAAGTGTAAGTGCGGTTGAAGCGACTATTGCATGTGTATGGTCGGGAGTTGCAACCATCACTCCATCAATCGAACTGCCCAATTCATCGAACATTTTGCGCCAATCCCAGTAACGTTTTGCATTTGGAAACTCTTTAAAGCAATTTTCAGCATATTTCCAATCCACATCGCATAAACCGATAATATTCTCTTTCGACATCCCAACCAGGTTTGGATGACCTTTTCCGCCAACACCAACTCCGACAATGTTCATCTTGTCGCTGGGCGCTTTGTGACCTAAACCGCTGACTGAAAAGCTTGGAACAATTGAGATTCCAGCTGTTGTAATCGCACTATGTTTTATGAAATTCCTGCGTGAACTGCTAAATTCTTCCATCTGGATTGTTGATTTATAGTTAGTTAATCTCTTTTAGTTTAATATTCCGGAACCATACCTGCGTTCCATGGTTTTGAAGCGAGATAAATCCTTCATCGAATTTTCCATAATCAGGAAAAGTTGCCCATTTACCACTGTTGCGTAGTTTTTTCCACTCATCGGAATATTTTTCATATTCCACAACAACCACACCATTAATTATTTGCGTGACATGATTGCCATCCACGACAAGCATAAGATGATTCCATTCTCCTACAGGCTTACTGGGAAGCGATTTCGGGGGATACATCGCATAATTAGCGCCACATATCTGCCAATCCTTTAAAGGGTCGGGCCAATTGGCCTGATCAATCAATTGAAATTCAGGACCGGTTTCGTATGGAAATTTGTATTTTGAATCTTCCGCTATCTGGAAAATAATTCCGCTATTTGTTCCTTTCATCAGTTTAAAATCGACACTCAACGCAAAATTGTGATATTTTTTATTTGTGATAATATCCTGACTTTCGGCTCCGCCTTTTGTTGTGGTTGTAAATACACCATCCTCAATAATCCAGCAATC
>DASXUZ010000115.1:0-36713 GCA_036504555.1 Prolixibacteraceae bacterium | reverse complement strand
ATACAAGGATTCTCCAATTGTGGCACCAGTGGTACCACAATTACAAACGCCAGATATTGAGGGTGATATAATTGTGGTGCCACTGGCACCACAATTAGAATTTGATGAGAGTAATTTGAGCGATATTCGCAAGGCGGCATTGGCAAAGATTAGCTGGTCTCATCATTTAATCGTTATGGAAAGGTGCAAGACTCCTGAAGAAAGAGTGTTTTATATTCAGCTTTGCATCAGGGAACATTACAGCAAACGAGAATTGGATCGCCAAATCAATAGTTCGGCGTTTGAGCGGATCATGTTAGGGAATGCAAAATTACCCGAAACCATGAAAAACTTGCCGCAAGATATGACCAATGTGCTGAAGGATAGTTATGTATTTGAATTTCTAAATCTCCCAGAACCCTATGCTGAGAACGACCTTCGAAGAGCATTGCTACACGAATTAAAGCAATTTATGCTCGAATTGGGTTCTGACTACCTGTTCGTAGGCGAAGAGTTTCCAATTAAAGTGGGCAATCGCGATTTTCGGATTGATCTTCTGTTTTTTCATCGTTCCTTACAGTGCCTGATAGCCTTTGAACTGAAAACCGATCGCTTTGAACCAGAGTATCTGGGTAAAACAAATTTTTACCTCGAAGCCCTGGATAGGGATGTACGTAAGACCCATGAAAATCCCAGTATTGGCATATTGCTTTGCAAAGACCGGGATGAGGAGGTAGTTGAATACGCCCTGAGCCGAAGTTTGAGCCCCACAATGGTTGCTCAGTATATGATGCAAATGCCTGAGAAGAAATTACTACAGCAAAAACTGCATGAACTGTTTCAAAAAGAGGATTAAAAATAACCAACCGGGTATCACTTCACCTCGTATCCCCGCTTGGCGATCGCTTCCGAGATTTCCTTCAGGTTGGTCTTGGCCGAATCGAAGCGCACAAAGGCCGTGGAATCCTTGTAATTGGCGCTGATACTATCAATCCCGGCCAATTCGGTGACGCCTTTTTTAATGGAGGCTTCACAATCGGTGCAAGTCATGCCTTCTATTTTCAGGTTCACCTCAACCATCGTTGCCGGCGTATTTTCCTTGACAACGGAATGTTGCTTGGGTGAACAGGCCGAAAGAACAAAACTCATAAAGGCGATAAAAAGTACTCGTTTCATGGTGTTGAGATTTTAGTATGAATCATTGGGTATGAATTCTGCAACCACTCTTACCCAACTGTCATGCAAGGTAGAATAATATAACCAATTTGCCAACATTTATCCGCTCAATCTTTGGCTGAATATTTCAGCGAATGGGCAGAATACTGGAATTTAAGCGGTTCGCGCTTTCCGTCAAAGGCCACAAGCTTGCCTTTCTTTTTCAGCTCATTTTTCAAATCACAACTGGCACAGCCCCCGCAGAGGGCTTTATCCTTGGTGGTGATGGCCTTGTAAACCGAATAAATGGTTTTTACAATCACCAGTCCGACAATGATAAGGGCAATGATATTTTGAATCATAAAAATACGAATTACATAAAAATACGAATTACACGAATTAAAACGAATTACACGAAAATACGAAAATACGAATTACACGAATTGAAACGAATTACACGAAATGAATGATCAGTGTAAATCTGCTACATCATTTAAATCAGTGTTCCTTTTTCCTTTTGCCTTTTTTCTTTTCCCTTTTTTCTTTTAAACAAACATACTGCCGATTTGGAAAATGCAGAAGGCCGCAACCCATGCAATGGCCGTGGTATAAACCATCGTAAAGACGGCCCATCCCCAGTTGGCTTCCTTCTTAATGGCCGCCACCACTGCCACACAGGGGAAGTAGATCAGCACAAAAACCATCAGGCCAAAGGCGACCAGGGGCGAGAATACCTTTTGTCCTATCTTGGGTCCATAGGTGAATTTCTGCTCCTGTAGCTTTTGCTTCAGCGATTGATTGTTTTCATCGGCATTCATGCTGGCCTGGTAGAGCACTCCCATCGAGCTGACCACAATTTCCTTGGCCGCCATGCCGGTAATGATGCTCATCCCGATTCTCCAGTCAAACCCAAGTGGTGCAATGATCGGTTCAATAAAATGGCCGGTCATACCGATGTACGACTTTTCCTGGCGTTCGTCCTCTTTTGACAAGTCAATCAGCTCGGTCTGTGCTGTTTTCTGGTCCTGCGAAAGGGTTTGGTCAGCCTGAACCTGTGACAACATGGTTTTGTAATCCTTTGAATAGTCCACCTTCCTGGGGTAATAACCCATGGCCCAAATCAGGATGGAAGCAAACAGGATGACAGTCCCCATTTTGTTCAGGTACTGTGATCCCTTGTGCCACATGTGAACCAGCGTGTTTCGAAGCGTGGGCATCCGGTAGGGAGGCAGCTCCATCACAAAAGGAACTTCCTTCTTGGCAAAGAGTGTTTTCTTAAAGAACAGCCCCATCACAACAGCCAACAGGATGCCAATGGAATAAATCAGGAACAGGACCGCTCCCTGGTAACTCACAAAGAAGGCTGAGATCAATAGCACATATACCGGCAGCCGGGCACTGCACGACATAAAGGGAATGATGAGCATGGTCAGCAGCCTATCGCTCCGGTTGTCGAGTGTCCGGGTAGCCATTACCGCCGGCACATTACAGCCAAAACCCATGATCAGCGGGATAAACGACTTGCCGTGAAGCCCCATCTTGTGCATCAGCTTGTCCATGATAAACGCAGTACGAGCCATGTAGCCCGAATCTTCCATCAGGGAGATAAAAAAGAACAGGATCAGGATGTTGGGCAGAAATACAATCACACCCCCTACCCCGCCGATGATTCCGTCGATGATTAAATCCTTCAGCGCACCGGTAGGCAAATAATTGGCAAGAGTTCCGCCCAGCAAGCCAATCCCCGAATTCAGCCATTCCATGGGATAGCTGCCAAGGGTGAAAGTAGCCTGGAAGGTGATCCAGATAAATAGAATGAAAATCGGGAAGCCCCATACCTGGTGGGTCAGCAACTTGTCAATTTCCCGGCTTTGGTCGCGGCGGGCCTGGTGCCCGTTGCGGTAAGTCTCCTTTAAGGCCCCGGCAATAAAGCCGTATTTGGCATCGGCAATCAGGGTCTCCGACTGATCCTTGAACAGTTGTTCCAGCCTTCCGGTTTCGTGGTCGGAGGCTTTCTTGACGGCCTCAAAAATCAGCCTTCCCTTCAATAAATTCAGGGTGTGTTTATCTTCCTCCAGCAATTTAATGGACAGAAACCGGGTCGAGTAGCTTTGTTTAACCTTCTCTTCCTTTTTCAGCTCAACCTGGATGGTACGGATCGATTTTTCAATTTCAGGCCCGTAGTTGATGTGAATGTGCCGCACAATGGGGTCACGTTCTTCATAGACCATGATGATGCGGTCGAAGAGTTCCTTCAGTCCTTTGCCTTTGGAAGCCACCGTTGGCACCATCGGAATTCCCATCATCTCACCCAGGTGGGTATAATCAAGCTTGGCCGCTTTCTGCTCAAGTTCATCGTACATGTTCAGGGCAATCACCACCTTGATGTTCATGTCGATCAATTGGGTGGTAAGAAACAGGTTTCGCTCCAGGTTGGAGGCATCCACCACATTGACCACCACATCGGGCCGCTTTTCGGCGATGTGGTTCCTTACATACAATTCTTCGGGTGAATATTCAGTGATCGAATAGGTTCCGGGAAGGTCTGAAATGAGAAATTCGTAGTCTCCTTGTTTAAACCTGGCCTCCTTGGCATCAATGGTTACCCCGGCATAGTTCCCTACCCGCTCCTTCGAGCCCGAGGCATAATTGAACAAGGTCGTCTTACCGCAATTGGGGTTTCCTACCAGGGCCACCGAAATGACCTTTCCCTTTTTCTCTCCGGAATATTTCATCCGCAGTTCATCAATGGTTCCTTCATATTTGGCCGAAACCATGTCCTTGGCCTTGGAGGGTGAGACCACTTCAATCAGGTTGGCTTCACTGCGGCGCAGCGATACCTTGTAGCCCATGATCTCATATTCAACCGGATCTTTCATCGGGGCATTCTTGATCACCCTGACCATTTGCCCTTTTACAAATCCCATTTCCGAAATGCGCTTTCTGAATGCGCCCTGCCCCAGCACATGAACAATCACACCCCTGCTTCCGGTCGATAAATCGGCCAGTCGGGTGCTTCGTATTTCTTGTTCTATATCTTGTACAAACATAACCAACGTATTTAAAATTCCATTCCTAAACGCAACAATCCAACGGTCGCATTTTTCAATGGTTCGTCTGTTCCCCCCGGATGCATGACATATTGCAGGTCGGGTTGCAAATAAATCTGCTGATTCAGTTGAACTTTGTAAGTCAACTCAAACGTAGTTTCGTCCTTGCCATGGACATCTGTAAACAGTCCGTCGGCCATGGCCAGTCCCAACACATCGTTCCCCTTGGAGGAGAGCAATCCGGAATATGCACATCCGGCACCAAAATAGCCAAAATTATCGTTGCGCGGACTCAAACCCACCTGATAAAATACTTTTAAGCCTCCCCCTTCACCTTCCCTTAATACGAGCTGGTGATCGCCTGCCAGGTAAAATCCATAATCGTAGCTAAGGTTCTCCCCGGTCTGGGTATTGACCACATTGTCATCCGGACAGTGTTGGTGAAAAAACACACCTGCTTTCAATACATTACCTGACTTGCACGCTCCCTTTCCCCATGTAAATTTACTCTCCGTCACCCAAAGCAAGCTCTCCTGGTTCGTAAGTTCCCAATTCAGATTGTAGGGGTTTGAATCAAAATTAATGGGACAACCTGAATAAATAGCCGTCTTGAGGATCGTTCTTTCATTTACCTCCCAGCACAGGGTAAGTCCCATGGATGTTAAGGGGAATACAGGCGCAGCAATATTATCGGCAATCACTGAATGAATGCCAAATGAGCTGTTCAGGAAATAGGAACCCACTTCACTGTTGGCAAACTCCGTATTCATATCCTGCAGGCCAATGGTGGCCGATACGTTCGCGATGGTTTGCTTATACCACAGTTCATACAGGAAGGTATGGTTTCCGGCCTCGATGTTCGAAATACCCTGAAAGTCGCCAACCAGATGGGCTGATGGTTCGCCTCCATGCGAGTTGGCCCCGTGGATTAAAAAATCACCTCCCCTCCAAAGACCCCCCTTGTCGGTGTTGAAGTGTAAAAATAAATCGGCCAGGCCCAGGTAAGTTGTCCCGGTTGCAATGCCACCCCTGAAATTGGAAACCAGGTCTCCCTTGTAGGTGGCATTGAGTTGAAAGGCAGAGGCTTCCTCCTCTTCGCTTGTTTGTGAATATCCGTTTACAGCATTTAAAAGCAACAGCATAAGGAATCCTTTCTTCAAAAAATATAAATCCATCAATAGTTGATTTTTGATCTTGTAAAAATACCTTTCAGATCAAGGCCCATCAATCCCTATTAATGGGGATTTATTGAGGAGAGGAAGTAGTTAATGTGTCTAAGTTCCTAAGCCACAAAGTACCTAAGTACCTAAGTAACAGAGCACCTAATTACCTACATACTCTGTTACTTAGGAACTTAGGTACTTTGTTGCTTAGGTACTTTGTTGCTTAGGAACTTTGTTGCTTAGGTACTTTGTTGCTTAGGTACTTTGTTGCTTAGGTACTTTGTTGTTTAGGTACTTTGTTGCTTAGGAACTTTGTTGCTTAGGTACTTTGTTGCTTAGGTACTTTGTGACTTTGTCAATTACCCCCTTACCCCGCCATAAAGGCTATCGAGGATCAGCAGGATCATCATCAGCAGATACAGCAGGTTCAGCTTCAGGAAGGAAGCCCGCACCGGAATGTCTTGTTTGATCAGGATGCCGGCAGTGAGTGAAAACAGCAGGTAGAAAATATAAATGAGCAGGAAAAACATCGAGGTTGAACCCTGCAATACCTTGATCGAAACGATGAAGGCAGTGGCAATGGTAGCCAGTATCCAGGTATAGCTCAGCCGTTTGATCTGGTTGTCGCTAAAGATTGAATTCAGGCTCGGGTAACCAGCCAGTGAATATTCTTTTCCAAACATCAACAGCAGCAGCCAGAAGTGAGGTATCTGCCCGATAAAAAAGAACAGGGCCACCCATATGATACGCTCATCCATCAGTGCTCCCCCGCCGGCAAACCAGCCAATATAAGGAGGCAGCGCGCCCACCAGGGAGCCCGGAACAACGGCAAAGGCAGTTACCTTCTTAAGGGGGGTGTAAATGAGGTTGTAGGACAACAAGGTCAGGAAACTGGTAATAAATACCAAGGGCGGGAAACTGGAAAGTAAAATAAACGCGCCATAGGCAAAAAAGGAAAGCGCCACCAGGATGGCACCTCTCAGGCTTATCCTGCCCGAAGGGATGGGCCTGTTTTTGGTCCTGGGCATCAAGGCATCGGTTTTGTATTCCTGGATGTGATTGATGGCCCCCGAACTGCAGGACATCAGAAACACCCCTGCCATCAGCATCCAGACCTCACCGCTGAGCCCGCCTGTCTTCATGGTATAACCCACCAGGGCAGATAAAGCAACGGGCAAAGAAATACGTACTTTGCCCAGCTCAAAAACAATTCTCATCCAGGAAGACAAACTTGTTTTGGTCATTTCAATGTTTTGATGTATTCGATGATCTGTGCAACATCTTCATCCTTAAGCTGACCTTTGTAGGGCTGCATCAGGCCTTTGTTAAAGCCTTTGACCACATCCGCATTGGGATCATAAATCGAGCGCTTGATGTACTCATCATCGGCCGTTACCTCCCGTTCATTGCTGCCGGTCTCAACCGTCACCGGGTGCCCGTATAGCCCTTTGAAGCTCGGTCCTACGAGTTTGGTCCCATCGGTGGTATGACAGGCAAAACAGCCGATGTTTTTCATGATTCGTTGCCCGCTGGCCGTTGGCGAATCAGTGACGGCAGCCACCTGCTTGGTGGTGTCGACATACCAGGAGTTGAATTGATCATCGGGCAGCACTTTGACCAGGGTGATCATGTACGAATGGTTCATCCCACAATATTCAGAACAGAATAAATCATAATTCCCCGCTACTTGTGGAATAAACCAGGACATTTTTTCCCTTCCCGGTACAATATCTTCCTTGATCCTGAAAGCAGGAACGTAAAAACCATGAACAACATCCAGTGAATTAAGTCCCAATTTGATAGCCTTGTTTTGAGGCACAAACAGCGTATCGGTCTTCTTCCCGTTTTCATATTCAAACGTGAAGTTCCACATGCGGGCCATCACTTTAATATTGAAAGTATCTTTCGGGGGATTCTTCATCGGTGTCCAGGCAGCCCAGCCATAATAAAACATGACCAATACCAAAATGACCGGAATCACAGTCCAGATAATTTCCAGCGTCACACTGCCTTTTATTTGGGTAGCTACCGGATTTTTCTTTTTGTTGTATTTGTACACGAAATACAACATGGTGAAGGTTAAACCGATCAGGAAAAAAAAGCAAATGCCCAGGATCAGCATGAAGGCATGGTCAACCCCGGTGACAAAATTGGACGCTTTTATAACAGTAGGTGATAAGATATACATAAGCTTTTATCTGTAGAAATAATCTAAAAATGTAATGGATACAACGGCCACGAACACTAAAAATACCCCCAGGACCATCACCCTGAGAAATGGCTGATCAAATTTCAGGTGCATGAAAAAGGTCAGTACCAGGAATGATTTCAGAACGGCAAACACCAGGGCTCCAAGCACTGAATAGGCCCCCAGGTTCAAATGTGAAATCCCGATGGACATAAATGTAAAAGTGATCAGTGCGAGCAGGATATATACATAGATCCTGTAAGGGACGATGTGATTTTTTTCGTTTTCCATATCAGTCGACTTTCTTAATGTATTAAATAGAATAAGGGGAACAGGAATATCCAGATCAAATCAACCAAATGCCAGTATAAACCCGCATTCTCCAGCAGCGACGGCCGACCGGCATGAACCGTTCCCTTTTGAACCTTGGCCAGGGCCACTCCCATGAAGATCATGCCCACAATGATGTGCAGGGCATGCAATCCGGTCATCACAAAGTACAGTCCAAAGAAAAGGATTTCACCTTGCCCAAAATCATTTTTAAGGTGCTCTGATCCGGGATAAATACCATGTTCGATTTTCAGTCCCCACTCGAAATATTTATTGACCAAAAATACCAGGGCCAGCACCAGGGTGGTAATGATCAGCCCGATGGCCAGCTTCTTGTTCTTTTGCTGAAGGGCTGAGGTCGACATGGCGATGGTCATACTACTGACCAGCAAGATGACCGTATTGGTGGCTCCAATAAATAAATCCAATTCGTGACCCGCCAGCTGAAAGGCTTCCGGGTTCAAGTACCGGTAAATGGAATAGACAATAAACAAGCCTCCGAAAAGGAGTAATTCTGTAAAGATAAATAGCCACATGCCCAATTTGGACGCTTCCGGATCGTAATGCGGATCGGTGTGAGTTGAAATTTGTTCCATAGATGGATGTCGCAGTTTGATTAATATTCGTAAGGACCGTCATGTTCTCCGTAAACCGGTATCTCTTCAAAATTCTCGACCGGTGGCGGGGAGGCTACCGTCCATTCCAAAGTCTTTCCATGCCATGGATTCATTTCAGCAATTGGCCCGTTCTTGGCTGATCTGAAAAGATTAAAAATAATAATTAATACACCGAAGGCCATCACCCAGGAGCCCAGGGTGGACAATATATTGGCCGCATGAAACTCGGGCAAATAGTCGTAATAACGACGGGGCATGCCCATCATGCCCAAATAAAACATGGGGGAATACAAGGTAAGGAACCCGATGGTAAAGAAGATCCAGCCTATTTTGGCCCATGCCTTGTCGTACATCCTGCCAAACATCTTGGGGAACCAGTAATGGATCGCTCCAAAGAAGGAGAAGCCCACCCCACCGAATACTATAAAGTGAAAATGCGCCACCACAAAGGCCGTATCGTGCACATAGACATTGGTAGCCAGAGCACCCAGTACCAGTCCGGAAAGTCCTCCGATCATGAAAATAAAAATAAAGGATACAGCCCAGAAAAACGGCGCTTCCAGGTTGAGCGATCCCTTGTGCATGGTCGATATCCAGTTAAATACCTTGATAGCACTGGGAATGGCTACCAAAAAGGTCAGCAGTGAAAAAGTATATTGTGCCGTACCGCTCATCCCGGAGGTAAACATGTGGTGACCCCAGACAAAGTATCCGACAAATGCGATGGCCAGGGAAGAAACTACAATGGCCTTGTATCCAAAAATATGTTTTTGTGAAAAAGTAGGAATGATCTCAGAAATGACTCCCATGGCCGGAAGGATCATCACATACACAGCCGGATGTGAATAGATCCAGAACAGGTGCTGATAAAGGATCGGATCACCGCCAAGGGCCGGGTCAAATACCCCGATGCCAAAGATCCGCTCCAGGGCTACCAGTACCAGGGTGATGCCAATGACCGGGGTGGCCAGCAACTGAATCCAGGCAGTGGCGTACAGCGACCAGGGAAACAGCGGCATTTTGAGCCAGGTCATGCCCGGGGCACGCATCCGGTGAATGGTGACAATAAAATTCAGACCGGTTAATATCGATGAGAAGCCGAGGACAAAGGCCCCGAAGATGGCTGGCAGCAGATTGGTGCCCGTTTTAAAGCTGTAGGGCGCATAAAAGGTCCATCCGGTGTCAGGAGTACCATTGCCAAACAACACAGAGGAAATGACCAGCAAAGCCCCTGTGAGGTAAAAATACCACGAAAGCAGGTTCACCTTTGGAAAGGCCACATCCTTGGCCCCGATCATGATGGGCAGAAAGAAATTGCCGAACACGGCCGCAAGCCCTGGAATAACAATCATGAAAATCATGATCACTCCGTGAACTGTAAAGATGGCATTGTATGTCTGAGGTCCCATAACCGTTTTCCCGGGAGCAATCAATTCAAGTTTCATGGCCAGACCAAGGCCAAGACCTACAAGGAACAGCACCATCATCGAATACATGTAAAGTAAGGCGATGCGCTTGTGATCGGTCGAGAAAATCCAGGCGAAGATGCCCTTGTATTTTCCCTTGTAGTCGAGATAACTTACATCATGGGGTATATGAATGTCTGTTTGCATAGATCTAATGAATTTGTTTATTTATTTCTCTTTTGGGTTTAAAAATCAATATCAGGAAAAACAGCAGGGCAAAAAACAGGATCAGGGTGCCCGCTATTTTGGTTACATTCAACACATAGGCCTGTCCAATGGGATCATACGAAAAGCAGTACTGCATGATCTTGTTGATCGTGGGCGAGCTCATCCCTTTGGAGGCCTCGATGATGGCCATTTTAAAATCGAAAGGCAAAAAGTTAATACCCGTCAGGTACCGGGTGATCTTTCCTTTTGGACTCACCACCATCACGGCCGCGGCATGGGTAAAATCATTGCCCATGCGTTTATATTTGAAGCCAACGGCCTGGGTTCCCTTTGCAATGCTTGCACTGTCGGAAACAAAAAACTTCCAGCCCTTACGGATCTGGTCTTTCTTATTGACCAGGTTCAAATAATTGGATTTTTTCCGGATGCCCAGGTCAATGGTTTCCCTTGGATCAAAGCTGATGGTCAGCACCTGGTAATCGACTCCCGCCACCAGGTCAGAGGCATCCATCACCTTGGCCAGCCCTTCCATCAATGGACTGCAAATCCCGGGACACCTGAAATAAACGAAATTGATAATGGTCGGCTTGTCGATCAAATCGGTCAGCACCACCTTTTGACTATCCTCGTTGATCAGGTAAATATCGGTAGGCAGATAGGTATCCAGGTGTTCAACAATGCCAATCTCAGGCTCTTTGGTCTGATCGTTGAAGGCAGTCTGTCCCACAGACTGGTATCCAATCAAAAATAGCAAGACAGACAAAAGGACCAGGGATTTAATTCCCGCAATTTTCCAACGATCAACTAAAAAATTAAGACTCTTTTTATTCTGACCGTGATCCTGGCTCCTTTTCTCCTCCATATGGGGTAATTTGTAATGCAGACTTAGACTCATAGTGATTTTCAGTTTCTCCAATTCGTTTTTTGGGCCTAAATAAGTTTTGCTCTATGAAACCCAAAACACCATTGAATGTTTAAAAAAACTCGTTTTATTTTAAGTACCAATTCGCTTATTTGGCTTTGAATTTAGCCATTATTTTTATCAATCCACTCATTTTTGGGCTGTTTTTCACATCCGGGCCCCATTTATTTCACCCGATTACAAAAACCAGGGCTTGGGGGCCGCCTTTTTGGCCCATATTGAAAATAATAGTTGAATTAAGCAATAATTTACAACATTCTACCCTGGCCCGATGTTAAAACTGATTTTATAGAACAGAATAAATATTTTTATTTTTATCGTGTTCCTTCCCTAAAATATCAAAATACAATTTAACTTTAGAAGTCTGAAATTTTACCTGTTGATCGATTGAGAATGGACTTAGTAAAAAAAATATTCCTGTTTTACAGGGAAGGCTTTGCCAACATGCCCTCCTGGGGCAAACAGGCCTGGTTGATCATTGTGATCAAGCTTTTTGTGATGTTTGTGATTTTGAAAATCTTCTTTTTCCCCAATTTTTTGAATACCCATTTTAAAACCGATGCCCAGCGGGGCAACCATGTGCTTGAAAATTTAACCACCATCAATAAATAAATCAACAACTATGATTGAAGGAATTGACATCTCCCTAGTCGACTGGTCACGTGCCCAATTTGCACTGACGGCCATGTACCATTGGATTTTTGTGCCTTTAACATTGGGTTTGGCTGTCATCATTGCCATCATGGAAACCCTGTATGTGAAGACCGGAAAGCCCGAATGGAAACGCATTACCAAATTCTGGATGATCCTCTTTGGAATCAACTTTGCCATTGGGGTGGCAACGGGCATCATCCTTGAATTCGAGTTTGGCACCAACTGGTCCAATTATTCCTGGTTTGTAGGCGATATTTTTGGCGCACCACTGGCCATTGAAGGGATCTTTGCCTTCTTCCTGGAAGCCACCTTCATTGCCGTCATGTTTTTCGGATGGAACAAGGTGAGCAAGGGATTTCACTTAACCGCCACCTGGCTAACTGCCATCGGGGCCAACCTTTCGGCCCTGTGGATCCTGGTGGCCAATGCCTGGATGCAGAAACCCGTGGGCATGGTCTTTAATCCCGAATCGGCCCGCATGGAAATGACCAACTTCTGGGAGGTGCTCTTCTCCCCGGTGGCCGTTCACAAGTTCCTGCACACCACCTCATCGAGCTTCGTGCTGGCATCCATTTTTGTGATCGGCGTCTCAGCGTGGTACCTGCTTAAGGGAAAGGACATCGTGTTTGCCCGCAAGAGCATCGTGGTGGCTGCCATCTTCGGATTTATGTCCTCGATGTATACCGTGATGACCGGCGATAGCTCAGCCCGTGACATTGCCCATCACCAGCCCATGAAGTTTGCCGCCTTCGAAGGCCTGTACAATGGCACTGAAGGCGCTGGACTGATTGCCCTGGGGGTGATCTCAAGAACCGAAAACGACCCCTCGAATGAAAACCTCAAGGACTTCGCGGTAAAAATTGAAATACCCAACATATTGTCTTACATGGCCTTTCTAAACTGGAATGCCTTTGTGCCCGGTATCAATGACATCGTCCGGGGCAATGAAAAGTTCGGGGTCATGTCAGCCATCGAAAAGATTGCCAGGGGACGTGTAGCGATCGAAAAACTGACCGCCTACAAGGAGGCCCGCAAAACCGGACAAACCGCCCAGGCTGATTCCCTGAAGACCGAGATCATGAATCCGGATTTCCAGAAAAACTATTTCAGCTATTTTGGATACGGCTATATCAGTGATCCACATACCCTGGTGCCCAGCGTGGCCTTTTCGTTCTACAGCTTCCACATCATGGTGGTCCTGGGCATGTATTTCATCTTTTTCTTCCTCCTGTCCCTGTTCTACGCCCTGAAAGGAAGAATTCACAAAAAACGAACCTTTCTGCGCCTGGCCATCTTCACCATCCCGCTGGCCTATATCGCCAGTCAGGCCGGCTGGGTCCTGACCGAGGTGGGACGTCAGCCCTGGGTGATCCAGGATTTAATGCCCACCATGGCCGCTGTAACCAAAATCAGCACCGGGGCCGTCCAGGTGACCTTCTGGCTTTTTGCAATCATATTTACCACTTTACTCATTGCTGAAATAAAAATCATGATGCGACAAATTAAAATAGGACCTAAACAAGAGGAGGGACTGGATAATGTTTGAAACACTCTCACTCTTAAGCCTGCAACAATACTGGTGGATCATCATTTCACTGCTTGGTGCACTGTTCGTATTCCTGACTTTCGTTCAGGGTGGTGAAACCTTGCTGTTTACCATTGCCAAAAACGAAGATGAGAAAGCCCTTTTGATTAACACACTGGGGCGCAAATGGGAATTGACCTTCACAACGCTCGTTACCTTCGGAGGGGCCTTCTTTGCCTCCTTCCCCCTGTTCTATGCCACCTCGTTCGGAGGGGCTTACTGGGTGTGGTTTGCCATCCTGATTTCGTTTGTCATCCAGGCTGTCTCTTTCGAGTTCCGGAAAAAACCAGCCAACTTCCTGGGAGCCAGAACCTACGAGATTTTTCTTTTCCTCAATGGATTACTGGGGCCTCTTTTGGTAGGTGTGGCCGTTGGAACTTTCTTCAACGGGGCGATGTTTTCACTCGACGAGATGAAACATGTCACCTGGGGCAGTCCCTTCCGCGGACTGGAAGCGGTACTTAACTTCCACAATGTGGCCCTTGGATTGAGCGTATTTTTTCTCTCCCGGGTGCTGGGACTGTTGTATTTCATGAATTCGGTCAACAACGCCGCCATCTTTGCACGCTCGAAAAAGCACCTGCTGTACAATACCATTCCTTTTTTGTTGTTCTTCCTCTATTTCGTGATTGCCTTGCTCTTCAAGGATGGAATTGCCTATCAACCCGAAACGGGAATAATGACAGTCGAACCCTTGAAATACCTGCACAACCTATTGGCCTTGCCCGTTAACACCCTGCTGCTTTTAACAGGCGTTGCCGGGGTGCTGTGGGGCATTATTTCATCTTACCTGAAGGGTGGTACAAAAGGAATCTGGTGGGCCGGTGGCGGTACCATTCTCACGGTCTGGGCCTTGCTGATTCTTTCCGGATTTAACCACACAAGCTTTTATCCTTCCTCGGTGGACATCCAATCATCACTGACGATCGAAAACGCCTCATCGACTCATTTCACCCTCACGGCCATGAGTTACGTTTCACTGTGGGTGCCGTTCGTGATCTGGTACATCGCCTATGTCTGGAAAGCAATGAACAACAAGCCCATCTCGACGGAAGAACTTGAAAATGAACATCATTATTAATTACACATACAACTATGTACTGGAATTCAATTCTTTGGATCTTAAGCTGGCCGGTTCTGATCATCCTTTCCTACCAGCTGGTAAAATATACCATCCGCAAATATGAACCCATCCTGGAGAAGCCCCTGAAGAAGGCCCATCCCGAAAAGTAACAGCACAGTCATCCCTGGATGCGATGGCTAAGATGCCCCTGCCTGGTCAAACCCTGATTAACAGCCAGGGCAATGGCAATACCTCATTTGAAGCTTGCTCCTGTTCCGGGTTTACCCGCTCAGGAGCAAGCTTTTATCATTGTATAGGGAGAGCAAAAAGGTATCTTCGCTCCAGCTAACTCCTCCTGTGGGGATAGAAATGAGCCCTTATTGAATTATTGGCATGTGATTGTTAAAAGTGTGGTTTCTGTGTACTTTCTGTGTGGTTTCTGTGTTCTTTCTGTGTTCTTTCTGTGTTCTTTCTGTGTGGTTTGAATATCTATCAATACGCCAACTACTCTCAAAGCACTCTGTTAGAACACCCTTAGTAAGAACTGGACAATGGCATGGCAGCACTTTGTACCGACCCTGACTGATCAGGAAAGCACTATCCTTTGCCGTCTGGCTTCAGCCGACGGTAAGAATCGTGGATAAAGCCATTGCAGAATTTTTCATTCTTACCGTCGGCTGAAGCCAGACGGCAAAGGATATCAGCTCATAGATCATCATGCAGGACGGCAAAGGATATCCTGTAATCCCGAATAGTACCTCCCCATATCAGCGCCTGACAAAGATCTTGTCCCGATCGATGGTGATCATGGCCGGAACACTCAGTTGACCGGGCTCCCCATCAAAATGGAAGATGGAGGTATCGGTCCATTCCAGCTCAATTTCCCTGGCCTTATAGCATTCCACAAAGGGCAGTTGATGGATGAACTTGCCAAACAGGGCCACTGCAAAAACCGGCAGCCAAAGTTTACTGAAAGGTTTCACAACTACCACATCGATCAGGCCATCGGTCATGCTGGCCGCCGGGGCAATGAATGCATTGTTCCCAAACTGGGAGGCATTGGCAAAGGTGATCAGAAAAGCCGGCTGATTCAGCGGCTGACCGTCAATCTTCATTTTTATATTCAAGGGACTGTACAGGATGCTTTCCTTGATCACCAGCTGAATGTAGCGCATGAAGCCCCGTGAGGAAGCTTTGCTCATCAGGTCGGCTACCCGGGCATCAAAGCCAATGCCGCTGGTACAGAGAAACCGCTGTTGATTAATGCGGCACACATCAATCTGAAGATCAGTTCCTTCAAGCAAATGTCGGCTTGACTTGCGCATGTTGGTCGAAATACCCAGCTCCCGGGCCAATCCATTGCCTGAGCCAACAGGTACAATACCCAAGGGAGTGCTGGAACCGATTAATCCCTGGGCCGTTTCATTGACCGTACCATCGCCCCCAACGGCGACGACCAGATCAAAGCCTTCAGTGGAAGCCTTCAGCGCCAGTTCGGTGGCATGTCCCGGGTATTGCGTAAAGGCGAACTCCACCTGGCAACCTTGCTTCACCAGCCATGGAACCACCTGATCGATGGCCTTGCCACCTTCCTGATGACCGGCATATTTGTTAATGATCAGGAATATTCTCCCGCACTTCTGCTTTGTCATTTGATCTGTTTTATGCATTCAAGGCCTCTGCCCATAGACCAGCTATCAGATTCAGTCTATTTCCCCAAAGGTCCTTAACTTATATAGATATACTTAATTTACAACTATTATAGTTTATCTTTAAATACTCCCTTCTCCCTTCTCACCTTCTCACCTTCACACCTTCTCACCTTCACACCTTCTCACCTTCCCCGTCTCCCTCACCTGCCTATAAAATCATCGTGCAAAACCTGCATATAGGCCTTGGGGAACAACCAGTCAAGGGTCTTTCCCCCGGCTTTGGAAACAAAATCATTGCTGTTCTGATCGAAATAAAAACATCCTTCAGGTACCACGTACCCCCATCCCGAATCGTGCATATAAAAGGCATGCGGGTGGGCAGTGAAAAAGTCTCTGGAGAAGGGTGCAGGATCAGTTTCCCAACCCAGCTGATGGATCAGCGAGGTACCCAGATCCACCTGCTGGGTGATGGTTTCAATGCGCTGCAACGAATCCACTACCCCACCCGACCAGATCAATGGAATGCGGTAGGAGACCGGATCGGTAATATCGGTTGGGCCCGGCTGATTGGTCCCATGGTCGGCTGTCACAATCAACAGGGTATTTTCCCAAAGTGGCGACTTACGCAGTGCATCGATAAATGCTCCCAGGCAGCTGTCGGTATAGGCAACTGAATTCAGGTATTGGTCCCTGTAAGACTTTCCAGGGATCTTTGAATACGGCACATCAAAAGGCGGATGACTCGAGATGGTGTAAATGGTTTTCATGAATGGCTCCTGCTCGGATTTCAAATCCTCGGTGGCCTGTTTAAAAACATAGCCGTCAGGAACGCCCCATTTGCTCATCCTTCCCAGTTCTGAAGGGAAATCAGACTTGGTGACCATGGTTTTGTATTTACCCTGTAGTACAAATGTTTTCAGGCTATAGAAATTAATGTCACCCCCGTAATAAAACGAGGTGTTGTAATTTTTGCGGTTAAAATACTCAGGCAGCAAGGTGAGCGAGTGTGCCTTTTCAGGGTACACCATGATGGAGGTACTGAGCAGTGAGGGGTATCCGCCCAGTATGGCTGAAATGCCCCGGTCAGAGCGGTTGCCCGTCGAGTAAAAGGAAGTGAAGATCGTACTCCTGGTGCACAGTGAGTCAAGATTGGGCGCCACGCCATGCAGTCCACCCAGGGGAGCGATCACCTTGTTGGAGAAACTTTCCAGAATCACAAGGATAACATTGGGCGGCTTTTGCGGATTCAGCCTGATCAACTGTGGGCGATGGACGATGGTATCCTGATTTTGATAGGCTTTGAAAATGCGCTGGCTTTCCTCCTTGCTCATATAGGCACAGGGGTTGGATAACCGTTTGCGCTTCTCGACCGACTTGCCAAAATTCCACAGGTAGTTGCTGGCAGACTGGTTGACATACATTTTTGTACTGAAGGCCACCGAGCTCAGGTTCATGGGCGAAGTGTCCCATCCCCCGCGAATGGGCAGAATCAAAGCAGCCACAAGAAAAAGCTGGACCGGCAAGAAAAGCCATTCAACTTTTCCCGGTTCAGTTATCCCTTTTGAAAATAACCTTTTATAGAAGTATAGGAAGCCGGCAATCAGGCTGCCGCTGATCAGCAATCCCAACAACACATCCGTAAGAGATACCGAAGCCCCCATGGCCACCGGATCGTCCATGTAATTAAAGACCGTTACATTGACCCTTGTACCCCAATGGGGGTAAAGACCCAGATCGAGCACCGTCAGCAGGGAGGCAAAAACCAGAAGAATGAGGGTATAAATTTTTATCACCCGATTGACCATACCGGCAGGGATGAAGACCCGGAAGGCCATCAACAACCCGGGCAGCAGCAAGAGGTAACAGGCCATTGAGACGTCCATTTTCAGGCCATGCCAAAAGATGCCAACAATCTCTCCGCCAGAGAGCAAGCTGGTTTGATCGTAATTCCAGGTCAGAAACAGCACCTTGGCAAGCAGGAAAAAAATCATCCAGAAAAGAAAATACCTCAATAGCCCCATCCACTGTTTGGTCATGAAAATCAAGTGTGTAAGTTTTAAACTGCCCTAATGGATTGCAAATATAACAAAACAGCTTATCCACACTCCCAAGAGCGGCTTATTAAACGCCCTGGAACTGTTCAATGTTAACGGACCCTCATGCGCAGGTGGATGAGAAAATGACAGCAAAACTCATACAGAACTCTTATCCTTTGCTCCCGATTTCCATCGGGACAGGCTGTCTGGCTTTAGCCGACGGATAGCTTTCTTTTTCTATTATCCGTCGGCTACAGCCAGACAGCCTGTCCCGATGGAAATCGGGAGCAAAGGATAGAGGTTCAATAAAGGAGGAATTTCTACAAACAATTGTTCCTATGAGCTAATTGAATGTTGCGTTGAATAAAACACCGAAGCGGCGGCTGTCATACTTTTTAACCACTTCCCCTAAATCATTCTTCAGATTGGATGTCGTTCTCCCATAGGTAACACCCAAGCCCAATCCCCAATTGCGGGATACCCACCATTCCTTGCCCACTTTTAGCTGAAATGAAACCCCGGGTTTGGTCTTATAATCAGAAGCACTATTTTCCTGGTCCGTGTAGGAGAACCGACCAAACCCAATGCTCCCCGAGACCAGGATGTTGGCGGGCATGACATAAGAGGTGATCCCTACACCCGCCATTTCTTCCCCCACGATGAAAGTGTTGGGTGCCTTTTCAGTCGTTGAATTAAAGTCGACCAAGGTAGACTTGACCGACGGCCCTGCCAGTGCGTTTGAAAGTATGGTGGCATGCAGCAGCAGGTTCTTTCGTACCTCCCCGCCTATTTTGAAATCGAACATCCCTCCCGGGCCACTCATCCTGACCGTACTTCTGATGGTGGCATTGGCATTCATCCCATTGGCCGTTACAGGTCCCATGACCGGGCCTGCGCCCAGCGACAAATAAAACCCGTCGTGTTGATGGGTTCCCACTGGCAGCGAGGTCTCTTGTGCCTGCAGTGATTGGAACCCGAAGAGAAGAACCCATAAAATCAACATATTTTTCATGATGCAGTCATTTAGTAATAGCCCTTGAATTCAATCAGAATCAATTAAATGTGGTATTGAACAGAATACCAAAGCGGTCACTGTTTAATACTTCAGATTCTCCATTGGAGGGATCATTGTTCACATTGGTTTTTGAGTAGGTAAGCCCGACTCCCAATCCCCAGTTTTTGGACACCCACCATTCTTTGCCCATTTTTAATTGCATTGAAAAGCCTCCCTGGGTGGTAATGTTGGTGTTATTTACCCCTTTATCTAAAACGGTATAGGTGCCCAATCCGATGCTTCCCGAAACAAAGAGGTTGGAGGGCATGGCATAATAAGTCAGGCCTGCGCCATACATGTCTTCGCTGATACTGAAACTCTGGGGCTGTTTCCCGGAGGTCGAATAGTTGTTTGTAGTTTTTACAATGTTTGGAGCACTCACTAAATTTGAAATCAGGGTGGCATGTAAAATCAGGTTTTCCCGGATGGCGCCCCCTATTTTCAGATCCATCACCGTCCCTGAACCACTCATGTCAAGGTTATAGGCTGAGGCCCCCTGGAAGGCCTTTACATCGTCCCTGATATTGCCAAATACAGGCCCAAGGTTCATGGACAGGTAAAACCCGTCGTGTTGATGATAGCCATAAGATTGTTGAATTCCATCCTGCGCTTTCAGCTGATGAGCCCCGAAAAGTACAAGGCATGCGATTAATAACTTTTTCATATTTATAAGTTGATAGATTGTTTTGAATAGACTCGGAATCAATTAAAGGTGGTATTGAATAGAATGCCAAGGCGGTTACTGGAAAAGGCAGAATGGATCATGTACATGGTTATTGGCTGATTTGGTTGCCTCAAACCTATACAAATACCGCTCCAAAAACAAGGATATAGCAGGGGTATCATGATTCTTTCCGAAATAAAATTCCAATCATGTCGTCTAACAGACCATGTGACTATTCCTTGCTTTCTGTCAAAAGTCCAGCGGTAGATGCCCCCACCCAGGTCAGAGCAGATCCAGGTAAATGACCGGCCATTTCATGACAATGCCATAAATGAACAGGAAAAAGAGATACCCCAAAATTAATACATTGAATGAATTCTGTAAATAACTGATCCGCTCAGGTTGAACGATCGATTTGGTGAAAGCATACAGCGGAAAGTAGATGCCAAAAATCAGTACTTGTCCGCTTAAAATCAGCAGGTCCTGGTATGGAAAATTCAGGATTCTAAATATAAAACCCAGTGCAATTAACATGAGGCCCATTGATCCGGTGGCATTGATCCAATGATTGGCCTTTTGCTTATTCGATTGATGGTAAAACAGCATGGGAACAAATAAAAAGCCAAAAACCAATAGTCCAAACAGCGTTATTTTTCCAGCTCCTGCCCAATGTTGGAATTTGAAGAGTAGGGAGATGATCAGAACCGATAAACAGAAAGCCCCAATCACATGGACTGGAAATAGTTTTCCTTCTGAAGACCTTTTCACCTGATCGAGTATTTGCAGTGGAAAATAGATTGTCAGCAGGATACCCAGGACAATCATGATCATCCATGCTCCCGGATAACGAAAAAGTTTAAAGCTGGTGTACAGGACCAATACAAGGATCGTTGCATAGCTTAAAATACAATTTAACTTTCTCATAATCTATTTTTTCATTGAACAGTTTCACATCCAATTCTGCATCTCAAATGTGGCAGTGCCATTTACTCTGGTACCTTCCGTCCTTGTATCGACAAAGGGCCCAAACCCTGTTATTGGGCCAGAACACTTCATTGGCTAAATTTACTCCAGGAAGCTGGCCCTTGTAATTTCCTTAAACAGTCAAGAATTCAGTCAGTAACACCCCAAATGTATTGTTTTATTTTCGATTATATACTTATATTAAGCTATATTTATTTCAATCCTGTTAAAATAAATAAATCCTGAAAAATAAATAGAAATAATTTGATTATTGATAATTTGATTTGTAAGTTTGGGGGAATCAAACCAATAACAGGACTGAAGTGCCGATTATACGTTTGAGCGCTTCAAGTTACGGAGAACAAAACACCAGGTTGATTTAACAGGCACAGACAACCGCAAGTGAGGCTCAAGCCAAAACCCATCATGCATGAAGGAAACTAGTAAAAAAGAGGAAGCTTATTATAAGAAGTGGGAAATCACAAGGGAAAGGAAATGGTTGTACCTGCTGGTCAATGGATCTGTTTATTGGGGATTGCCCATGACCATTGGACTGTTCCTGGTGCAAACCAATTTCAGCATTGAAAACATGCACCTGGCCAGCTTCCTGAAACTATTGGCCCTGTTTATGGCGGTTGGTTTAGCCGAAGGCTGGAGGCAATTTAAAAGAATAGATGCAATCTACGTAAGCTTGATGGACAAGCAGGAAATTGACAAGGGCATGGCGGCATTGAGATTGGGTGAAAAATGGAATTATGAGAACCTGTCAATTTTCAAAGACGCGGACCAAACGCTCACCATTCAAAACCAATTGCTCTGGTTGGAGGATGATGACCGGGATGTTGAGAAATTGAAGGAAACACTCAACGTAGTTTATGAAGACTATCAAAGGCTGGAAAAGCATGTGAATTTTGAACAATTCATGGGAAACCAGAAGGTAAAAATCCAACTGGTCGACAATTCCGGAAAAGAAAACCTGTTGATGGAAAAATTGATTGTGAAAGATTGAAATAAAACAGAAGGAGAATCGACTCTTAAAAAACTAAATAACCTAAGTATAACCTAAATTCTACTGATTATGATTTGGCTCGATATCAAGGAACTGGAATACAAAATTTCAAGGGATGAATTAACCGATCATCATGGTTTTGAATATGTGATGGCCTATGTGATTTTATCATCGATAGGTGTGAGCATTTCGACCAACAATGCAAATGGCTGGATCAAGCTGCTGGGCTGTGTGCTCAATGTAATAATCACCGTCTGGGGATTACGATCTATTTATAAAGTGAACAAGGGCCTGGATGGGAAAGATTTTCTCAAACGGTTCTTTGCCATTTCGTGGGTGATCGGGATGAGATTACTGCTGGGCGTTTTTGTTTTCAGTTTCCTTACGGGCCTGGTCCTGGTGATCATATCCCGTAACATCGCGGAAGTCAACCTGAGTGAAAATCCATTCAAAGATTTTATCTCCCTGATTTTTGTATGCCTCATCACCATCATTTCTTACCTGCTGATCATCAATTCGTTTCGCAGGTTGAAAGTAACATCGCCAGCATGAATCGACCGGCCTGATGACAGTCTGCATGCTGATCTATGAGCTGATATCCTTTGCTCCCGAGTGCTCGGGAGCAAAGGATATCAGTTACACAACATTACCCAATCAGTTGCTGGCAGCGGGCTTTTTAAAATTGAACAAGTATCTGGCCGACAAGCCCAGGGTTTGATTGTTCATTCGTTCATCGGCCCTGTATTCCCACATCAGGTTGGCCAATCCATACTTGAATTCTGCACTTAATACCAGGGAATTAAATTCCACACCAAAGCGCAGGGCAGGACCATAGTCCAGCCTTTTGATTTGCGAATACCCACTCTCATACACAACCCTTTCACCCATATTTCCGGTGAATGCATTGTATTTCGACCAACGAACATCTTCCGAATAATGAATATCGCCCGAACGCGCATAGATATCCAAATCGACGGCTCCCTTCAGGCCATAAGCCACATAGGGACCGATGCCGAATAACACGTTCATTTTTTCAAACCTGGCTTTAAACTCCATCAGGACAGGCATTTCAATGTAATACAGGGAGACATCTATATTTTTTACACTATCGGTAATCCCACCAATTGGAAACCCTATTTCATGGAAGGATTGCGATAAACCTTTGCGTGACAGTATTAAATCGGTGGCAATGCTTAAGTTTTCACTCACCTGACATCGGCTTGCCAATCCGACATGGAAGCCTGGATTGACCATGATCCTAAAATCATTCTGATACTCGCGCCGGACACTCATTTTGGGGAAGTCAACTCCACCCGTCAGCCCGATTTTAAACTGTGCATTGGAGGACAAAAATCCCAGGATCCCAAGAATACTTAAAATAATCGATTTTTTCATTGCCTATGATTTTATGGTTTACCAGAAAACGACGGAATGCATTGTTTAGTATACAATAACATCATTTTTATTCAACTCATTCCAGCCCATCCATGCTGCACCAAACAACTGGCCATGAATCTACCCTTATCTGACATTCCGTGAAGGTACTTGTGCCTGCAACAGAAGCTACTTATTGGCTGAAAGACCACATGTACGAGACGGCTTGCAATGTTCAGCGTAATTAATTAAATTTGTTCCAGGCAAGCATCGACAGATGGCTGAAGGCCGCTACCGCTGATGGAAAGCGAGCCTTGCATTCAAGCTGACCTGGGAAGCCAGAATCAAGGTCATTGGCAAGCATCCATGACAGACATGTAAGCATTTAAATTAAAGAAGGACTTAGATATGAAAGCTGTAGTAATTGGAGAATCATCGGGGGCAAGCATGGATCAGATCATGGCTGTTTATCCCAGGCACAAACTGGTTGTGGATAAGTACATTGAAAGAGGTGATGTGATCGGCATCGGACCATTTACTGACAGTGGCAACATGGCTATCTTCAAGACCCGTGCCGCCGCTGAACAGTTTGTGCTGGAAGATCCATTTATACTCGAAGGACTGGCCAAATCGTTTGTTATCAGGGACTGGGCCGACGAATTGCTCCCGGGATAGATTGCCATCTTCCGGTCCGTGTTGTGCAAGCTTGATGGATTGCAGGTCACCAATGACAGGACTCGAAAATAGTGCTAAATTGAAAATATAGCTTATCAAATACGATCATGAAATTAGAAGATTTAGGATACAGGCCTGAATTGGAACAGTTCAGGATTGACCATCACCTCGATAGGTTTGAGATCGGGAGAGTGATGACTGAACACAAGGAACGCTACGTGGTCAAGACAGCCGATGGTGAATTTGAATCCGAGATCACCGGCAATCTGCGATTTACAGCCAATAGCCGGATCGATTTTCCTGCAGTGGGCGATTGGGTGGCCCTGACAACGTATGAGGATGAATTTGCAATCATTCACCAGCTGTTGCCCAGGTACTCCACCATCCAAAGACAGGCAGTCGGAAAGTCGGGGGAGATTCAGCTCATCGCCGCCAATATTGATGTGGCGCTGTTGGTGCAGGCCGTCGACAGGGATTTTAATATCAACAGGCTGGAACGATACCTGATCATCTGCCATTCATCGAAGGTAGAGCCGGTCATTGTACTGAGCAAGACTGATCTGATCGATCCCAGGCAGATGAATGAATTGGTGGATCGGATCCATGCCCGGATCAAAAATGTGCCCATTGTAGCAATCAGCAGCGAGACTCCGGACGGATATGCGGCCATCAATCAGCTGATCGAGAAGGGCAAAACTTACTGCATGCTCGGATCCTCCGGGGTGGGCAAATCGACTTTACTGAATCACCTGGCTGGCAAAGCCCTCATGCGAACCGATGCCATCAGCCAGAGCACCCACAAAGGCAGACACGTGACCAGTTACCGGGAATTGATGGTGCTTGAGAATGGTGGAATCCTGATTGACAATCCGGGGATGAGAGAGGTGGGCATCGCCGATTCAACGGGTGGATTGGAAATGACCTTTGACCAAATTGTCAGCCTTGCTCAAAACTGCAGATTCAAGGATTGTACCCATACAACGGAAACGGGCTGTTCGGTTCTTGAAGCCATTGAGAAAGGAGAATTGGACCAGGCCTCTTATGAGAATTACCTGAAAATGGAAGCTGAGAAAGCCCATTTTGAGTCCACCCTTGCTGAGCGACGCCAACGGGACAAGGAATTCGGGAAAATGCTCAGGAACTACCAGAAAGACATGAATAAAAATAAGTAACAGAGTAACAGAGTAACAAAGAGACAAAGAGACAGAGAAATGTCGTGTTACTGATAATAGGTCGTTTCAATGTTCAAGAACCTCATTCAGGGCGTCACCTGTCCTCAAAACAACTTTATTTATCAGTGCTCTTTTTTTCTTTAATAATTAAAGTTTATCTATGACATATTTTTGAAACCAGGAAGGGGCAAATTCAGTATTTACAATAGAAATTTCTTTATTATTTGCAATTGCAAACATCTTGGGTTCTGAATAACTGTTGTCAAAAACATAAGCTCTATCTGCAATCCGAATGGCATCCAACAATAAATTCATCGTTCTCTCATATCGATCAATCACTTTTTGAGGAGGGACATCATGGCCTTCTTGTTTCACCCTTGCTTCCACTCGTGCGACACAAAGTGCAGGGTTGTCAAGGGCTATAAAGTAAAGATAGATCCGATATCCTCGTTCCTTGGCCTGTTGAATGAATTCAAGTTTAGATGGATGAGACATGACAGTCTCAAAGGTGAATTTATTACAGGCAGTAAGAAGTTGAGTCCTTAAATAGCTTGATAGAAAGGAGGTGAAATAATCGTTAACGGTTACCTGATTTAAAATAAGAAGCCGATTATCCTTAAATTGCAACCTTGGTAAAAGTGAATATCCATCAGATTGGATAAAGAGAGGTGAATTTTCAAAATCAGCCTTTAAGTCCTCGCCATCTAGAATTAATTGGTAGGCAGTAAAATCCAGGAATCTATTGGAATTAAGCGAGATTTTTATGTCATCTGCATTGATGAAAATGCCCAGGTCAACCTTAAATCTCTCTACTAATTTAACCAAAGTCGATTTCCCAGAGCCATTGGGACCTGCAAAGATTCGCAACCTCTTCGTAGGGGTCATTTTAATCTAAATGTTTTCTGTGAAACTTTAAATTTTGTTTGTGACACCTTTGCTACAATAGTTGTGTTTCCATTGGGTTCAATCCGACAAATCTTATTGCCCCTCAATACAGTCACAGGTATACCATTGGCAAGCGTTTCATCGTATGCTTTTCGTCCGTATTTGCGTAACCCATCCACAATAACCTCTCTTTCCGTTTTCTGAACTTTCTCTATTGTTTTCATTTTTCTTGTTTAAACAGATTCTTGAAGCTTTCATACAAACATACGAATTACACGAATCAAAAAAAAGGAACACTGATTTTATATATAAAAAAAGGAACACTGATTTGACTGACTCCGAGGGCTCGGGTCATGTGATCCCTGTTCAATTTGAATGATGACATCTCAACCTATGGATCTCATCCAGGCTAAACGACAAAATCCTTCATTTTATTAACTGAAGCACCTGCGATCCCCACTCGTTTGATTGTGATCCTATTATTGGCATCATTTCAGAATTAAACTGTCCTGACAGGGATTTCACCCGGCTTTGAAAAATGTTCTAAATTGTGTAGTTTTATACGCCAATCAGTAATCCTGTGAACATGTTTCGATATCTCTTCCTCCTTGCACTTTGTCTGGTCTCATGGAGAACTTCCATTGCCCAGGACCGTCCCATCGTTGGAGCCATCCGTTGGGATGCCTGGCTGGGTCAATCGGATGGGGTAGGTGCTCAACTCAATCGTTCACTGGGGCCCAATCACTGGCATTCCAGGTTGCCCTTCTTTGCAAAAGTGATCGATGCCAATACGGTCGATATTGACGGAACATCGCAACTGGTTGCTGATGCTGAAATTGAGTACGCCGCATATGCCCGGTTGGATTATTTTGCCTTCCTGATGTATGACGACCAGATTTCCCTTTCCAATGGTCTTCACAAATACTTGTCCAGCAGCAAAAATGATCAACTTAACTTTTGCGTGATCATGAGCCAAATCTCTACCGAACCGATCACCACTTCGGTGAAAAGGGTATTGGCTTATATCCAAAAATCCAATTACCAGCATGTCCTGGGTGACCGTCCCCTTGTCTACGCTTATAACCTTGAGAACGCTCCCCAGCTGGCCCTGGCGCTCAAAGATTCATGTGCCGCCCGTCACTGGCCAAGGCCCTACATCGTAAGTCTTCAGTATGCTGACCAGATGCCTTCCAGCAGTGTATATGATGCCATCACCTGTTACTGGTACAATGGGACCCAGTCGGGCGGCTCTGAAACCGGTGCACCCTATTCGACGCTCATGCATGCAGCCCAACTCAACTGGCAGGTACGCCTGGAAAATGGAACCAAACAAATCCCCTTGGTAAGCCTGGGAGCAGATGGTCGTCCGCGAATTGAACATCCGGTCTCCTGGATTCCAGATCCGGCAAGCATCTATAAAAAGTATTTTGAATCACCCCAACCGCAAGAAATTACCCAGCACTTGAAACAGGCCTTCAATTTTATAGAAAACAACCCCCTATCCTGTGAAGCGAATACCGTGTTGATGTATGCATGGAACGAAAACGATGAAGGAGGATGGCTCATGCCAACACTCGAAAACGATGCGCACATCAACACTGCAAGGATCGATAGCCTGCGTTCATTCCGATTGAATGACAGCCCCCTGAGCTCAGCACCACTGGAGCATAAACGATCCTCCCCAAATGACCAGATGGCTGTGTTCCCCAATCCAACCACTGATTCAATAAGGATCCTGATCTCCTCGCCTTCACAATTAGTGGTTCGAAATTCCTCGGGCCTGGTGCTTCTGGAAAGCACCTTGTCAGAATCACAAACCCTTTCCTTTTCTAAATACCCCCCGGGCATCTATTTTCTTGAGCTAAGGAATAAGAACCAAAATTACATCCAGAAATTGATCAAAAAATAGATCCCTGATTCGATAAAGCCATGGGTTGCTTACTGAGCAGGTGACTACTCCTTAACAGAAGCTGAGGGTTCAGGATTTTCAGAGCCTTGATTGAAATAGTCACCAGCTCAGACATAAATTTAATCCCCACAAATTGGTTATCCCTGTTTTCTCCTCTGCAAAGCCCATTAAATTACTATTTTTGTAATTGTCTTATCAATAAAAAACCAAGATCTATGAAAAAGTTCGTCGGGTACATGATCGTGTTAATGGCGCTGGTATTTAATTCATGCGAACAGGAACAAGAGACTTTCCAGGAGTCGCTGCTGATCGGCAAATGGTCATCGGGCACCCTTCACTATCAATATGCAAGCAATTACACTGGTACTACCTGGGATACCGCTGATGATGTGACAGAAGCCGAGGCACAGGCATTTACCTGGACATTGGTCCAGTCGGAATTAACCCATATCCATATCATCGAAACAGGGGGAAGCCTGCCCAAAGTCTATACCGTCACCGAACTGACGGCCACCTCCCTCAAATACAAGGACGGCCTGGGTAAAACCTATTCCTTTAATAAATAGATTACGCGGATTTAAACGGATTGCACGGATTTAATCCGTGTAATGCCTTTCATTAAAAGCAGCAGTGAATGAATAAATATATCAAATGGTTCATCATTAGCCTCTTGTCCTTGATCGTCCTTACAGGACTGGCCATTGGGATTGGGGTATGGCTGGTCTTTACCCCGGCAAAGTTAACACCTCTTGTTCGTACCCAGGCAGCCAAGTACCTGAGCTGCCAGTCGGAAATCGGCCAGGTGGAGCTTACCTTTTTCAGCACCTTCCCCCGGTTTGGACTCAAGGTGAACCATTTTGCACTTCTCAATCACGTTCCCAATGCGCCAGCCGACACCCTGTTGGTGGCCGGTCAATTCATTGGCAGGATCGACCTGGCAGCCTGGTGGAAACACGATGAGCTGATGATCACTGAACTGCAATTGAAAAATGGAAGCCTCAACGCGTTTGTGGATTCATTGGGTAAAACCAATTTTGACATCCTGCGCGGCGACTCCACCGCTACAGATACTGCCAAATCAGCCCAGCCTTTTCAGCTGGTCAACATAGAGCATGTAGCCCTTGAAAATATCAATATTTCGTACCGTAACCTCTCCCAAAAGCTGCAGGCCAGGGTGAACCACCTGACGGCTCAACTGTCGGGATCGTATGGCGCCGATCAGCTCAACACGCGCATGGACTTAAGTGAAGGCCACGTAAGCTTTCAGTATGAGGGTGAGAACTACCTGCAAAATGTGTCAGTCCAACTCACTGCAGCGGCACAGATCAACCTGTCAAAACAACAGGTAAGGTTCAGCGATGGGCAAGCCTCCCTCAATCAATTGGAGCTTGCCTTCAGCGGCACTGTCGGGAACGACACCCTTCACCATCAAATCGTCACCGACCTGGAATACAAGAGCCAATTACTGCCCATCCCAGCGCTTCTGGCACTCATTCCCCCCTCTTATCAATCCTATCTAAAGGGAGTATCGGCCGACGGTCTGGTGTCCTCCAAGGGCGCTGTCAAGGGTTTTTATTCCGATACGCAGATGCCCCTGATGGACCTGCAGTTTGTCCTTCAGGATGGCAGCCTGACCTATGAAGGGTTTCCCGTTCCACTGAGCCAGGTGAATGCCGAGTGTAGGTTTTATTCCGATATGAAGACTGATGACTTATCGTATCTGCAGATCGAGCGTTTCACTGCCCAGACCCCTCAGTCGAGCATTAAAACCAGCGGTCGGATCACCCATCTGTTGACCGATATTACCTGCGACCTGAACTCGGAAGCCAATGTACTGCTCACTGAATTTGCGTCCATGATACCGAAGGGCCTGAACTTATCGGTCAAAGGAAGAGTGGCCGGTCAGCTGAGATCATTGTTTGCCCTGTCGCAGATCGAAAAGATGCAGTTGGACCAGATGAAAATCTCAGGTTCCCTTAAGCTGACTGACTTCGATGCCCGGTACGATAGCTTGTCGCTTCAGACCAATGGCTCACAGCTTGAATTTGTTCTGCCCAATCCACAGGGATTGTCGAAAAATACTTCATTCATAGCGGCAAAAATTAACGCCCGGCAACTGAGCCTCAGTAAGCTGAAAGGGTATGAGGCCCAATTAAACAACGCGGTAATTTCGCTCGAAAGCTCCAATGTGATGGATTCAACCAGGATTCCAACCCTTGCCTGCAGCTTTGCACTCGATTCGCTGTCGGCTGGCATGGACACCATTCATCTGTCGACCCAACAACCTGCCGGGCAACTGAGCCTGCTTCCCCGGAAAGGGAAACCCCTGGAACCTGAAATAAAGCTCAGCTTCAGCTGTGGCCATTGGACATCCTTGCTTGGTTCGGCCCATGTGAGTACCGATCAGGTCAAGCTCAAGGCCGATGTACTGCAAGACAAGATTCAACCCAGCATCCAGCTGGAATACAGCAGCCAGAACCTGAAAATGGTCCGGGGAGCCGACTCTGCACGTATGAACAAGGTCGAACTGAATGCCGACATTGTGAACGATCCCCATCAGAAAGAACTCATCCAGCAATGGCTGGTCAAAGGCCTGCTGAAAGTCGACAAGGGGCTCATTGCCCTCTCGGCCCTGAAGGATCCCCTTGAAATTCCATCCATCCAGCTGAATTTTGATCCCGAAGTTATTCACATCCAGGAAAGCAAGCTCAAGATCGGACCTTCTGATTTCAGCCTTTCAGGCACTTTAAGCAACGTAGGAGCTTATTTCAGGAAGGATTCCCTGCTCAGGGGACAATTCGATCTGGTGAGCCATCACACCGACATGATCCAACTGATGAACCTATCAAGCGGCATCGGGGCCAAAGACTCGGTGACAACCACCGCCGGTGGACCTTACATGGTTCCCAAAGGAATGGACCTGCTGCTGAATGTCAACATCGGATCGGCCACCTTTGGCACCGGTACCGCCCAGATGATCAAAGGGGGCGTACGGGTGAAAGATGGATTGCTGGTGCTCGATGATTTTGACTTCACCACACCGGCAGCCAGGATGCAGTTAACAACCCTGTATCGCACCCCGCGAAAAAATCACCTCTTCATGGGATTGGAATGCCACATGCAGGATATCGAGATTGAAGAACTCCTGAAAATGGTGCCTGACATTGACTCCATCATGCCTATGCTGCGCTCCTTCAAAGGCAAAGGCGAATTCCACATGGCCATTGAAACCTACCTCGATTCGCTCTACAATCCCAAGAAATCGACCATCCGCGGTGCCGCCTCGATCAAGGGCCAGAACCTGGTGTTGATGGATGGGGCCACCTTTAGCGAAATTGCCAAAACACTCAAATTCAATAAAACGACTTTCAATAAAGTCGATAGCTTGTCGGCCGAGTTCACCATATTCAAGGATGAAATCGATGTCTACCCCTTCCTGATTGTGATGGATAAATACAAGGGAGTGGTGGCTGGAAGGCACAACATGGACCTTACATTTGATTACCACATTTCGGTGGTCGACAGTCCTTTGCCCTTGAAATTTGGCATCAACATTACCGGTACCATGGATGACATGAAATACCGACTGGCCAAATGCAAGTATGCCGAATTCTATCGTCCCTCAGCCCGTTACATGGTACAAAACAAGCAGCTGGAGCTTCGAAAGATGATCCGCGATGCCCTGGTACAAAGACTGTAAGGCAGTTCTCCCCCCCTCCCCTCTTATTCGTATCTTCTGATACCTTTCAGATACTTTTCTGATACCTTTCTGTAACCTTACCATACAGAAAAGTTACAGATAAGTATCAAAAAAGTATCAGATAGACGCCTTCAATACCCTCTTCCATCAGGGACAATCACCATTGGAGGTATTTCTTATCATGTCAAATCAAATAGCTATTTTTTAAATTTTTGTCATCATTCAATCCATTTGTTTCATTGACATAAATATTTTATATTTGACTGCTGCTTCCCCGGTACCCGGGATTTCAATCCCGCCCTGCCGGCAGCGCACAAAACCCTGTCAGTAAACTCAGTCATTTATAAATGAATACGATGAAGGCACTTCTGATCCTGCTTGGCTTCCTGTTTTTGTGTCAGTTCAGCCAGGCACAAGGCGGGTTTAATTTAATGGCCGGTTCTGAGAAGTATATCGAGGTGATTCACCTTGCTTATTCTGATTCGTTCTGCTATCATTACAGGGATTACCGCATTACAGTCTATCATCCCTCAACTACCGACGGGTTTATCCGGATAGTGGATTCAAAGAACCAGACCAGGACCCTTGTGACCGATGACACCACCTATTTTTATGGAATCATGAATCACAAAATGGTCATTGACAATGGAACCAGTAGTATCAGGATGCTATCGGTCTATGATTTAGAAACGATGGACCTGATCTTCAGCAGTTCCTACAAGGATCAAATAATCGCTAAAGGGCAAACCATCGAATATGATTTCCCCATCAGTTACTCGGACGAACCATTCATTCGCCCCGATTGCCCGGAGAAGAAACAAATTGAAGACAGCGATGGTGTGGTAGGATACATTGAACCCCGTGATTACAAGGTCGATACCAATGAGGTAATCAAAGCAGGACCCATCCGGTGCGTGTTCTTTGAATAGTACTTTTTGACTTTGTCACTTTGTTACTTTGTCACTTTGTCTCTTTGTCTCTTTGTTACAGATTAAAATATAAACAACATGACTACAAAGCACTTAATCCTATTCATCCTCCTTACTTCGTTCATGGTGAGCTGTGAACTGACCCAGACCAATGAATATTACCACCTGTCGCGCACCTTTCGCACCACGCTGAAAACCGGTGATACCCTGGTGTTCATCGATGCCCATTCCATCACCGACAGCTTGTTCGTTTTCAGGAAAATAAGCGGAACATACCGGGTATCGTTGAGTGGCTCCAGCTGCCAGACAGTCCCTTCGGCATATTTTGACCTCGAATTGCTGTACCTGATCAAGAGCGACGAAAGAGGAACCAATCTCTATTGCGGGACGGACGAAACAACCCGATTTGGAGACTGTGATGCATACTATGATTGCAATAGAACCATCGTAACCGATGTGAAGGCTTCCGGCAAGGGGTCCTCCAGTCCCCGGTTGTGCTGGTATGGCCATTACTTTAAATTAGACTCCCAGCTCAGCTCCATGAACGTGCTCAGCCACACCTACAACAAGGTTTATTGTTTCAAATCCTCCGATCCACCCACCACCGATTCAATCCGGGAATTGTATTATTCACTTCAGGATGGAATCATCCAGATGAATTTAATGGATGGCAATGTGATCAAACGCATCAAATAAGAAAACCTTTTATCCTTTTCAAACGCCCGATGAATCCTAAGACCCCTTACTGGCCCTGCAAACTGGTGATCAAATAATAAATATTATAAATAGCGTACATGTTAATTATTTTATATTATTTTTGAAACATATTATTCGACAACCTATATCAGCAGATCATTTTTAACTTCCCCCCTTACAGTCCCTCCATCAATTGATCCATGGTCTGAAAGTTAGCAGTCACAATCACCGGCTTGCAAGGGGTTCATTGTCTGTGAACTGTCAAATAGTAAACAGTAAATAGTAAATAGTAAATGATTAAATAGTAAATACCTGATACGCCAATCAACTAACCAACCTGGGCATGGAAGACGAAGAATTGTTCCTCAAATATCATGAGATTGAAAAAAAAATTATTCCGATCAAGGATCTGTTGGAAAACAGCAAAGATCGCAGGGAATACAAAGGACTTTATAAGGGAATCACCACCGTGCAGAGTCCACTGGTTTTTCAACCTGAGATCCTATTCATTGGCAGAAATCCCGGAGATGAGGACTACAATTCATTGAATCCTGCTGAAAATCATACGCCCCTTCGAATGATTGGAGCCGATGAAATGGGTTTGAATCAACTGAGTTGGTATGAGAAAGGGAATTCAAGGGCGGGTAAAAATATATGGAAAAAGTGGGTGGAATATGAATGGTACCAAAGGAATCAAAAAACCAACAATCCATTGGCCAAGAACATGATCGATCTGTTGTATGAGGTGGCCAAATTAAAATTCCCCAAGGAATACAAACATCAAAAGTACCATCACAACAAAGCCCCGTTCTGGTATGAGGACTTTGGCAAAAAGATCATGTACACCAACCTATACCCCATAGCTTCGTCTACCATCAACGATTTAAACCAAATTCACCGTTCACTGGCCATCGAAAAAGACCTTCAACACCTGTGGGAAGAAAGCAGGAACAATGAAAAATACCTCAACAATTGGACAGTGCGCAAATATTTTATCAAGCGGGTAGAAGAATTGATCGATTTAATTCAGCCCAAGATAATTGTTTGCATCGGCATTACCGCTCTCAATGACCTGACCTATTCAGACAATACAGGAAGCAAAATATACCTGAAGGAGAAACGATCGGGTGATTTAAAAATACCCCTGCTTGGATTTTCAAGAAGAGGAAACAGGAGAGGCCAATGGAATGGGCTGATCCCTCAATTGGCCAGGGAAATTGTTGAAAATCAAATTCGCTGAAAGGATCCATTCGGAATAAAAAAAACATCCCCAGGGGAACAAATTGACTTGAAAAACGTATTCTCAGCATAACATGCTTCGACAGGTTTAAGTTCCCTGTCCGGGGCATTGTTTGTGGAGACCAGAGACCACTAAAAACGGGGCGAACCCGAAAAGCCTTACGATTAGGACAACCCTTCACACTGACGAAGATGGCAAAAATAGAGAAACGACCACCAACCAATCATCCAGGTAAAATCGAACCTACCTCCGCAAAGAGTCGCGTGCACAATGAACCCCTCCAAAAAATAAACATTCTGAATAGGATAAAAAAATGATGGAGACACTCCATCATTTTTTTTATCCCCGAACATGGGTTTTGCACGGTTTGCACGGTTTATGTTTTATCTTTTCCCCTACTCAAAAAAATAAACCATTGAACTGGATCAAATAAAACTACCCAGGTATGCAAATCGTGCAAAACGTGCAAACCGGGGATGAATATATGTAAATGATGATTTCATCAGAATGATTGTAAGTAATTCATCCCGCCATGCGCTTATGATCCTGTGTCCTGAACCCCTTCAACCCATTGGGCAGAATGAAAAATCCTGAAACAATCCTCTGTTAGTGTTTGAAAATGTGTAGGTTAATCAATGAATATTTTGTATATTTATACAAACGTATCCACATTAAAATTCCACTTATGACAGAATACAGCAACAGCCCAACCGGAGGCAATTGGGATCAGTCTGTCGGGGATCATGACTTACTGACAACAGAAACCCCTCAGAAAACATCAACCAGGGACAGTATCGCTGATATATGGGGCAAGCGTACTGCCTATTTCGATCACTGGCCCGAAAGAATCGATGAACAGATAACAGGGCAGGTGGATCAATGGGTGCAGTCAGCCTGTGTCTTGTGTTCCAACGGCTGCGCCTTGGATATTGGGGTAAAAGATGGACGCATGGTGGGTGTCAGGGGTATCGGAACCGACCGGGTGAACCATGGGCGACTGGGACCCAAAGGACTCCACGGCTGGGTAGCCAACAACAGCCCCGACCGCCTTCGCAGCCCTTACATTCGTGAAAACGGCCAGTTAAGGGAATGCTCCTGGGAGGAAGCCATGCAACTCATTGTCAGAAAGACCCGGCAGATCTGTGATAAATATACCAGCAACGCCATTGGATTTTATACCACCGGCCAGTTTTTCCTGGAAGAATATTATACCCTTGGTGTGATCGGGAAAGCCGGCTTAGGAACCCCGCACATGGACGGCAATACCAGGTTGTGCACAGCCACTTCGGCCGCAGCCCTGAAGCTTTCCTTCGGCTCCGATGGTCAGCCGGGCTCCTATACCGACCTGGACACCACCGACGCCATTCTGCTGGTGGGACATAACATGGCCTCCCAGCAAACTGTCCTTTGGACCCGTATACTGGACAGGCTTGCAGGGCCAAAGCCTCCACAACTGGTGGTCATTGATCCCCGGACTACTTTCACAGCCGAAAAAGCCCATGTACACCTGGCTCCCTGGGTAGGCACCAATGTGCCGGTCTTGAACGGACTGCTGAATCTAATCATTCAGGCAGGAAAGATCGACAGGGATTTTATTGAGCAGCACTCCATCGGCTTTGAAGATCTCAAAACAACCGTGGCCGCTTATTCACCCGAAAAAGTGGAGCAGATCAGTGGAATCCCCGCCGATCAGTTAAGGGCAGCCGCCGAGATACTGGGTTCAGCCAAGAGCCTGGTCTCAACAGCCCTTCAGGGCGTTTACCAGTCGATGCAGGCCACAGCGGCCGCTGTACAGATCAACAACATCCACATCATCCGCGGACTGATCGGTAAGAAAGGCTGCGGAATCTACCAGATGAACGGGCAGCCCACGGCCCAGAATACAAGGGAATGTGGCGCCGATGGTGACCTGCCAGGATTCCGAAACTGGGAAAACCCAGCACACATTGCCCAGTTGGCCCGCTTGTGGAATGTGGATGAATCAATCATTCCCCATTGGGCGCCACCCACCCATGCCATGCAGATCTTTCATTACATTGAAAAGAAAATGATCAAAATGCTCTGGATCAGTGGCACCAACCCTGCGGTGTCCCTGCCTGAGCTGACTAAAATACGTAAACTGCTGAAGACTGATGATCTTTTCCTGGTGGTTCAGGATGCCTTTATGACTGAAACCACCACCTTTGCCGATGTGATTCTGCCCGCTGCCATCTGGGGCGAAAAGACAGGCTGCTTTACCAATGTCGATCGGACCGTTCATCTTTCCTACAAGGCCGTTGATCCTCCAGGGGAGGCCCGCTCTGATCTGGATATCTTCCTGGATTATGCCCGCAGGATGGACTTCCGGGACAAAGATGGAAAGCCCCTGATCAAATGGGGAACAGCCGAGGAGGCTTTTGAAGCCTGGAAAGAATG
>DASXUZ010000114.1:0-24146 GCA_036504555.1 Prolixibacteraceae bacterium | reverse complement strand
TACTTCAGGAACAGAATCCCTATCGGTGAACGGTGCGATGAAAAGGATACAACTCAAACTTGGGGATCACAACATTACGCTGATTGGCAATTTCGGGCTCTCTGATCAGACCATCGTCCCCAATTTTCAGCACTCAGGCACCTGGTATGAGTTCTTCAGCGGTATTGAGCCGGTGATCTCAGATGTAAACGCCGCCATCCTGTTACATGCAGGCGAGTTCCGTTTGTACAGTGACAAGAAATTACCGGCCTTTAAAGACCTGGCCACCGCAGTATCAGAAAAAAAAACGTATTCTGAAATCAATGTTTACCCCAACCCGGCAACGGATCATATCAATATCGAAGCCAACGAACCTATCCGAAGCCTTGAATTGATTTCGATCGATGGTAAAAGTGCCAGGAAAATAAACGGAGTTACAAACAGCATTCATTTCAGTCTTGATCAACTGAAGCCGGGCCTGTATTTCCTCAGGATACAAACCAGCAAGGGGCTTTTTACTGAAAAAGTGATCAAGAAATAAGCAAATATTTCACCTCTTTACAGGACTTAAATACCAATAGGCACATTGATTGCATCGGATTTTTACCGATGTAACCGATGTGCCTATGTCTTTATTGTACATTGGATTCCCATTGTTTTAATTCCAGCTATCCCCTTTCACATATTCCGTATCAACACCAGGCCAAGTCACTGAATGCCTGTCTATTACTTGTATGTATATTATTTCCCTCAACGGTTCAAGCTTGCTTTCTACTGATACCAGAGAAAGATTGTATCAATACCAAGTCAATACCAAGTCAATACCAAACCCAGAGTTTACAGGTACATTACAGGTAGATTACAGGTACATTACAGGTACATTACAGGTTCATGAACCTATTATGTACCCGTAATGTACCCGTAATCTACCCGTAATGTACCCATTATCTCAGGGCTTGGTATTGACTTGGTATTGATTCAGTATTGACTAATTGGCAAGCATGTAAAAAGAGACCAGTTCGTAAAACGAATCAATCCGGTTAACAGACAGGAGGTCGAACCTGGTGTCTTTGGAATTAAAATTGAAGGGAAGGGTGATCGCTGGTTGCTAGGACCTTTTCATCGGCTTGGGGGGTACTACCACAATTTCGTAGCGGCACCCTGGGCAAATATAAGCCTCGCAGCCGGTGCAGGCAAAGCAGTTACTGCACGAACGCTCGAGCAGTTGCTTGTTCCATGATTTTCCGCAGTGGGTGCAGGTAATTTCATCTTTCTTTTCATCCATGGTAAAAAGATTTTGGGTGAAATCAGAAAGCCTTAATCAGTTTTACCAGCCCGAAGAGGACAACCTGGGTAAAAATAATGGTTGCTCCCGAGGGGATATCGGCAAAATAGGAAACCAGCAGGCCGATAAACGAAGCCAGGAAGGCAAAGCCCACCGAATAGACCATCATTCGGCCAAAGTCACGGGTGAAGAGATTGGCCGTTGCCTGGGGGATGGTCAACAGGGATAGGATCAGGATAATACCTACAACCCTGATATTCAAAACAATGGTTAGCGAAATGAGAACCATCAGCAGGTAATTGAACAGCGCTACGGGCAGGCCGGAGGTTTTGGCAAAATCTTCATCAAAGGCGATATACAGAATGGTTCGGTAAAAAAGGGTAAAGAACAGGATAATGACAATGGCCAAGGCCAGCATGAGCCAGATTTCGCCCGTCGAAACAGTTAGGATGCTGCCAAAGAGATAACTCATCAGGTTGGGGGCATAACCGGGGGTGAGGTAAACAAATATAATCCCGATGGCCATTCCAAGCGACCACCAGATGGCAATGGAGGAGTCTTCACGCACTTTTCCCTTGCTGCTGAAGAGTTGGATGCCCATACCCGAAAGGATGGAAAAAATGCCAGCTCCTACCAGCGGGTTGATGCCCAGGTAATAACCCATCCCGATGCCCCCGAAGGAAGCATGGGTAATGCCTCCGCTGATAAATACAATGCGGCGCGAGACAATGTAGGTACCAACGATTCCGCATGAAATGGCTGCCAGCAGGGATGCCAGGAAGGCATTGATGAAGAAGTCGTAGGAAAACAGCTCAATGAGTATGTTCATGGTGATCGTTGTGTAGTTTCAAAACCGTGTGTGGAATATTTCCATGGGTGACAATCTGCAGCGGACAATTGTAGGAGGCCAGCTGTTCTTCGGTGATAATATTGCTGGGATGGTGATGCAAGCTTCGGTTCACGCAGGCGATGGTTTTTACAAAAAATGAGATAGTACCCACGTCATGCGAGATGAGTAAAATGGCCATGCGGTTATTCAGCTCTTTCAATTTTAAGTACAATTCACCTTCAAAGTTATTGTCAACGTAAGTACTTGGTTCGTCAAGAATCAGCAATTCGGGCTCATTCATCAGTGCCCGGCACAGGAATACACGCTGCATCTGTCCCCCTGAAAGTTCCCCGATTGATTTGTTGCGAATCGATGTGATGCCCATTTCCTGCATCAGGGATTCGGCTTTATCCTTCTCCTGCTTGTTTTTGTGAAACGAAGAGAAGAGGGCTGTATCAGCTTTACCGGAGCGCACCACATCCATGACCGAAATGGGAAAACGCTTGTCGATTTGATTGACCTGTGGCAAATAGCCAATGTTTGTTTTACTAATCAACAGGTTCAGTTCTCCTGAAATGGGTTTCACCAGCCCAAGAATCGTCTTTATCAGGGTCGTTTTTCCTCCTCCATTGGGGCCTATAACGCCAATGAAGTCGTTGGCCAAGATGTTAAGTGAAACATTCTCCAGGACGACCTGGTTTTCATAGCCAGCCGAGAGGTCTTTTATTTCGAGCAGTTTCTTCATTTATGGGCTGCTATTTTTTCAGTAATATCCATCAGTTGTTTTTCCCAATTGTAATCAAGTGGATCTATAACTACCACTTCTCCATTAATTTCATGCGACAGCTGTAAGGCAAAAGCCGAATCAAATTCCTTCTGGATAAAGATAACATGAATATTTTGCTGATGCGCCAGATCGACAATATCTTTCATGTGCCTCGGTGATGGGTCTTTTCCGTTCAACTCAAGGGCAATTTGCTGCATTCCGAATTGGCGGGCGTAATAAGCCAATGCGGGGTGAAAAATAAGAATATTGCGATTTTTCAGTGGTGCAAGTTGTTGTTCAATCAGTGCAGTGAGGGAATCAATACGAGTGATGAACCTGGAGTAATTCGCTTCAAAGTCTTTGGCATGTTCAGGGAAGCCGGTTTTGAGGGCTTTGAGGGTATTTTGTGCGATGATCTTTGTCTCGGCAGGGGCCAGCCAGATATGCGGGTCAAAAGCATCATTGTGGCCCTGCTGCGCATGGCCATCTTCCTCGTGTTCAATTCCGCTGAGGGGGATAATCCCTTCAGAACAATTCACAATGGATAAATTTTTATTCAGATCAGCCACTTTATCCTTTAGTGCCTCCTCGAAGGTGAGCAGCCCGATCTGGAGCCATGCCTTCGATTTGGCCAGATCCTTCATTTGTGAAGGCAGTATCTCATAATTGTGCGGACTGGAACCAGGGGGCACCAATACGTTTACCTGCAAGAGCTTACCTGCAATCTGGTCCACAAAATACTTCTGTGGAAGTATGCTGACGGAAACCAGTTGGCGCTCATCTTTTGGCTTTGGCTGACAGGCCACCAACAATAGAATTATTAAATAGAGGTAATTTTTCATTCAAGAACAACTAAAATCGGAAATGCTTAAACATTGAATCCCAAAGATAGTTTGATTTCCGGATATATTAAATCAAATAGAAAGGGAAGACAAACAGAAGGGGTTCAAAGTTCCAAGTTTCAGGTTCAAAGTTGCGTGCCGATCCAGGGATTCACTATCTGAATACTGAGACTGAGCACTGATCACTCTAAAGTTCACTTCTACTTGTCCCTCCTCGGGGGAACAGGATCATAGCCATGAGTTCCCCAGGGATGGCATTTGGCAATTCGTTTGGTTCCCAGCCAGAAGCCTTTGAAGGGACCGTGTATTTTAATGGCCTCAATGGCATATTGCGAACAGGTAGGTTCATGTCGGCAGGAGGGCGATGTGAGTGGCGAGATGGCGTACTTATAGAAATATATCGGAAGCATAAGAATCCAGCCTACTACTTTTAATATGAATTGTATAATCTGCTTCATGATTGTCAGTTCTTTCAAATGGCCGCTTTCATGTTTTGATTCAGGGTAGCGGTACCATTCAGAATCTTTTCTGCCATGGACTGTACGGTCAGTTTTACAACCATTTCCGAAAAGCCATCACGTATATGCTGGAACTCTTCGTGCATCGGACAAGGATTCCCGCAATCGCAGTTTTCAAAACCAAAGGCACAGCTGGAGAAGAACTTGACACCATCAATGGCTTTAATGATATCAATTACTGGAAGTTCCTTTTGCAGATCTTCAAAGTAAAAGCCCCCGCCTCTCCCCTTTCCTGCGTGCACAAAATTGGAACGGGTCATGGTTTGCAGCACCTTGGCCGTGAAGTGCTCCGGAGAGCCTACTTCAGCGGCAATGGTACGGTAACCCGGACGCGTTCCTTCCTGATTCATCATCCATATATAAACCATGGAGCGTATCGCATATTCAGCGGCTTTTGATAACATAGATGATTGTAAGATTTTGGGTCAAAATTACGCATTAATGAGCTCTTTTTCAAGTTTGATGGCTTCAGGAAAAAGAATATTATTTTCCAGGTGGATGTGACGGTGCAGATCCTGTTCGAACTCCTGCAGTTTCTGGTAGGAGTAAGAGAAAGTATTGCAGGCATCAGCTGGAATCGTATAGTTATTGGTCAAGGCCGATATCTGTTCAAAGCGGTCGCCTTCAGCTTCATGCTCTTGTTTCATCACTGAAATGGGAGATTGGACCGTTCCGCAATGAGAACCGGTAAACTCGGTTTTACTTGTTTTGGCCAATAACATTTCTTTAATGGTGGGGAAAAGAATCCGCTCCTCTTTTTGCATGTGCTCAAGCAAATTGTTGGCTGTTTGATTGAAATGGTCTTCCACAACAGCCAGTTCAGGATGATTGGCTCCATGTACATCAGTAATCTTGTGCAGATAGCGCTGCAAGACAGGGATCGATTCCGAAACGTAGGAATGGTGTACTTTAACAATGTGATCAATCAACTGATCAAGTGGGAGGGCATGGATCCGGTCATTATCTGTTTGGGTAGAACCGATTAGTTTTTTGATGGAACCCAAAACTTCATCGGCATCTACTTTTTGCCTTTTGCAGGCTTCTTCGAGCGAAATATCGCCGCCGCAGCAGAAATCTATTCTTAGTTTTTCAAACACTTCAACCGTTTTATAATTGAAACGGGCTATTTCACCTACCGAAGTTTGTAAATTGATATTCATTGTGTGTGATTTAAATGATTAATAATCAAGGTATAAAAATTATTTTATCTTTTAGTGGATAAATAACTCCACAAAGATATGTATTTTATATCAGAAGTTCTACATTTGCAAAAGAATTAAAGACAATTATATCCTCTAAACAAGATTCTATGGGAACAAAGAAATTATGGATTGGATTTACGACCGTGATGGTCGTTTCATTTGCTGTTTTGTTATTTTTCGGCCGGGAGATTTACCGCAAGGCGCCCCCGATTCCTGGAAGAGTGGTAACCACTTCTGGGAAAGTCCTGTTCACGGGCCAGGATATTATGGACGGACAGAATGTTTGGCAATCTATCGGTGGCCAGGAACTGGGTACCATTTGGGGCCATGGTGCTTATGTGGCACCTGATTGGTCGGCTGACTGGCTTCACAAAGAAGCCATGGCTTTGCTGAATCAATTTGCGATGAAAGACGACAGTATGGAATTCGGGAAACTGGATTCTGAAAAGCAAGCTGCCTTAAAAGCAAGACTGCAGAATGAAATCCGTAAAAACACTTACAATGCGGCCAATGGCGATTTGGTGATTTCTGATCACAGGGCTGAAGCAATCGCACTGGTACAGCAATTTTACACTGGACTTTTTACCGATGGAGCTGACCAGGCTAAACTGCGCGAAGCCTATGCCATGCCACCTAACACGGTGAAGGATGCCGACCGGATGGCTAAAATGACTGCCTTTTTCTTTTGGACCTCCTGGGCTACAGTCACCAACAGGGAAGGTTCTGAAATTAGTTATACCAATAACTGGCCTGCCGAAGAGTTGGTAGGAAACCGTCCAACCAGCGCCCTGATCCTTTGGACAGGCTTCAGCGTAATCGTTTTACTGGCAGGCATTGGTATGCTGACCTGGTATTATGTGTCGAACCGTGAGGATGAACTATCGGATTCGATCCCGGCTAAAAACCCTGTAATAGGCTTGAAAATATTTCCTTCGATGAAGGCAACGCTCAAATACTTCTATATTGCCCTGCTCTTGTACCTCGTTCAAATCGGAATGGGAATCATAACAGCCCACTATGGCGTTGAAGGAACACACTTTTATGGCTTTAACCTGGCTGAATATCTACCTTATTCACTTTCCCGTACCTGGCACGTTCAAATGGGCATCTTCTGGATTGCTACTTCATGGCTGGCTACCGGATTGTTTTTTGCCCCTGCCATCGGTGGAAAAGATCCAAAATACCAGAGTCTGGGAGTCAACTTTTTATTCATTTGCCTCCTGATTATTGTCGGCGGATCGATGGCCGGTCAATTCATGGCCATCATGCAGAAATTGGGTTTTGTAACCAACTTCTGGTTTGGACATCAGGGTTATGAATATGTGGACCTTGGCCGCTTCTGGCAGATTTTCCTTTTGGTTGGTCTATTTGTATGGTTGTTCCTGATGACCCGCGCAATTTTACCTGCCTTGAAAGGACGAAATGACAGCAAACAATTGCTGGTGATGTTCCTGATCTCCTGTATTGCCATTGCCGGTTTTTATGGAGCCGGTCTGATGTGGGGACAACATACCAACCTGGCCATTGCCGAATACTGGCGCTGGTGGGTGGTACACCTGTGGGTAGAAGGATTCTTTGAAGTGTTCGCCACTGTCATCATTGCCTACCTGTTTGTCCGAATGGAACTGATCAAAGTGAAATATGCCACAACAACGGTACTGTTTTCAACCATTGTGTTCCTTTTTGGCGGAATCCTTGGAACCTTTCATCACCTGTATTTCTCAGGAACGCCGACTGCGGTTCTGGCCCTTGGGTCCAGTTTTAGTGCCCTCGAAGTGGTTCCATTGATCCTTATTGGATTTGAAGCCTGGAGTAATCTTCAACTGAGCCGTGCTGCTCTTTGGGTAAAGGAATACAAATGGCCGATCAACTTCTTTTTAGCTGTCGCCTTCTGGAATTTCCTGGGCGCTGGAATTTTAGGCTTCCTGATCAATCCTCCCATTGCACTTTATTACATGCAGGGGCTCAATACCACCCCGGTACATGGACATACCGCGCTGTTTGGAGTTTACGGGATGCTTGGAATCGGTCTTACCCTGTTTGTATTGCGTGAAATGAACCATGAGGTACAGTGGAAAGATAAATACATTAAAATAGCATTTTGGTCCATCAATATTGGGCTGCTTTTAATGGTGCTGATCAGCGTATTGCCCGTTGGCCTTGCTCAAACATGGGCATGTGTGAAATTTGGCTTGTGGTATGCCCGCTCTGCTGATTTTATGCAGTTGCCCTGGATGCAAACCCTTCGCTGGTTGCGCGTATTTGGCGATACCATTTTTGCCGCCGGTGTTGTTGCACTGATTTACTTTGTTCTTGGATTGAAAGTAGGATGGTCGCATAAAAATAATTAATCTGGAACAGGAATTCCAAATTGAAAATTAAATAAGGGTGCATCTGATATTGAGTCAGGTGCATCCTTATTTTTTACCCAAAGGGCGAAACAATATGGTCTCAATATGAGGGCTCTACAGCGATTGCGCGGCTTCAGCAATTCCGCAATTTATGGGATTCATCCCACTTATACGTACCTGGTTTATTCTTTTTGAGAAGGCGAAAAGTGAAACAGCAAATCATGTTAACCATGCAAATCGTGCAAAACGTGCAAAGTACTCATTACAAGGGAGTAAGCGGGGTGTGTAGATTTTCATTTGCTCGTTGGGTTTACCCCCATGGATGATCTGGTAAGTTGGCTGGCCTTGAAAATGCCTTCCCCACTGTCGATGCCCCTTATATCGATTGTGTTACCTGAGCCTTGGGTGTATGTGATCCAACTGATGGCGGTTTGATTGTGCTGTGATAATATCCTTGTTTGGTGGAAGAACTTTCAATTTTGAAGCTGAAATGTTTTTCAGGAAGGGCATTGGTTCTTCCCAGAAAGGTGTTTTTTTGAGTGAAAATTGCAGGAGCCAGGCATACAATTCGTCATTATCGAATTGCTTGCTGATATCGTGGCCCTGTTTGATCAAACGGGTAAACTTCAGATTCGCATTTTTCTTTTCCATGGCTTTAACCATTTCCTCAGAGCGGCTGATGGGGATCTCGGTGTCGGCAGTTCCATGGAAGACCCAGGTGGGTATCCGGCTCAGATTATTGGCCCATTTCACATCTGCTCCTCCACACATGGGAGAAATGGCTGCAAAACGATCGGGCATCCGGTTGGCCAGGGACCAGGTTCCAAAGCCTCCCATGCTCATTCCGATCATATAGACACGGCAATCGTCAATGCGCCATTTGGCAGCCACTTCATCGTAAACAGGATTAAACCAATCGTCCGATGACCAGTTCTTTCCCCAGGGACATTGGGGAGAAATCACGATGAAGTCCATTTTCTTCCCGATTGAAAGGTAATAAGGCAGTCCATAGCGTTGAAGACTATTCAGTTTTGTGCCGCTTGCATGGCGTCCATGAAGATAGAAAATGACAGGCCATTTTTTGCCTGGATCTTTGTTGTAGTCCTCAGGTACGGAGATCAGGTAGTGGTATTTTACCTTTTTTAATGCAGGCAAAGCAAATGCTTTTTGGGATAGACTGCTCATCGAAAAAAGCAGAATTAGGCCGGAATAGATATGTCTGTGTATGTTTTTCAAGTAGCTTTTTGGGTTGTTTTAGATGGTGAAGCTATAAAAAATGCACAACAGTAACCTAAAGATACAAATATTTAATGAAATAAAAAAAAAGGTAAGCTGAACCTTTCGGGTCAATCTTACCTTTTTAATTTTTAATTAAACCAATTGATACAATATAACAATCAGTCTGTTACAAGTATTTTTATTTCTCCAGCTCTTTATAAACCAATGCGCTTGCGCCCACAATTGCGGCATCACCGGCTTTTAACTGGGAAGGTAAAATTTTAATCTTATTTTTGAAAATCGGAAGCAAATGGGCCTCCATGCTCTCTTTGGTAGGCTTGAAAATATAATCACCTGCACCAGTTGGCCCGCCAAAAAGGAAGATGGCTTCAGGACTCAAATGATGAACCGTATCGGCCAATCCTTGTCCGAGCCATTTACCTGTCATTTCAAATACTTCGTTGGCTACTTTGTCGCCTTTTTCAGCGGCATCAAAAATCATCTTTGAATCCAGCTCTGTGAATGATTTATCGGCCAGTAAACTGTCGGTGGCATTGTATTTTACCATCAGTTCAAAAGCTGTGCGTTTCATGCCTGGAGCTGAGCAATAGGCTTCCAGGTGACCGAGAGAGCCGCAGCCGCAAACGCGTCCACCAGGAATCAGGGTCGTATGACCGCATTCTCCTGCAAATCCGTCGTGACCGTAAACCAGGTCGCCATTGACAACAATCCCGCTGCCAACACCTGTTCCCAGGGTGTACATCACAAAATTCTGCATTCCCTTTGCGCCGCCATAGATCATTTCTCCGATAGCGGCAGCATTGGCGTCATTGGTCAGAGCAATGGCCTCCAGTTCAGGAAACTTTGCTTTGAGTAAACTTACCAGGTGCACTACTCCCTTGAACGAGAGGTTGGGAGCATATTCAATGGTTCCTGAATAATAATTACCGTTGGGGGCGCCTATTCCGATTCCTTGAATTTCAATGTCAGGATTTAATAACTTCACTGAATTGATCAGCTCTTTGATGGCCAGAGCTAAATCGTCGATATAACGGTCAATGTCACCATGTGAAGGAGTTGTAATATTCCCTTTCACCATTACATTTCCCAAATCGTCCACCATTCCGATGGCCGTATTTGTTCCACCGATATCAACCCCTATTGCTACTTTTTTCATACTTAGATAATTTGATTTATTGATTGTTTAATTGTTGTATCATCGCGGTTACCTGATGAGTCAGCGTCTATTAATTTTAGTTAAGGAAGCGAACAAAATTAAAAATTTAATCCAATTATTCCCGAATCCCTTTTAATTTTATACAGAAAAAAAGAACGGAATGCCTTGCACTTGGGTTGCATGACATTCCGTTCAGGTATCTATTATGTAGATGGACTATTTACGTGTAACTTTCACTTTTTTAGTTGGGTCCATGCTCTCATTGCGGTTTTCCACCTCCCTGATCACATTCTGAGCCATTTCAGCAAAAGCCTTTCCGATGGGTGAATTTTCGTCGAAGGCCGCCGGGTTGCCCGAATCGCCTCCTTCGCGGATACTTTGAACAAGGGGAACTTGTCCCAATAAGGGGATTCCAAGTTCATCGGCCATTTTCACTCCACCCCCCTGACCGAAAATGTAATATTTATTATCCGGAAGTTCTTCTGGGGTGAACCATGACATGTTTTCAACCAAACCGAGCACGGGCACATCTACTCCTTTGGACTTGAACATGTTCACCCCCCTGATCACATCGGCCAGGGCCACATCCTGCGGAGTGGTGACAATGATGGCTCCTGTTACCGGTACGGTCTGAACAAGGGTCAGGTGAATATCACTAGTCCCGGGAGGAAGGTCAAAGAGCAGGTAATCCAGGGTTCCCCAGTTCCCGTCCTTGATCAATTGCTTCAGGGCATTGGAGGCCATGGGGCCCCGCCAGATGATGGCATCTTCAGTGGCTACAAAAAAACCGATGGACAGAAACCCTACCCCGAACTTGCTGATTGGCTGGATGCGTTCTTTCCCATCCACGCGAACCCCTGCAGGACGTGTATCCTCGGCCCCAAACATTTTGGGAAGTGATGGTCCGAAGATATCGGCATCAATCAGCCCCACCTTGGCGCCTGTCTTTGCCAGTGCAATGGCCAGATTGACCGATACAGTTGATTTACCTACCCCTCCTTTACCTGAAGCCACGGCAATCAGGTTTTTGACCCCCGGCAACAGGGGGCGCTCCATCTGGTGAATGAACTTGGTGGAAATGTTACCTTTGATCTCCACATCAGGACCCAGATGGGTCATAATGGCATCCTCACAGGCGGCTACAACGGCGGCAATATTGGGATCATCTGATCGCTGGAAAACTAGCGAAAGGGTCACTTTCTTTCCAGCTACCCTGATTTCCTGAGCCATATCAAGCGACACGACATCCTGATCACTTCCTGGAAAATTCACGGTCCGAAGTGCATCGGTAATATTCTTGGGAACAATTAATCTACGTGGTATATCTGACATTGTATATAAGTATTTAAAGTATTTAAAGTGTCTAAAGTGCCTAATATTCGGGATGCCAGAAGTACTCCAGGCACTTTGAGTACTTTAGTTCACTCTAGGCACTTTTCATTAACAAATTAATCCATGGCAAGTTCGGTTAAGGGGTTCCAGAAATGCTTTTCAAAATCGCAGACCTGGTCATCCACCACTTGTATTCCTTCGGCTTCCAGCAATTCCTGCATGGCTGTTGGGGTTCCAAAATGATGTTTGCCCGTCAGCAGTCCGTTTCGGTTAACCACCCGGTGTGCCGGTACGTATGGCTCCTGGACATGTGCATTGTTCATGGCCCAACCTACCATCCTCGACGATTGGGCAGATCCAAGAAATGCAGCGATGGCTCCATAGCTGGTCACCTTTCCCGGGGGAATTAACCGAACCACTTCGTATACTTTATCGTAAAAATCGCTCATTGAATTTAGTTTAAAGTTTCAGGTTCCAGGTTCAAAGTATCGTGCCGAATTGGATACTGCTGTAAAGTTTAAAGTTAAATGTTGGGTAGCTTTTGATCGGCACGAAACTTTAAACTTTGAACATTAAACTTTAAACTCTGGGCGGCATGCAACTTTGAACCTTAAACTTTAAACTCTTTTTACTCCTTGGCACTTCTTCCGAAACTCCTGTAGGGATCTTTTTCAATCTCCACTTCAGGCTCGCGAAGCGGCTGCTGGTGACTGATCCTGAACGATAGGTACTTAATGCTGATCCCTCGGTCTAGCCATTGTTTTTCATAGAACGTCTGAATCGACAACACTTCATCCAGTAGATCGGAATGGTACAGATCGTCGGTTTGACGAAGTACTTCGAACTGGTTTTCAGCAACCATTGCTTCAGTATAAAGATACATAAAATTACTGTCAGATTTAAGATGAATGATACCATTTGGAACCAAAACGTTGCGGTAAGTCTCCATAAAATTGGTAGCCGTTAACCGTTTGCGCGTCTTTTTCATCTGCGGATCGGGGAAAGTGAGCCAAATTTCGGCGATCTCACCCTGACCAAAGAACAATCCAATATTCTCGATATTCGTACGCAGAAAGCCTACATTCTTCAGTCCCAGTTCCCTGGCCTTGGTGGCACCATTCCACATCCTGGAACCTTTGATATCAATCCCGATAAAATTAAATTCAGGAGAATGGCCGGCCAGCTTCACGGTATATTCGCCTTTTCCGCAGCCCAGTTCAAGGATCACGGGATGATCATTTCCGAAAAATTCACTGCTCCACTTTCCTTTATATTGAAATTCTTCTAATTCTAATTGTTTGAATGGAACCTGAATCACATGTTCATAGGTGTCCAGGTCTGCAAATTTCTTTAACTTATTCTTCCCCACTGCTTACTATTTAATTATTTGGACTCATGGTATGTCCTCAAGTCGCCCCCTGAGTATTTCCTTCCTTAATATGTTTTTTCAATCCGCAGTCCCACATCGCGGATGCCCTGCAGCACATTGTCGCGCATGCCCTGCTTGATCTGAAAAGTATATTCCCCCTTGTGCGGGAAATAAACACTGCTCTTGTAAAGGATCTGGTTGTCGTGCAAATCGCCGATGCCGCTTCCTTTCCATCTGCCCGAAGCCTCAGCCAGTGAAAATTCAACCGTGTCGGTGAGCTGTTTCCCGTCAGGCGATCCAATGGTCAGGAACAGCCATAGGTTGCTGTAGGGATAAGTACCCTTGTTGCGGATATTGACATACAGGTTGTGGTTGCGGGTAGTGTCTTTCAAAGCGACCTTGAATACAACGACCGAATCTTTGTTCCATCCCTTCTCATCCAGTTTCTGGTATGCCTCAAATACCCTTTTCCTATCGCACGAAACGATGCCTGAAATCAGTAAAATACCCAGTATTGCAATTAATATTTGCTTCATTTATATATTTAATAATCAAATACATAGGTACATAGAACACATAGTTTAAAATTTCTATGTGGTAAATCTATCTAAGCATTTATTTTTAATTTGTTTATCCTTTTAATCACATGGGCAGAAGGACAAATAATTTATCCCGAGGCCTCGGGATCTATGTGTTCTATGTGCCTATGTGTTTATTTCTATCTTTTTACTTAGACCCTTGGTTTATTGTTTCTTCGTCGCGAGTTGCCGCCCCGCTTTTTATTCTTTGGCCGTGCCGGATCGTCAAACCGGGTAAGGGTATCGCGCGTTGAACCGGCTTCAAAGACGATTTTCTCTTCAGCAGCTTTCTTCTCAGGTTCTTCACCCAGTAGGAAAACCTTATTGCCCTTTTGATTGGATTGAAGAATTTCCTTCACCCTGTCTACCGACACGGGGATCATGTTTCCACTTTGGTCGCCATTCTTCGAATAGTAATAAATGCGTCTTAAAATATCAGCCTTCTGAAAGTGGTATGTCCCGTTTTCGATTTCCAGCTGCTGGTGAGTAGAAGGAAAATCCTTGGTGGCATCAATGTAAGTGTCAACTTCAAAATTGAGGCAGCATTTCAGCTTTCCACACTGTCCTGCCAGCTTTTGAGGGTTGAGTGACAAGTCCTGGTAACGGGCCGAATTGGTAGTCACCGATACAAAGTTATTGATCCATGAAGCGCAGCAGATTTCCCGTCCGCAAGGACCAATGCCACCGATGCGCCCTGCCTCCTGGCGGGCCCCGATCTGTTTCATCTCCACGCGTATTTTGAATGTATCGGCCAGTACCCTGATCAACTGACGAAAATCAACTCGGTCGTCTGCCAGGTAATAGAAGATGGCCTTGGTGCGGTCGCCTTGGTATTCGACATCGCCGATTTTCATTTCCAGCTGCAGTTCATTGGCAATCTGGCGCGAGCGCAACATGGTATGATGCTCCAGGGAGATGGCCTCCTTCCATTTGTCGATGTCGGCCAGTTTGGCTTTACGGTATATTTTTCGCAACTCGCCATTCAGGGTGGTTGCCTTGTGTTTCTTCATTTGTTGGAGCACCAAATCGCCCGTCAGGGTAACGATGCCGATATCATGCCCGGGGTTGGATTCAACGGCCACGATGTCGCCCTGGTTCAATTGCAGGTTGTTGTCGTTGCGGAAATAATCCTTGCGCGTATTTTTGAACCGAACCTCCACCAGATCCGTCGGATTGGCAATGTTGATCACATCACCCAACCAGTCATAAACATTGAGCTTTGAGCACGTACCACCGTGGCCGTTGCAACAGCCGCGATCAATCAAATTCAGATCATCCATAGTCGTAAGTTTTGCTGCCCGAAAAAATGACACTCTGAGGTTCAGGCGACTTGTCAGGTATAGATGCAAAAATAGTTATAAAACAATACAACCAATCACTACTTTCTGATCAATTTAGTTATTTTAAAGGCCACATCGGTGAAAATGATCCTTGGATTTCCATTCATCCCAATATGATTATAAGCAGTTTCAAAAACTTCTGACAATTCAACGATGTTTCGCTCGTTGATGAAAGGCGAAAACCGCTTCGAGAAATCGGTTTCCTCATCGTTCATAAAGCTGAGATTTCTATTCTTCAGGTTGTATATAAAGTTTTCACGCAAAATGATCAGGCAATAGTTGAGCAGGCTTTTCTGCTTCTCGCGGCCAATGCCAGCCAGTTGGTCGACCCATTTAAATAGGTCGGTGAATTTGCGTCCGTAAGCATTTCTCATCAGTTCCTTGAAGCGTTCGAGGTTAAACTGTGTTAGTTCATCGGGCTGAAGCAGCTCCAGGGCCTTGCAATAACTTCCCTTGGCCAAGTGAACAATGTTTCGGATGTCAAGGCCTTCTGCTTCGGGCAGTTCTGCAAGGGCCTTCTCAAGGGTCGGGGCCCCAATGGGTGGAACGATAATCAACTGGCACCTTGAACGGATGGTGCTGATAATGTCTTCCTCATTCTCGGTGATCAGGATAAACAAGGTCTTTACCGGGGGCTCCTCGATCATCTTGAGCAGCTTGTTGGCACAGGCTACGTGCATCTTTTCGGGCAACCAGATGATCATCACCTTGTATTCGGCTTCATACGATTTAAGGTTCAGCTTTTTGATTATTTCTTCGCTCTGGTGGGCGTATATCAAGCCCTGCATATTTTCAACCCCTATGCGGTCGAACCACTGGGCACTGGTGAAATACGGGTTTTGAAGGATCATCTGCCGCCATTCATCCAGAAAATTGTCGGAAACAGGCTTGTCGAACTTCTTTGTTTTGATCACAGGAAAGACAAAATGAAGATCGGGATGAATCAGCTTGCGGTATTTTTTACACGATGGACATTCCCCGCACGAATCGTCAGCCTGACGGTTGGTACAGGCCACATACTGCGCGTAGGCAATGGCAAGGGCCAGTTTGCCCGTTCCCTCAGGCCCTGCAAAAAGCTGAGCATGACTGACTCTCTCGCGCTGAACCGACTGGATCAGCCGTTCCTTGGTGGCGCTTTGTCCGATAACTTCTTTAAAAAACATAGGTGTTCAATTGTGAAGTTTCAAAAATAACAATTCCTAACCCGAAAACCATAGTTCCCTCCATTATCATGGGTAGAATATCGGCAAATGTACAAATCGACAATTGAATCGGGCTTTCTGGGGTGATATCCAATCCCTAAACCTTTGCATCAATGTGTTTACTGCTGCTAATTTATACTCCCAATGTTTTTTAAGTCGAGGCGAAGAGGACAGGAGGGATAAAATAAAGATATTTGATTAAAGCGAATAATCATAAATATATACTACATTTAGCAATCAGCTCGCCTGGTTGAATCTCTTACTGGATTGCGGCCAGAAAATTAGATTAAGACGATACAATCTTCTTTGGGGATAAAAGTAACACACGGGCAGAAGAGCAGATAACTGATTTGTTGAATAATAAAAGGGTCATGGCCCCAAATGTATTTCAAAAGGGTTTGTCAACCAGGTATCAATTGCTGGATTTAGCCAGAATAAAGGGAGCATAAATATGAAACAACAGAAATTCTCAATCCATCAACGCGTAAGGAGTTTCGGGTATGCCTGGAATGGATTAAAAATTCTCTTTGGCGAAGAGCACAATTCGAGAATTCATCTAGTGGCTGCGGTCGTAGTTCTGATCGCTGGATATTTCTTCCAGCTATCTGCCCTTGAATGGATGGCCATTGTCTTTGCCATTGGGTGGGTCTTTACCCTTGAGATCCTGAATTCAGCCATTGAAAACATCGCCGACTTTGTATCTCCAGCCATGGATGACCACATCAAGAAGATAAAGGATTTGTCTGCAGCCGCGGTTTTGGTAGGTGCTCTAACGGCAGTAGTCATTGGATTGATTGTATTTGTTCCTAAAATATTGAACCTATTCTGATTGAATAACGGAATAGGTACTTATCTCTAAATGAACTGCGCCTTCAAGGGTTGAACTGCTATAGACATGTCTTCATTTATAGCCCTGGATTTGAAGAATGGGATTTGTATTTCCAAAGAATTAAATCTGAGCAATTATTATGAAAGATCAAAAATTCAGGCTACATTTGATGAGACTTATCAATTGCCGCGACGGCAATGATAGCGTCTGCAAACCGAAACCCATTGCATTAATTCAAATAGAATGAAAAAGAACTGGGGTAGAAAAATAATTGGAGGATTGAGTTTTACATCAGCCATGTTTGTTTTTCAGGCATGCTACGGGACCAATCAGGATTTTGGACTTGATCTGCATCTGGAAGGTCAGGTAAAGTCTGTCTCTACAGGACTTCCGATCAAAGGCATTAAAGTTTCGGTTGCCGACAATATGCAGTACGATCTTACCAATGAGGAGGGCAAGTTCTCTATCTACACTGAAAGGTTAGAAAACCTCAAGATTGTATTTGAAGACAATGATTTAACCAAAGATGGAGCTTTCTTGAAAAAGGATACGATACTTGCTACCACCGCTGAAAAGGTTTTCCTGGACATTCAAATGCAAGAAAAATAGATGTTCTCCTCCCTTAAAAGGCTGGCTTTTCGACAATTTAAGAAGTCAGAGACCCATGTCCATGAACTGAATTACCTTTTTTGGGAATGTACAACCCGATGCAATCTCAACTGCCTGCATTGTGGAAGTGATTGCTCGAAAAATAGTGTATATCCTGATATGCCATTGGCTGACTTCTTATCGGCCATTGAAACCATTGAATCGCCTTCCAAAAGTTTCACCGTTGTATTGACAGGGGGAGAGCCACTTTTGCGCAAGGATATCGAAGTCTGTGGCAGAGAAATAAGAAAAAGGGGAATGAGATGGAGCATGGTTTCCAATGGTCATTTGTACGATCAGCAAAAACACATTTCCCTGTTAAATGCAGGGATGGGAGCACTCACTTTCAGCTTGGACGGATTGGAAGAATCACATACATGGCTGAGAAACAACAGGGATAGCTTTAGCCGCGTTGATCAGGCCATCGGCTTGGCGGTCAGTTCATCCCGGCTGAATTTTGATGTGGTGACTTGTGTCAATCAGCGCAACTTGAGTGAGCTCCCACAGATTCGCGATTACTTGATTCAGAAGGGAGTAAAAGCATGGCGCTTATTCACCATCGTGCCCATTGGCCGTGCCAAAAGCAAGCCAGAATTGTTTTTATCGTATGGCCAATTGAAAGAATTGATGGCGTTTATTTCCAATTCAAGGAAACAATCAATTCTGGATGTTAAATTTAGTTGCGAAGGATATGTGGGAAGCTATGAATCGAAAGTGAGAGACAGTTATTTCTTTTGCAGGGCAGGGATCAATATTGGTTCCATACTCATTGATGGCTCCATATCGGCATGTCCGAATATTGACCGGGATTTTGTGCAGGGAAATATTTACAAGGATTGCTTTTATGATATTTGGCAAACAAAGTATGAGGTGTTCCGTGACAGAAGCTGGAACAAAACAGGTCAGTGTTCTCATTGCGCTGATTACAAGGACTGTCAGGGCAATGGATTTCATTACTGGCAGAAGAATAAGGAAAACGTATTGGTTTGCCACAATGAGAAGTTGAAGAATGCAGTGAAAATGACAACAAATAATGAAACGATTGGGTGCCATTTAGTAGAGACGATTAAGAATTAAATTATCATGATTTTCATTGCAATTCCATTATGGATGAATGCCACCTTGTGGGGGCTTGTATCTGGCTCAGCACTAATCCTTGGGGGCTTGATGGCTTATTTTAAAGATGTGCCTAAAAAGCTGATTGCTTTTATTATGGCCATTGGGAGTGGGGTCCTCATTTCTGCCCTGGCTTTTAATTTAATGGATGAAGCTTTTAAGCGGGGAGGCTTCGACTCTACCGCCATTGGCTTTGTGTTAGGGGCAGGGATCTATTCCATTGCCAATCATTTTATCAACAAAAAGGGGGCTAAGCATAGAAAGCGGTCAGGCAAACAACAGGCACGGGAAGATGAAACGGCAGGCAGTGGATTGGCGATCGCCCTTGGTTCCTTGTTGGATGGCATCCCTGAATCGATCGCCATCGGCATTAGCATGTTGGAAGGGGGTGTTGTAAGTTTTGCTGCCGTGGTGGCCATCTTTCTTTCCAATATTCCTGAAAGTTTATCCTCTACCTCCGGGATGAAAGAGAATGGCAGGACGCCTAAATATATCTTTGGCATCTGGATTGGGATCACCTTGCTATCGGGGCTGGCTTCTTTTTGCGGGTATACCATCTTTAAGAATTTCTCGCCCGAAGTGATTGCTGCCACCATTGCAGTGGCTGCAGGGGCCATTCTGGCCATGCTGAGTGAAACCATGATGCCCGAAGCTTTTGAAGAAGGCCATGATTATATTGGGGTGGTCACCGTATTGGGGTTCTTGGCTGGTTTTATCCTGACAAAATCAGGCGGATAAAATCTGCGGAGCAACTTATTTTAGTTCATAGAAAATATACTGATACCCCGCATGCGACTTTTAATTGGAATACTGATTGAAACATACATGTAATTATTCTGATTTCAATTGAAAAATGATGAAGTCTATGGCCTGTTTTATTTACAACAATCCATAACTTTGTCTCAAACATACAATAGAATCGGACTATAAATCTTATCTCATGCAATCACACGAAATTGATTACAAAATTACCGGTCACGACGTTCAACTGGTAGAAATTGAACTCGACTCAGGCGAAACCGTGATCGCCGAAGCTGGCGCCATGCTTTATATGGAGGACGGAATAAGCTTCGAGTCAAAAATGGGCGACGGGTCAAATCCCCGTGCTGGCTTCTTCGACAAGGTACTTGCAGCCGGTTCGCGCCTGATCACCGGGGAATCATTGTTCATCACCCATTTCACCAACCAGGGCTGGGGCAAAAAGCATGTGGCCTTTTCGGCTCCTTATCCCGGTACCATTATTCCCATTGACCTGGCTCAACACCGCGGTACACTGATCGTTCAGAAGGATGCATTCCTGTGTGCCGCCCTGGGAACCAAAATATCCATGCGTTTTAACCGTAAGATCGGGGCAGGTTTTTTTGGCGGTGAGGGCTTCATCCTTCAAACCCTGCAGGGCGACGGAAGGGCCTTTATCCATGCAGGTGGTACGGTCATCGAACGACAATTAAACAATGAAGTGCTCAGAGTCGATACAGGCTGTGTGGTAGCCTTCGAAGAGTCCATTGATTTCGATATTCAACAGGCAGGCGGTTTGCGTTCGATGGTCTTTGGCGGTGAAGGTATTTTCCTGGCCACCCTTCGCGGCACTGGGAAAATATGGCTGCAGTCAATGCCCATCCGTAAACTGGTGGCTCAGCTCAGCTCATTTGGCCCCAACAGCCGCAAGGAAGCAAGCGGTGGTTTGCTCAACAACCTTTTTGAATAATTATCCAGTAAACAATTGTGCAGGAAAGGCTTCCCCCTTTTCCTGCACAAATAATTTTATTCAGAATGAAAGCGCAGAAACTATTGGATCAGATTATGCCTATTCTTTACACCGTTAAGGAAGATCCGGTCAAGCTGGAGAAAATCCTCCAGTTTCTATTGGATGAAATATACGAAGAACCCGAAGAGGAGGAAATTGAAGTGCCTGAAAAATACCTGAAGGCTGTTGCTGAAATAGCCGGCGGCCTTGATGCCGGCTTATTCTGCTTCCTCAATATGGATACCCTTGAAACAGAAGTTGTACCGGAGAGTTTCCTGGTTGATCTCGACGAGTTTGAACAATACAAAGAGGAGTGGGGCGATAATATAGAATTTAAGTATCCTTCCTGGGAAAATTGCATGACCTTCGAACCCCTGGAATCGCATGAATCATTCAAAATAATGGAAAGGTATACCAATCAGCTGGAGGATAAAAAACTTCAAATCCAACTGGTCAACGCCTTGAACCACCGTAAACCATTTGCCCATTTCAAATTTATCATCGACAACTCAGTATACCGTCAGGATTGGTTTGATTTTAAAAAGCACCGCCTGGAGATCTATGTCAAGGAATTGCTGTCATTGGAGTTGGAGAAAAAGGAAGGAAAATTTGAATTGGACAATCCGAAGTGATTGGCGATAATTGGTTATCTTTAAGTTATTTCATTCCGCGGAAAGATTCAAGGTAAAACTTTAATTCTTTGCAAAAAATACAATTCCCTATTCCACAAGTTAAAGAAATCGACGCCACAGTAATTGGTATTAAATCCCTGTTACTTCTTTCCCTGAATAAAAGATGGATTTGTCTGATATAAAGAATTAATCATTATTTTTGCAGACAAAATTGTAAGGCAATGATGAATTTGATTAAACACGATATCCGGATTGACGAGAGTTTTTACAAACTGGAAGAAATCAGGCATTTGACCAGCGAAACATTCTCCCTTAAATTACCCAAAGCCCGCTTTGAATTTAAAGCCGGACAGCATATCTCCCTTGGCATTCATGGCGATTACCAAAGCCGGGAGTATTCCATCTACAGCAGCCAGAACGACCAGAACCTGGAAGTATTGGTAAAGGAAGTGGACCACGGTTATTTTACGCCCAAATTACGCAAACTCAAAGCAGGTGATCTGTTGGAAGTTCATGGCCCTTTCGGCAATTTCGGGATGGAAGCCAAGGCAGCTCAAAGCGGTAAGTTTGTCTTTATTGCCAGCGGTACCGGCATTGCCCCTTTCCGAAGCATGGTTCGTACTTATCCTGAAATTGACTATACCCTGATTCATGGAGTCCGCCATGCAGTCGAGTCCTATGACCGTGATCAATATGCAAGCGACCGCTATATCCTTTGCACCAGCCGTGATTCCAAAGGAACATACCAGGGCCGCTTGACTGGTTATTTAATCAACTGTACATTTGATCCGGCCACTCATTTTTACCTGTGCGGTAACAGTGACATGATTTTTGACGCACTTGAAATCCTCAAACAAAAAGGCTTCGAACGCGAACAGATTCACTGCGAAGTTTATTTTTAAATTTTTTGGATGCTTGGTTAAAGGATTGACTGTTCAATGGTTGAATGATTAATGGGATAAAGGTTAAAGGGATAAATTGTAAATAGTAAATCGTTAATTGTAAATCTTAGCATGAAGTATCACCTCATTACATTGGGTTGCCAGATGAACCTTTCGGACAGCGAGCGCGTGAGTGCTGTGCTCGAAGGGATGGGTTATGAACGCACTGAAAACGAAGAGGAAGCCAACCTGCTTGGAATGCTGGCCTGTTCGGTGAGGCAGAAACCCATTGACAAGGTGTACAACAAAATAGCCCAGTGGAACCGGTGGAAAAACAAGCGCAGCCTCATCACCTTCGTTTCCGGATGCCTGCTTCCGGCCGATAAGGAAAAATTCCTCAAGACCTTTGACCTCACCTTCCAGATGAGCGAGCTGGCCCAGTTGCCCGATATGATCCGTGAATACGGGGTTGTGACCTCTGCCTCGCTTCAATCGCCTCAGCCGGTGATGCCCAAGAATGAGCACATTGCTCAAATGTGGCACATCCAGCCCAAGTACCAATCAACCTACGAAGCATTCGTGCCCATCCAGAACGGATGCGACAAATTCTGCACCTTCTGTGCCGTGCCCTATACCCGTGGACGCGAAGTTTCACGCCCTTCGGCTGAAATCATTGACGAGATTCGCCACTTGGTCAACCAGGGCTACAAGTCCATCACCCTATTGGGGCAGAATGTCAATTCATACGGGCTGGATAAAAACGGGGAGGAAATCAACTTTGCACAATTACTCCGCCAAATTGGGGATTATGGCAATGCCTGCGGAGAGGAATTCTGGGTTTATTTCACCTCTCCCCACCCCCAGGACATGAACCGTGAAGTCATTGAGGTGATTGCCGCCTATGATTGCCTGGCCAAGCAGATTCACCTACCCATGCAGAGCGGCGACGAGCGCGTGTTGATTAAAATGAACCGCCGCCATTCAATGGATAAATACCGCCGCATCGTGGACGACATTCGTGAACTTATTCCACAGGCTACCCTATTTACCGATATCATCGTCGGGTTTTCAAGTGAGGGGGAAGCTGAATTTCAGCACACCATGGAGGCCATGCACGAGTTCCATTTCAACATGGCCTACATTGCCATGTATTCGCCCCGCCCGGGAGCTGCCAGCTTCCGATGGGATAACGAGGTTTCGTCCGACGATAAGAAGGACCGCCTGCACCGCTCTACTGAAGTTTTGAAAATACATTCCCGCCAGTACAATGAAACCCTCGTGGGCAAAACCCTGAGACTATTGGTCAATGGGGTGGACCGCAAAACCGGTTTTTCAACCGGCCTGACCGAAGGCAAGATAAACGTTCGCCTCGATCATTTCGATGCTTCACTCAGGGGAAAGATGATCGATGTTCACATTATCTCCGCTGCCGACTTCTCCGTGAGCGGGATTCTAAGCTCAAGTTTAAAGCAAAAGGAAGCCGTATAGCAAGCCTCCAACATTGCTTCCCCTGGAATTTAAAAGTTAAACATACAGCCCGGTTCACGCTGCTGCTTCACCTTTGCTTTGGGTGAAGCCCACCTGATCAGTAATGTCGTGTAACAGCCAATTGGTCAATTGATGGTTCAGGAACCGTGATAGCATGATCCTTGCGTACGAACTATTTTGCTGTATATTAATCACATAGATTACTTTGATTCACTATCAATGACCTTCAGGAGTTGTATACCGAAAGTCTTCCATATTTCATTGTGACCTATTGGCTTTGGAACGAAAATAGATCCTTCCAATGGTGATTGTACCTGATTGAAGAGGGTATTGAAGCCGTCTTTCTGATACCCATCTGATACTCATCTGTAACCTTTCTGTATGGTGAGGTTACAGATGAGTATCAGATGAGTTACACATGGGTTACAGATGACAATGACAGATGGATAGGAACAAGGAAGGAGACTGCCTGCCTGCCTGCCCCAGGCCCGATGCCTTTATTCCTCCGGGGAGGAAACGTCCTGTTGGATAATGTTTGAAAACAAGGGAGTTGAAGGTTTTTTATGCAGTTCGCTCAACAATCATATTGTCGAAGATGTTTAAACAGGAAAATTGTTTCCATGCATCCTGTTTTAAAAGCAAATATTCAGGTAATAGGCAAACCCTATGCCGATCTTCATTTTCTGCTCGATTGCCTTGCCGAAGTACTTGAAGCCAATAATGAAAAAGAATTGATCGCCAGCATTCCCTGGTTAAATGCAAGGGTGCAGCCGCCCGTGCCACCACTTGAGCAAAAAACAATTCACCTGTACTCCAT
>DASXUZ010000113.1:0-8124 GCA_036504555.1 Prolixibacteraceae bacterium | reverse complement strand
CAGGCGACTGTGTCCCTTTCCCTTTTTACAAACCAAGGCTACAGGTTTCGACTCATGATCTTTCCCGGTCAGCTTATCGGTCAGGATAATACGGCTCAGCGAATCAACATGCGTATTCATCAGTGCCTGCTGATTTTTGGTAGTCAGCACCACTTTGGTTTTCGGATCCCTTTTGTGCAGCCAGCCAATCATCTGCGATTCCTTATCGGGAAGGGAAGAGATCGCTATCGCATTTACTTTTCCGGCCGTATGGCAATCCACACATTGCACACTCACGGCCTCTTCCTTGTGGGCATGGTGTTTCCCATCACCCATCAGGTCGTACGAAGTATGACAGTCGATACAAGCCATTCCGCCCTGGTGGTGCACATCGGCCTGCACAAATTCAACAATGCGCTTATCGGGTAATACTTTTGACTGGACTGATGGGTTTAGTTTAGTTCCTTCTCCTATTTCATTCCAGCCTTCATAGTTCAGCGAAATGCGTCCGGAACGGCTGTGGCAACTCATACATCGCTCGTTAGACACCTGGATATCAATGCTTGGATGAATTTCTTCCATTGCAACCGATGTCCCTGATCGCATTCGTTTCATGCTGGCCGCAGCTTGATCAGTATAATGGAGGTGGCAGGCATTGCACCCTCCTCCCCTTTCAAGCCATTCAGCGTTTCCTGTATTGGTTTTTTCCATTCCCAGGTGACAGCCCGCACATAGGTTGCGCAAGTGAGTATCTGCTGCCGTGTACCCCAGGTTTTTGACGTGAAAGCTGTCATCCAATGTAGTGGTTTCTCCAAATACAAAATGATCAACCCCGATGATTCCGCTCTGGGTAGTCATGAGCGATTTCTGCATCCTGTCAGTCATATCTGGATGACAGTTTTGGGTGCCGCAGGTTTGCCGTACATTGGAAAAATTGCCGGGTACAAGAATCATATTCCTGTGAGCCAATATTTTACTGGTGGAATAGGGATCACCTTTGTGGCAGGCAAAACAGCCAATCGCTGTGGGACTGTGTGATTCCGCCATGCCTTTCATCGATCCATGACACACCAAACAACCTTCCGCCTTCTGAGTGATGGTCATCCTATCAGCGCCGTCTGAATTGAACAAATGAACTGGATCAAAAATCAGGAGTCGTTCCTCCGAAAGCTTGTATTCAGGTCCCGATTGCCACTCCCAGTTTTCACCCCTGAAAAGCAGAGCTGCCCAAGTCATTAACAGGTAAAGAATGCCGGCAGTCAAAAGAATCTGTTTGATGGCTTTACGTGTTTTCACATTCCATCGTGGCAGAAAATAAATGACTGAAAGGATTGCTACAAGCAAAATGAGAATGTAGGCAGGATGACTGGTCAGGTGAAGCATTTCCTGGATGCCAACAAAAAACCAGGGGCCCTTCACCTGGGTGCTGTCAACCATTCCCAATGGGGCCCTGAAAATAAGGCTAATTAATAAAATGGAAATAAAAACGATTAACCAGGATCTGCGCCTGGGCCAAATGGTTTTGACATGATCGTATATGGCAATCACCAACAAAATTGTTCCGGTGGCCACATGTTGAATGTAAATGACCTGGCTGTTTTCGACTGAGCCTGTAAATGCAGCACCTAAAAGTTTACCAAAAAGAGGAAGAGATTCGAGCAGCGATGAAAAGATATTTCGTGCCTGCATCCCGGCAGCATCGCCTTTGAGAATAAACCCTGAAATCATTTCATAAGCCAGAAACACAATAGCCAGACAAAGCAACAGCCAGGTTCGCCTGTTTTTAATGTTGGTCTCTGTTGATTTCTTCAGATGATCGTATACATGCAGGATACTGAAAACAAAAAATAGCTGAGCGCTCCAATAATGGAAGTTACGGACCAATGTTCCCGCAGGATTGTACAACAGCATTTCAGCAATGGAAGAATGCGCCCTTGTAAAATCATAGGGAATGGCAAGCAGTACTCCGCTGATTGCACAAAGAAGCAGCGAGGAACTGGCAATCCATCCAGCAGTATCAAATTGAAGGAGCTTTTTAAGTTTTTGCATACATATTTGTTTCCATGGGTTGCACCCATGGTTATTCACATTAAACCCTTTCATGGTTATGAGGGTGTAGCCTCACCACCCATAGCCCTTTCGCCTCATCAAAGAAACATTCAATTTGCTGCAAAGGTCTGATGGCAGGCCCCTTGATGGGTTTGCCCGTTGAGCCCTCAAATTGCGAACCATGACAATTACATCGCAACACATTTCCTGAACCCATCCCTATCCGGCAACCGGCGTGGGTACATTTGGTTAAAAAAGCCCGCACCGAATGATCGGTACGGTAGATATAATACTTATCGAAGTAGCTGATTCCCATCGCAATATGTTCATGTCTGAATTCCAGACTATTTTCTCGTTCGCTCTGGAAACCAGTTAACTTATACCAAATCCATCCTGTGAGGCCAACAACCAATCCAGTACTGGTTTGAATAAATAATTTACGTGAAATCGATTTTTGCTTTCCCATGTTCCCCGCCATTTGACGTTTCAAATCTACAACTTTTACAGATGAGCATGTACCTACAATTTTTACCAATAACTGCTTTAGATCAGTTATTTTTATGTCTGGCGTCATAAAGATGGATGATAAGTTCATGTTTTATTTATTGTTCTGATTTACTGATACTTAATTCAACATCTACAGATATCTACATATTTACGTAAAAAGTTCTTTGCTTACCTCCGCTAATCCAGTACTTTTGCTTTCATCCAAGGCCGCACAGCTAAATATGGCCTTCGTTATTCCATAAAACTCTAAATATAAAGAGAATGCATAATAGGAGGAATTTTATAAAAATAAGTTCATTGGGGTTGGGAGCTACTGCCATTCTGGGAGGTACGATCAAATGGGCGGTAGGTGCTACTTCTTCGCAGGCACTTTCAGGAGTACTGAAATCAAGTCCCATCTGGAAGAAGATTCCTACCTATTGTGAAGTTTGTTTCTGGAAGTGTGCCGGTTGGGCCTATGTGACCGAAGCGGGTACTATTCAGAAAATTCTCGGAAATGATAATGATCCGCAATGTAACGGTCGCCTTTGTCCGCGAGGAACTGGTGGGGTGGGTATGTATACCGATCCGGACAGGTTGAAAACACCCCTGATGCGCGTTACAAAGGATGGTGAACAGACCTATCGTGAAGCCAGTTGGGATGAGGCACTCGACTTTATAGCCAAAAAGATGAAGGAAATTGCTCAAAAGCATGGCCCGGAAAGTATGGCACTCTTCAATCATGGCAGTTCTGGCAAGTATTTTACACAATTGCTGAATGCCTTTGGTTCAAACAATGTGACAGCGCCTTCATTTGCTCAATGTCGTGGCCCAAGGGATACCGGCTTCGAACTTACATTTGGCGAATCGGTTAGCAGCCCTGAAGTTACCGACATTCGCGATACACGCTGCCTGGTGCTGATCGGGTCCCACATCGGCGAGAATATGCACAATGGTCAGGTACAGGAAATGTCGGAAGCCATTGATAATGGGGCAACCATCATTACGGTCGATCCACGATTATCAACAGCTGCCAGCAAATCCAAATACTGGTTACCTATCAAACCCTCAACAGACATTGCCCTTTTATTGTCATGGATTCATGTACTTATTTACGATGATCTGTACAACAAGGAATATGTAGCCAAATATGCAGAAGGCTTCAATGAGTTGAAAGAACATGTACTGAATTTCACTCCTGAATGGGCCTATGGAATTACCACCATCAAGCCTGAACTCATCCGGCATACAGCCCGCGAAATGGCCAATGCAGCACCTGCCACCCTGATTCATCCCGGCCGTCATACCAGCTGGTATGGAGATGATGTTCAACGGTCGAGAGCCATCGCCATACTGAATGGATTGTTAGGCTCCTGGGGCAGCAGGGGAGGGATATTCTTTAAGGAAGGCATTAAAGTGCCTGATTTTCCACATCCGGAATACCCAAAACCAAAGTGGTCATGGCAGGATACCCTGAATGGAAGGTATCCACTTGCAAAGGAATCGATTACCAACACCATTATAGAGGCATCCATTCCCGGCGAAGGAAATGAACACCTGATCGCAGGATGGATTGTTTCAGGCACCAACCTGGTAGTTTCAGTTCCGTTGAAGGAGCAATTGATGAAAGCGATGCAATCGCTCGAATTATTGGTGGTAGTTGATACCATGCCCATGGAAATTACCGGATTTGCAGATGTAGTATTGCCTGAATGTACTTACCTGGAACGATACGACGATTTGCGGGCTACCGCACACCGTGAACCGACCCTCGCTCTGCGAATGCCTGCCGTTGAACCTATGTACGAAACAAAACCAGCCTGGTGGATTGCCAAACAGATAGGCGAACGTCTGGGCCTGAGTGATTATTATAAGTATACGGATTTCAAGGAGGTGATTGATTGGCAGCTGAAACAGCTTGGATTATCGCTGGAAGAAATGGAGCGTATCGGCTTGAAAAAGTATGCCCGTAAAACCCCTGCCTACATTGAACCGGGTGCTGATCATCAATTTAAAACCGTTTCAGGAAAAATACAGTTTAATTCTAAAGAATTACAGGAAGCAGGTTTTGATTCCATGCCCGTTTATACATCTCATCCTCAACCCGAAGAAGGCTTCTACCGTCTGATTTACGGCCGTGCACCGATGCACACTTTCAGCCGGACCGCCAACAACCGGAACCTGGTGGCCCTGATGCCTGAAAATGCAGTATGGGTAAATCCGCAGATTGCTGAGTTGTGGGGCCTTAAAAAAGACCAGTATGTATGGCTGAAGAATCAGGATGGCGTGATTTCCAATTTCGCCGTTAAGGTGCGTGTCACTGAACGGATACGCTGGGACTCGGTGTACATCGTCCACGGATTTGGACATCATCACAAGCCATTGACTTACGCCTTTGGACGGGGAGTCAACGATACTGAATTAATAACAAACGTGATGACTGATCCAATCATGGGAGGAACCGGAATGCGTGGGAACTTTGTCACCTTTATTAAAGACCAACCTAAAATGGAGGCTAAATCATGAGATATGCAATGGCGATTGATACCCGCAAATGTGTTGGCTGCAGCGATTGTGTGGTAGCCTGCCAGACCGAAAACAATGTACCGGTAGGTTTCTGCCGAGATTGGGTGGTTGAAGTGGTTGATGGAAGCTATCCAAATGTAAGTATTGAGCTTCGCACTGAAAGATGCAATCATTGTGCCAATTCTCCCTGTGTTCGTTGCTGCCCAACAGGAGCCAGTCATTTTGAAGATGGCGGGATTGTTCTGGTTGAACACAGTAAGTGCATTGGCTGCGGTGCCTGCATTCAGGCCTGTCCATACGATGCCCGCTATTCTCATCCTGATGGCTATGTTGACAAATGTACCTTCTGTATTCATCGCGTTCGTGAAGGCAAAAACCCGGCCTGCGTGAGCGTGTGCCCGACCAAATGTATGTCCTTCGGTGATCTGGACGATCCGAATTCCAAGATTGCAAATGTGCTGAAGCACCGGAAATTCAAATCTCTGGCTCCTGAAGCAGGTACCAAACCACAGATATTTTATCTTGTATAAATCAGCGAAAAAATACCAACTATGAAAGAAGAAATCTTCGCAAGTGGACGTAATATTCCAAATATAGACCCCTACCTGAATATCTGGCACTGGCAAATTCCCGGCTATCTTTTCCTGGGTGGTTTAGCGGCAGGCATTCTCTTTTTTGCCAGCTTTTTTACCATCATGGGCAAGGAACACAAAATGGCAGCTACGGTAAAAAAAGCACCCATGATCGTTCCCTTTGCACTGGTACTTGGACTTTTTATGCTATTCCTGGATCTGAAACATAAACTCTATTTCTGGCAATTGTACACCACCGTGAGGTATGAATCGCCCATGAGCTGGGGTGCCTGGGTGCTGATGGCCATTACTCCCCTTTCTATTCTATGGGCTGCCAGTTATATCCGCGAACTATTCCCAAAATGGGACTGGAAATATGATATCCTGAAAAAATCAGAGAAATGGCTGATCAGCCACCGGATATTGCTGGCATGGCCACTGGCTTTTCTTTCAGTCATATTGGGAATCTATACCGGCATTCTATTGTCAGCCTTCAATGCACGTCCATTGTGGAATACATCTATTTTGGGGCCACTCTTTCTGGTATCGGGAATGTCAACCGGAGCAGCTGTCATCATGCTCATGAGTAAAGACCACAAGGAACGAAAAATCATTGGCCGCATTGACATTCTGCTCATTGTAGTAGAGCTGTTTTTTATTGTCCATTTACTGATGGGATTTTTGGCCGGATCAGAAGCTCAGATAAATGCAGCGAATCTATTCCTTGGTGGAAAATTCACCGCTCCCTTTTTCGCATTTGTAGTCATACTGGGACTAATTTTCCCGGCAGTACTGGAAATTCTGGAACTCAGGGGATTCAAAATGCCGATTGTAGTTCCTGCTGTACTGATTCTGCTGGGAGGTTTGATTTTCAGATTCCTGGTCGTTGAAGCCGGACAGATTACTCGATATTTGTATTGAAGATTGAGGTTCCCGAATACAAGCAGGAGACCTAAAACTTGGTTTAAATTGAAACATACATTTAAAATGAAAAAAATAAAAAACGACGGATCATTCTACCTCAACCCATATTTAGGGGGAGTGATCCTGGGAACAGTTCTTTTACTTTCGTTTTACATTTCCGGCCGTGGACTTGGAGCCAGCGGGGCGGTGAAAAATACCGTCGCTGCAACTGTGAATGTTATTTCTCCAGAACATGTTGCCCAATCTGCCTATTACAGTCAGTTTGCAGGTGGTGATAAAAGACCAATGGACAACTGGTTGGTGTATGAAGTGCTGGGCGTTTTGGCAGGAGCCTTTATTTCAGGAATTATTTTTAACCGTCTGAAATTGAAGGTGGAGCATTCCCCCAAAATTACCTCGCGCCGTCGGCTTTTGTTTGCATTGGCAGGTGGCCTGGTCTTTGGATTTGGCGCTCAGCTGGCCAGGGGTTGTACCAGTGGTGCGGCATTAAGTGGAATGGCTGTTTTGTCATTCGGAGGTTACATCACCATGGTTGCCATTTTTGGAACCGCCTTCGTGGTAGCCTGGATTCTTCGTAAAAACTGGATTTAACCCTCTATACTGGAAATTATGATCGGACCAATTATTTCATCAGGAATCATTTCCCAGGCGTGGGACAATATCTTTGCCGTCCTCCTGGGGATGGGTTTTGGCTTTGCCCTTGAATCTTCGGGTTTTTCCTCCTCGCGAAAGATAATAGGAACCTTTTTCGGCTACGATTTCGTGGTGGTAAAAGTGTTCTTCACAGCAGCAATTGTTGCTTCTGTTGGCTTACTTTACCTCAGTTATTTCGGACTTGTTGACTTCTCTTTACTCTATATTCAGCCTACCTTTCTGACTTCGTCCATTGTGGGTGGAATCATCATGGGAATTGGGTTTTCGATGGGTGGCTTCTGCCCCGGCACCAGTCTGTGTGCTGCAGCAGTGGGACGAATTGACGGACTAGTTTTCTTTGGGGGAATGTTCATCGGCGTATTTCTATTTTCCGAATCTTTTTCCTTGTTCGAAAATATGTTTTACAGCGGTTCTCAGGGAGCTAAAATGATCAACACAGCCCTTGGTATAACACCCGAACTGTTTACTTTCTTCCTCGTGCTGGCTGCTGTAGGAATGTTTTTCGGAGCCGCCTGGGTTCAAAAGAAAGTAAAGAAAGTAGAATATTAAATATCTGAAAATCATGGAAAGAAAATACACCATACTTGCCGTTCTGCTGATTGTTTTGGCCCTTGGGCTGGTCATTCTGCCCAAGAAAAAGGAGATCAGGGAAAACGATCCCAAAGCTTTACTGGCATCACTTACAGAAAAATCGAGATTTTTATCAGTTGACTTGATCACTCAGCGAATCATTGAAAATGACCCCACCCTGATGCTCATCGATCTTCGTCCCGCTGACCAGTTTAAAGCATTTGCTTTGCCTGGGGCTATCAACATTCAACCCGATTCGCTCCTCTCTGTTACATCGAAGGAACTGTTGAACCAACCCGGAAAAGATAAGATATTGTATGCCAATTCCGATCTGCCGGCAGAAAAAGCATGGTTGCTTGGAACC
>DASXUZ010000112.1:0-4405 GCA_036504555.1 Prolixibacteraceae bacterium | reverse complement strand
TAAAAACCCCTCCTCTCCTCCTAATTGAATATCTTCCATGACACCCATTACGAACCGTCCAGGACCTTCATATTTGGCAACAGGGGCTTTCAATACAAACTGGTTGTCTTTATCTGCAGTAAGGTATTTCTCAGCCAAGGGGTATTCTTCAACCAATAGGTTTTTGGCCCTTAGGTTCAGGCGGAATTCAACTTGCTTGTCTAATTTGCCCGTGTTGCGAAAGATATCAACCGGCAAAGAGTGGTGTAACCGTTCATGTTCCCACGGCAATGTAGATTCAACAATATCCTCGATGCGGCAGATTTTAAATTGGCGATTCTCTTGTAGGGCGATGTCAAAAGCCCATACCAGATTAAAATCATCCTTAAATTCAAACACCTCCACCATCCGGTTCTTCACCGTTAGGCTGTTTCCGGATGCATAATTGACCAGCAGAATTTGCTTTTTATTTTGCTGAGCTTTCCTCAGGGCTTGCACGATAGCCGATTTTTCCTTGTGTAAATAGGCTTCAATGGTTTTGTCATGATCAAGGAAGGATGCCAGCCTTTGTCTGAGTTGAACTGAACGGCCCGGATTTTCATCCAAATGGTCAATGGCTTTGGATAGCAAATAAGCATCTTCCTCCGAGAAATGCAATAAGTTACCAATGACCTGTTGATCTTTCTCCTGGTAATCAATCCAATATTCACCATCCTTTTGTCTCAAATCGAAACCAATGTCCTTCAGAAGCTTACAGTAGGTGTAGAACGCGGAGCTTTTAATTTCTAAAAATTCAGTACATTCGTCCTTTGTCTTATGGTAACTATTTGTAAGAAATAGAATTAACCGAAGGATGCGGTAGGTCTTGGTTTCAGTTAGCATGGATTGAATATAAAAACATAAATTTAAATAATAATATGTCTATATCCAAATTTTACATCACAAATAATTTAAGCATTCTTCTTTTTACCAACCTTTTATCTCCTCTATCAATGAAAAATGTGTGCCACAGGTTTTCTTTACATGCTATAGCTGTTATAGAATTGTTTCCGATTAAACAGCAAAATAATCGTTGACAGAAATGAAAAAGGGGCTTGAAGTGCCCCTTAAACGTTAATTAGCCGTATTGATCTTTCTTTACATCCCTGCATAAATGAGCATGCCGATGCCGATGAAAAATAAGACAAACATGGTGGTCAATTGGCCAATGGTTCCTTTCACGCCTTTGAATTCTTTCCAGATGAAGACGCCCCACAAGGCAGCGACCAAGGTGGCTCCCTGGCCCAGCCCATAAGAGATGGCAAAACCAGCCTTTCCTGCTGCAATGATACTGAAGGTCATTCCAATACACCAGATGGCACCACCCAGAATTCCCGTTAGATGTTCCTTCAGCTTACCGGCCAAATATTGGGCATAGCTAACCGGAACACCTTCAAACGGTTTTTTCATCAGAATGGTATTGAAAATGATATTGCTGAGAAGGATTCCCACTGAAAAGACAAATACGGCCGTGTAGGGGGTCAACAATCCGGCCTCCGGCACTTCAAAATTACTCACCATCGAACTGGCCACAAAACGGTAAAACAGGGCCATCAGAACACCTCCCACTACTGACAACACAATTCCCTTGGTGGGGACCTTGTGGGCCTGCGAGGTCTTCTTGCCATAGGCCAGGGCATCGATCACGATGGCAATGGTAATCAGGGCCACTCCGGTAAATAACCAGGCTGCATTCCCCTGTGGACTTGCAAAGTAATTGACCAAAACACCCAGTACCAGGGCAATTCCAATTCCCACAGGAAAAGCCACGGACATACCGGCAATGGATATGGCTGCAACTACCAGGATATTGGCCGCATTGAAGATGATTCCACCCAGCAAGGCACTGCCAATGTTGCTCATCTCAGCCTGTTTGATATCTTCGATGAAACCCCTGCCAAACTCTCCCGTGCTTCCCAGGGTAAAGGAGAAAAGCAAGGACATCAGGAGGATCCCAATGACATAATCCCAATAGAAAAGTTCAAAACGCCATGACTTTTGAGCCAGCTTTTGGGTGTTGGCCCAGGAACCCCAACACAACATGGTAATCACACAAAGGACTACTGCCAGGAAATAAGAGCTTACAATATACATGATGGAAAGTTTAAAGTTAAAAAGTTTAAGATTTAAGGTTTAAAGTTTAAAGTTTCAGGTTTAAAGTTTAATGTTTCAGGTTCCAGGTTCCAGGTTCCAGGCGGCACAAGATCGGCACGCAACTTTGAACTTTGAACCTGAAACTTTAAACCATTATTTTGGTTCATACAGCATTAAATCGTCCAATACATCGGCGATTTTTTGATAGGGATATTTATGCACCAGGAATGAATGATGCGAGTTCTTGTCAGGGTTCCATGTATTGGTGCCGTCATCATTGCAAACAAAGGTGCCGTTCCCAATGACATAGAAATAATCTTCTGGATTTCGCACCGCGCACAGCACTGCTGTATGATCCCATGAATTGCGGTTCTGTGATTGTCTTTTCTCATAATTTGACAAACAATATTGGTAGGCCCATTGAACAGGGCTCCCCTTGGTTCCCTGGGTAGCCACCTTGTGTCCGGTCATAATCTTCGCACCAATTTCGAAGCCACTGAAAAGGATCGGGGTCGGCCAGTTCTGAAAGACAAATGCCGATGCCTTGGCATGCTGGTTGACATTGAATTCATTTCCTTCTGGAAATCCACCTGCCATGGCCACCCACTTCTTCACTTTTTTAGCCACCAGTTCTTTTCCTGAAAGGGCGCTATACTGGTCAGGACTTGATTTCAAGAGGGCTTCAAGGTTCGATGTAAAGCCAACGGTTACAATTACCACGCTCTGGTCCTGTTGTGCAGCCAATACTTTGCGGTAAACTTCCGTTGCCGAAGGGTAATCCTTGTTGGTTTTCGCCTTGGGCAGGTATTTCACCACCAACGAATCATTCCAGTGATTGGGACAAGAAAAACTGGGGGCCTCAGGACCTGGAACACCAATCGGGATTCCTGGTTTCCTGAAGTAACGGTTAAATACTTCGAGCGTTGGGGCAATGGTAGGATAGCCATCACTTGCCATGGTAGCCAGGATTTCACACTCACCCTTTGCTGCAAGCGCATGTAGAATGGTGATGGCACCTACATCATCAAAATCAGGTCCCATATCTGAGTCAAAAATGATCTTAACCGGCTGCACGGACCAGGCTAAGCCGGAGAACAACATCAAAAATACAAGAACATTGACTGTTCGGTTAATTAGGTTCATTGGTTGAGTTGGTTTTGGTGAATAGTTTATTTCTGATTGGTAGCCACGTACGTAACATTGATTTTATCACCCGTTTTAAATACAACAGCTTCGGTAATGTAGACATTGGTTCCAGCCGATTCGGGACGCTTCTCCCCTTTCACCACCAGTTGGATGGTATGTTTTCCTTCGGGAAGATTGGTAATGTGAAACAGGTTCATATTTTGGTGCTCCTGGTTGGCAAAATGAAAAAAGCAATCGATGGTCCGTTTTAACTCACCATCCACAAACACATCGGCCCGACCACCATCTTTCACCCAGTTTCCTTCAATGGAAGCCCCGGTTCCTTCAAATGAAAAGGTGATCTCATCACCAGCTGTTCCGCTGAATTTGGATTGATCTTTTACCTCTTTCTTTGACCAATTATTGAAATAGCTATAGCTGGCCCACTTGCCTTTCATTTCCCAACCTTCCTTTGCAAATACATTGACCCTTTTATCGAAAACAAGTTTCGGGAAAGCATCTTCCAGGGCAAAAGGCTGAGGTTGCTGAACTTTGATTTTCAAGTCCTTGTCTGTTGATACGCCCCCATTTTCAAGGGCCAGTTTCTGAGCATATTCGAAGGTCCTGTTCACCGCTTTATTGAATGAATAATTGGTATTGATGAACAAGGAATCACCGATTGCTTTTACAGCTGCCTGGTAGTCAGCAGGCAATCCGCTAAATCCTTTAATCACACCCAACACTGCCATGGCGTTCGATGGATTGCAATCTGAATCCTGTCCGCAACGCGTGGCAATTTCCATGGTCTTCACAGGATCACCATCGCCGTATAGCAGGCCCATCACGATATAGGCACCATTCAGCTTGGCATCAATGTTAAAGGTAGTTCCCGAAGCACAAATCTGGACTTTTCCCCATTTGGCTTCCAGTACAGCCCAGGCAGCACGCCAGTCAGCAGGATATTGACCATGCAGTTGAATGACATCCTTTACTATTTTTGAATAATCACTTTCAGCAGGAATGGAGAGCAATGCCTTGTCGATGATTTTAGGAATATCATTTTCAAAATAAGCTTCAGCATATAGGCCAGCTACAAAAACACCGCCATATACCCCATCCCCGTAATTCATGATATGACCAATTTTATCGGCTATTTTATTGGCTGCCT
>DASXUZ010000111.1:0-29116 GCA_036504555.1 Prolixibacteraceae bacterium | reverse complement strand
CGAAATCATTTCGGGCTCACTCAAGAGAAATGCGAATAAATGAAGACCGCAGGGGTGCTCAAAACGGAATGAATCTGACCAGTGAGCAGAGAGATGCTTTTAAGAAAAGTATGATGGATACTCAAAAACAACTGCAGCCCTTGCGTAATCAGCTGGGTGAAGTAAAAGCCCACCAGAAAACCCTGATGACAGCCGAAAAGCCTGATGTGAATGAGGTCAACAAGAACATTGAAAAAATAGGGAATCTGAAAGTTGAAATGGCAAAAATTCAGGCCAAAAATCGCCTGGAGATGCGCGCACAGCTGACCGACGATCAGCGCCTGATGTTTGATACCCACGCAGGGAAAATGATGCACAAAAGAGCAGGCCAGGGAATGAGACAGGGCAGGGGAATGCAGGACGCTCATCCGATGAGAAATTAAACAAAGTTTAAAGTTCCAGGTTCCAGGTTCCAAGTTGCGTGCCGATCAAAAGCTAACATCCTTTAACTTATAACTCTGTATTTGCATCCAGATCGGCACGCAACCTGGAACTTGAAACATGGAACTTTAAACCCTTTTCAGAAAAAACAATCTCTGATTACTATTGAAATGAAACGGTCTTCCTGATTGTACGCTTTTCCCCACTGATGGCCATGAGATACATTCCGGGGCTCAGTGCCGGCTGAATGGCTACCTTGCCTTTATTTCCCTTAATTATTTTTGAATAACACGATCTTCCATTCATATCAAAAAGTTCAATCCGATCAAAATCAAGCAGCTCAGATGATTCGATATTCAATTCACCCAATGCTGGCTGGGGGTAGATGGAAATAGTTGATTGCACAATTGTGGGGGCAAATACATTTAATTCGGGAATTTCAATCTCCACGGATGTTCCACAGGATGAATTTCTGGAAATGGAACCCACATAGCTTGGTGATAAATAGGTAGGAACCTTCGCATGGGCAGTTAGTGGATCCTCTACCTCGGTATCGGGATACCAGTTATAGCTGATTTCAGGGGAGAATTGATACTGAATGATCTGACCATTTCCCACCCCAATGGCCGTATGATCAGTCATAAATTGAAAGCTGTTGACAGGAAATCCATTTTTGCCATACGTATTGGGTTCATTGAATCTCAGGGTATCCATCACAAACCAGTTTTGCCCGCCATCTCCTGTTTGGATCATTTCACCCAGGCTATTAAAGACGAACCCGGAATATTCATCTTTAAAGCTCACGGTCTGGTAAGTCGTCTGCGTCCATCTTGGGAATATCTTTTCCATCCATGTTTTTCCTCCATCCAATGTTTTCAGATAAACAAACGGGCCCAGCATACTGCCGACCGCATATCCTACATGCTCATTGACGAAAGTGAGATCCATGATGTCATTAAATTTATCATGGGGAACTTCCTGCCATGATTTACCCCCGTCGGTTGTACTCAGAAATCCACTGTAACTGTGAAGTAAAAAACCCTTTTGTTCATTTAAAAACAGGATCTTGATGGCCCAATCGTAAGGTAAATGAGAATATTCCCAGTTACTACCCCCATCGCTGGTTTTATAAATCTGTCCATGGTCAGCGGCCAGGTATCCTGTCTGCTCGTTGACAAATGAGATTGATTTGATGTCGTCCTTGGTCGGGGAGACTAGTTTCTCCCAATGATCTCCACCATCGACGGTTTTAATCAGGTAGCCAAGGTAACCACCGGCATACCCAATTTTAGATCCCACAAATTCGATGTCATCAATGCGGTAATCAATGTTCTGATCGACATGGTTCCAAGTCAAGCCTCCGTCAGTGGTTTTCAGGATCACCCCATTGGCATCATATTGCCCCCCAATAAAGGCAGTATCCTGGTTGATCTTTTCAAGGTCATGGTAATAGACCATGACAAATTCTTCCTTGTGCAGGCTCCAGGCTCCGGCATCGGTCAAGGCATGCAGCCTAATTTTGGAATTGTAATCGGGAACGGTATCGCTGCTGACAAACAATCCGGGGGACTCCACCTTGACCAATAGATTGCCCTCAAGAAGTACCCCCAATTGATCTTTGGCTGAGACACTGATCCATGAATCATACGTGGCATTGCCAATGGCCTTGTTTCCATTGGCCGAAACGATCAGGTGACCGGGGCCCCATTCATAATTGCTCAAGGTAGCGGGCGGATAGTACCTGAATACCCCATACATTCCCCCTGCCATGATCTGTCGACGATCAGTCAGGTTGATCTCATACAAATCGGCCCTGTTGTCGGTATATTGCTGTTGCCATATTTTCCCCGCATCCGCCGAAAACAGGATTGTTCCCAGGTTCCCAACGGCAAAAACAGAGTCCTTGTTGAGCATTTCGATTTTTAACAGGTTGGGAAAAAGCCTGCTGTTGGCTACCTTCCAGGTTTCTCCGCCGTCCTCTGTTTTGAGGATACTCCCCAGTCGGGAAGAAATAAAACCGGTCTGGCCCTTCAAACAAAAATCGGACAAGCCATTGTCCAGTGGAAGTGAAATCTTACGCCAGTTTTTACCCCCGTCCCCGCTGCGATAAAGGGCATTGTCATTCAATAAAAACATCTCATTCACATTCAGGCAGAACAGATCTTTCTTGAAACCAATGGCGACCTCGCCCTGCTTTGCCCAATTGATTCCCCCATCGGTGGTCAAAAGAAAGGCGTTGGTCATATCCACGCAATAACCGACTTTGGCATTTATAAAACAGGTTTTCTCTGGATCTACGTTCATGTTGGTTCTCACACTGTCCCAGGTCGCACCCCCGTCTTTCGAAAGGTAGCGCCAACGTTCATAGACGTACCAGTCGATCCGTTTCTTTCCCAAAAGCAGGATGGAGTCCTTTCCGAAAAACTGCATGTGGGCGACATAAGTCTGCTCAATGATATTGTCATAATCCCAGGTCACACCCCGATCGCTTGTCTTGAGAAAATACTTATCTTCTCCCATTCCCGTTACAAATGCCAATGCAGCTCCCTTTTCAGGAGAGGTAAAATGAAGATTCTGAAACAGGAATTCCTTCTTGCGCTGGCTTAAAAATTGCCAGTTCACTTGAGTGGCCTCCATTTCAAAATCGTCCAGGCATGTGATCTTATATAAATTGGTTTTTAAATTGGCTTTCAAGTAAGGGAATTGGGCATCGCTTACCCCGGCCAATAATGACAGGACCAGTAAAAGAACGAGTTTTACTTTCAATGATCGGTGAAATGAAAAATGGACAATCATCAGATACAGTTTAAAGGGCCTATGAAACAACTTAAGACTTGCTGACCAAGTCCCCAGCCAATGCCTTGAGGTTCTGACCTGAAAAGTTCCCCGAAGTCATCAACAATAAATTGGCATTCTCCCAGTTTTGGGATTTCAGGAACGCGAAAAGGGCATCCGAATCTGTGGATACCATCAGTCCTGGGGAGCCAAAAGCTTCAGCCACCTGCTGCACGGTAATGGGCTCCAGTTTTTTGTGTTCAATGGTATGGGGGTTGAAATACACGATGGCCAGATCGGCCGCATCCATGCTGTTTTTGTACTGGGGAAGAAACTCTTTCTTCAGCGAACTAAAGGTGTGCAGTTCGAGACAAGCCACCAGTTTCCGATAGGGAAATTGCTTCTTGACGGCTTCAGTGGTGGCTTTCAGTTTTGAGGGTGAGTGGGCAAAATCATTGAAAATGACCCGATCATCCGCCTCTGCCAGCACTTCCAATCGACGTGATGCACCTTTAAATTCTGAAATGGCTGCATAGAACTGCTCATCGGTTAAGCCCAATTGACAGCAAACCAGCTGCGCCCCTGAGATATTCTGCAGGTTATGGTCGCCAAAAATCTGTAGCCTGATCTTTTTCCCATCGGCCAACAGATAGGTAATTCCATTTTCAATCACCGAATCATGCGACTGGTAAGGCAATTTCTCAATATCCTCGCGGCACTGGTTGGCAATCTGTTGAAGGTTCTCATCCTTTTCGAAGTAGATGAGTGAGCCGTTGGGCTGAATCATGTCAGCAAATAACTGGAATTGTTCCACATAAAAGGGGAAAGTGGGAAAAACGTTGATATGGTCCCAGGCAATGCCGCTCAAAAGGGCGATATGAGGGAAATATAGGTGAAACTTGGGTCGAAGGTCAATGGGAGAGGACAGATATTCATCGCCTTCAAAAACGGCTATTTTGGCATCCTGACTGAGCGAAACCATCGTATCGAAGCCTTCGAGCTGGGCTCCCACCATATAATCAAATTGGATGTGGTGAAAGCTCAAAACGTGCATGACCATGGAGGTGATGGTCGTTTTACCGTGACTTCCGCCAATGACCACGCGGATCTTGTCCTTGGTTTGCTCGTAGAGGTATTCAGGGTAGGAGAATATTTTCAGCCCCAGTTCCTGTGCACGTAGCAGCTCCGGATTGTCTTGCCGGGCATGCATTCCAAGGATTACTGCATCCAGAGCTGTGGTGATCGATTCGGGGAACCAGCCTTCACGTTCGGGCAGCAGTCCATATTTACTCAGTCTGCTTTTGGAAGGTTCAAATACTTCGTCATCTGAACCCGTTACCTGGTAGCCTTTTCTATATAGTGCGATGGCCAGGTTGTGCATGGCGCTTCCACCTATGGCTATAAAATGTACCTTCATTTCTTTTGAATTTATGATGATGCAAATTAGGCAAAATATTGGATTAATCACCTCTATTTGGGAGCATAAATCAAGGAGTTTAATGACAATAACTCCATTAATTTGGGTAAAAATCCTGATCTTCGCATTTCGATTGAATGAAACAATATGGCAAAAGGCAAATTCATGCGACAATTCTTTGGCTGGCAGGCTTTCCCGATCTGGCTGGCCCTGGTAACTTATGGATTGACCGAACTGCTGGCCCGTCATACAGGGGTCACGGAAACCGTTTATTCACAATCGCTATACCCACTTGTGGCATTCATTTTATCGTATCTAAGTAAATGGGTTTCCTTTTCAATGGATGATGCCTTTTATGCATTGCTGGCTGTTTTCATGATCATCCTTTTGATATTAATTATCATGAGGAAGATAAAATTTGGACGTTTTATCCTTCTGATCGTCCAAACACTGGCCTTCTGCTATGTGCTGTTTTACTGGTTCTGGGGATTCAATTATTTCAGAAGCGGGATCAACGAACGTTTACAGATCGTACAATCAAGGCCCGACACTGTCCAGTTTGTGCGGGTATTTGAAAACCTGATCACCCAGGCCAACGCAGACTATTGTACCTACGAAAACATCAATTATACAACCATTGACTCCCAGGTGGAAGCATCCTACAAAAAAAATGCTTCCTTTTTGAGGCTGAAATATCCGCAGGGAAACCGTCGTCCCAAACCCATTACCCTGAGTGCATTTTTTGCCAAAGCCTCTATTGCCGGGTATTATGGCCCGTTTTTCAGTGAAGTACACCTGAACGACAGCCTGCTGATGATCGAGTATCCGCATGTACTGGGCCATGAATGCGCCCACCAGTTTGGCGTTACCAGTGAGGCGGAAGCCAATTTCTACAGCTGGTTGGTTTGTACTCAAAGTGAATCACCCTATCTGCGTTACAGCGCCAATATCAGCACGATCAGTTATTTCCTGGCCCAGGCAAAGCACCTGCACAACTTCGCAGATCTTGTTCACCAAATCAAAAAACCGGTGTTGGATGACCTGCGCAAGGTTCAAGACCATTGGGAAAGGATGAGAAACAAAAAAATCGATCAGGTGGCAGGAAAAGTAAACGATGTATACCTGAAAACCAACAAGATTGAAAAAGGCATTGAAGATTATTTTGGTGTCATCCAATTTGTAATGGATTATTCAACCGACTCCCTGGCGCAGAGAAGAGCAGAAAGAAAGTAAGGCATGGGGCATGGGGGGTATTAGAAGGTGAGAAAATGAGGAAGTGAGAGGGTGGAAATTTAGGTTCAACAATATATAAATCATCAGTAATAATCAATATTAAAAGGACAATGTTAGTAGCGATGCTTTCATTAAATTGTAACTGCACGATAGGGTTGGTTACAATGACCTTGACTGGGCAAATTATGCAAGACCCTTTGAAATTGACACCCCCTTTCATTCACAGGTAAAAATCAAATTAATCCCCTAGGATTAATACAGAGCACAGCCACATGCCCCAGCCCCTTGCCTTCCTCCTCTCTTTTTTCTACCTTTATCCCATGCAATTACACCCCATACATGCCGGATATTTTAGCTGCGACGGAGGATCCCTTTTTAGTGTGATCCCAAAGGCTATGTGGAACAAGGCTTATCCGGCCAATGAAAACAACGTCGTCCAGTTGACCATGCGTTGCCTGCTGGTTGATTTGGGCGAACAGAAGGTACTCATTGAAGCCGGGGTTGGTAATCATTATCCAGAGAAAGTGCGCCTGAACAATGGGCACCGAGAAACCGATGTGATTGAAAAGTCGCTGGCTGAAAAGGGCTACCAGGTGGATGATATCACAGATGTGCTCTTTACCCATCTGCATTGGGATCATTGCAACGGTGCGGTGCTCAATGTAAACAGGCAGTTGAATCTCCAGTTTCCCCATGCACGGCATTGGTGCAGCAAACGACAATGGGAACATTCCCAGGTATCCAACATCCGTGAACGGGCAGCCTATTATCCCGAAATCCTTCACTTCCTGATGACCGAAGGAAACATGCAATTGGTGGACGGTAATTGCCAATTGTTCCCCGGTATTTCAGTCAGAATGTTCGATGGACACACCCCCGGGCAAATGATTCCCTTCATTCAATCCGGGGACAAAACCTATGTCTACATGTCAGATTTGATTCCTACAGCAGCCAATATTCCCATTGTGTGGCTGGCTGCCTATGATTTGTACCCTGTAACTGCCATGGAAGAAAAGGAAGCTTTCCTCAGGGAAGCTGCTGATCAGAATTACATTCTTTTTTTCGAACACGATTATTACACCCCTTGCGCAACGATCGAATGGGGTGAAAGAGGTCCTAAAGTAAAAGAAAAGTTGATGGGCTGAAATTATTTTCAACTACTAGTGGATCATTTCTTTATTTAAATTCAAGCCTTCCCATAAAAAAACAGGCGCCCTCTTCATCGGTACATCCCTTCGAAAAGTGATCTTTACACTCAGGGCAAGAAAACTTCTGCATACAAATCATAAATCATTTCCCGTCCATTCTTTTTATAAATCCATGGGTCCCATTGATCGTTTAACCAGATCACTTTATGTAACCTTAAAAAGAGCAGGTAACTTTACCTCATATCTCCCTGAGCTTGCTCCATGTATTGAGCTAAGGTGCTCATTAGTAACCAACGAAGCAAATTTATTTTCACTTTTTTTTAAATAATTAGTTGTTTAATGCCTTCGGCTTTCGTAAATTTATACAACGTGATTTGTTAAAATAATTTTACGAATAAAGCCCAAGAGCTGGAAATTATTTTACTAAACGTTAAATATTTTAAAAGACAAAAATATTAATATTTAAAAAGGAGGTCAATATGAAAAAGTATCTACTATTACTAGTTCTCATTACCGCGATGGGCAAATTGGTCAATGCCCAAATCAGTTATGTAACCCCTGCCGGTGGAGGTTTAAAAAACGGAACTGATTGGAACAATGCCTATGACAACACCCAATTGCAAAAGGCCATCGATGAGGCTGCCGCATCCGGCTTCCCCGAGGTTTGGGTAGCTGCCGGTACTTATAAGGCAGGAGATTTAATTACCAGTTATTTCTTCATGAGAAACAATGTCGCCATCTATGGCGGTTTTGCAGGTCACGAAATTTCACGTGATGCCCGCAACTGGCAAACCAATGTGACCATCCTCAGTGGTGAACACGGTAATCCATTGCTCAAAACCGATAATTCTAAATATGTGATTTACAATGATGGCGTTGCAAGTACTGCGATATTGGATGGTTTTACCATCCGCGATGGATTTAATGGAATTGGTCAAGGGGATGCCGGTGGTGCAATCTCTAATCATGATTCAGCTCCCATGCTGAATAACTGCACCTTCACTGAAAATACCGGCTCATTCGGAGGAGCCATTTACAACAGTAACTCTTATCCAATGCTTACCAACTGTATCATTACCAACAACTCTGCCAGAAGAGGTGGAGCGATGTGTAATAATAATTCAAATCCTATTTTGATTAATTGCAAGATTACCGGCAATACTGCATCCATCAATGGTGGAGCCCTGTTTAATGAAGGTGCATCCTCAATCATTTCGCTGATTAATTGCACGATTGCTGATAATACTGCCGGGACCGTTGGTGGTGCCGTTTGCAATGAAGCAGCCTCAACTACCATCTACAATTCAATCATTTGGGGCAATGAATCAACGATTGCCGGGAGTGAATTCTATATCGAATCGGGCACTATCAACCTGGACTATTCCTGTTACCAAAGTGGAACAAATACGGTGGATAAAAATCCTGATCTGGGCGGACTATTTACTGCCAACCATAGTACCGTCCTGGATCCACGGTTTGTTTCTGCCCCTGGAAATGATTTCCTGATTGCAGGAAATTCACCCTGTATTGATGCAGGAATTGATAGTTACAATACCCTGGAATTTGATCTTAGGGGTGCTGGACACCCCCGAAAATTGAATAAATCAGATGGTACTCCAGGCACGATTGACATGGGAGCCTATGAATATAAATTTGGAGAAGACCCTGTCGGTGGGACTACCTATACCTGGACTGGAACCACTGACACGAATTGGAATTTTCCAGGCAACTGGAGTACCGCCCTGGTGCCAACCAGTGCTGATGGAGCTTTACTTCCTGCCGGAGCTCCCAATTATCCATTAATCACCGAGCGGGTCGATTGTTACGATCTTACCATCGATAGAAGTGCCTCTCTGACCATCGCCACAACTGGCTCGATGACTGTAACCGGGACTGTTACCATCAACAATGGTCGCCTGATGATTCTTTCAGACGCTACGGGTACCGGCTCCTTAATCGCCGGAAATGCCATCAGTACTCCTACTGTTACTGCCCAACGTTATTTGCCTGCCAATGCATGGACCATGGTATCATCTCCCTTAAATGGTCAAACCATTGCCAGCTTCATTACTACACCGATGAATAATTTCAATCTTCAAACTGTTGGCACCAGCAGAGGAATAACCGATTACGATCCTGCAACAAATAACTGGAATAGCTTATTTACAAATTCAACTACGGGAAATTTAATAAGCGGCAAAGGATTCGCCATGCATCTCCAGGGATCGTCCGATGCCACGGTTCTCTTTACAGGTATGCTTGAAGCAGGCCCCTTATCAGTGGTCACCGAATTGGGCAAATGGACCTGTGTTGGTAACCCTTATACTTCTGCCATTGGAATCACTTCCAGCGCAAACAGTGCAGATAACTTCTTAACCCGAAATGCATCCCATCTTGATCCTGTATACGGAGTATATATTTTGGACCGATCGAATGGAGGCAATCAACTGACAGGTTCCTATACTGCCATCTCAAATGTCCCGTCTCCTACAGATCCCGCAGGGTTTGAATTTCAGCAAGGACAGGCCTTCATGGTTAAAATGAAACCAACGGTCAATGATGTAAGTTTCAACAAGGCCATGCAAGTTCACCTTCCTGCCTTGGCCTTGAAATCTGCAAAGTCCGCACAAGCCGATTGGGCTATCATCAAACTGTCTGCCCTGGTCAATAACCAGAAAAGCTCCGCGATTATAGGCTTTAGCGATGGCATGACCAACGGCTTAGACCCAACCTACGATGCAGGCTTGTACAAAGGCGCCTCCGAATTGTCAATTTCTACCTCTCCAATGAACGGTGACACCATCCCGTACGCCATTCAGGCCCTGCCGTCCAATCAATATGAATACGTGATTATTCCGATCGGCCTTCATAGCAAAGTAGGAGGCGAAGTGGTGTTCTCGGCTCAGGTATTCAACCTTCAGTCACCAGGCCGTGCGATCTTGGAAGACCTGCAGACCAAAACCTTTACCGACCTTGCCATTGACACCTACACAACAACCATTGAGCCCAATACAAAGGTTTTGGACCGCTTCCGACTTCATGCCTCTCACGTGACTGTCACGGCGGTTAATAACAAACCGCTCGCTGGTCGGCTAAGTGCCTATTCAACCAGTAATACAGAAATCAAGATCACTGGAAGCGTGAGCAAACTGGCAATTGCAACCCTTTACGACATTCAGGGTAAGGTTGTGTTGGTGAAGAACCTTGAAGAAGGAAGTTTGAACAGTATCCGTACTCCGAACCTTCAACCGGGCATCTACCTTTTGTCGGTCAAAGACAATCAGCAGGTACAACGTTTTAAAATTCCATTTAGCCAATAAGATTTTGGATGATACTGAGGGGTATGGCCCCAAGCCACCCCCTCAGTACATTCCTCTATTTCTATGACAGCACCGACATGGCAGCGCCGATCAGGTTGGCATTTTCGATCTTTGAAATCTTCACCTCGATCCCACCCAGTCCCATTTCAACCAATATTTCAACCAGGCAGGCGTCGACCATCCGCTCATACGATGCATCGTTGGTTTTCACCTGGCTCCAAAACAAACTTCCTTCAGCCAATACCTGTATCTTCTTCAATGACGGGTATGCTGAATTTAAATTCATGACCAATCCTGCAATCGAAGCGGCCACCAGTTTGGCCGAACGTTCATAAATCCAAAAGGCCGTTTCAACATACTCGGGCTTGAAAGCCTCAGGCTTGTTCATCATCCGGCTTAATCCTGCCCCATCGATTGTTTCTTCAATCGGATCATTGGGGAAAGCTGCATGGAACACGCGTCCAATATACATGCCCGAAATGGCCTTTTCGAACCGCTGGAAGCCCCGGTTATCCGACTGTGCATCAACCAACTCGTCGTAGGCTGTCAGGTGGGGAGGGTTAAAATTCCCGCTTTCAAGGTTCACGGGCGTTTCACCCGACCAGCCTTTCAGGTCCTTTATTTTAGGAATGTATTCGGAAGGAAAGAACGTGGCCATGTTGGTTCCCGTACCAACAATCAACCCGATATAGGCATCGTAACCCGGATTCATCAAACCGGCAAAGAGGCTGGTAATGGTATCGTTCACCACGGCGATCTTGTAGAAATTACTGTGTGTATGGCGGTTAAGGTACTCAACCAGCGGCACACCGATGGGTTTCCCGGTCATTCCCGCGATGTTAACCCCCTTGGTCCAGTTGATTAACTCGGCATCGCCATTGGTCAGTGATCGGGCCGGATAGGAGAAGCAGTAGCCAATGGGCGAATCGGCAGGAAGCTCGAGCCGATTGATCGTTTGTGCCTGTGACTCAAACAGGTCTTCCTGGGTAAAGCCATCCATCTTCATCTCGGTGATGTCGTTTTCAGCCATCCCGCTGATCTCGGTTTTCTCGCCCACCTTAACAACAGCTGCGCGGAAATTGGTTCCTCCCAGGTCAAAAACGGTTGCCGTACCGCTGATTCCCTCTTTATTGGGATGAATATAGGTTGGAAGACATTTAATTTCTGTGCCGTCCTGCTCAAGGCCGGTCTCTATTTTCTGTCTCAGATCTTGGGCAATTTCACACAACTGCTGGGTACTTAGGGCAAATGGGTTATTCATGGCAAGTAGATTTGGAGATTTACAATACGTAAATATCGGGATAAAAATCAGAATAAATCCCTGCTCGTCAAAAAGACTTTATAAATCTCGCTATGAATATCCTTCGCATTTACCGACCCAGTCGGAATGACATTTTCAACAAGAAAACATTGGTTGGCTGATTGCCGAACAGATCAGCCAGGTCTCTGCTGAAATCAAATCCTCCATTGGAGATCGATTGATGGCGGGTCTGCGACCATACCAGGTAGAGGGTCGATCCCGGCCGGTATTCCCAACGGGCCACCATGTTCGATAAAAACTCCTTTACATTAAAGTCAGGCTGATCGAAACTATACAGTTGATTTCCCGTCTGATCCCGCACCTGGTAGATTTGTTCCTCCCCCACATAAGCCAGTTCACTTGCACCCAAGGGGCTAAAGCGGTCAGCATATTGAGCAGCACGGCTGTCGGTAATTCGCTTGAACTCGGTATATTTACCGCTCGAAATAAAAGGTTGGCCCCAGTATTCGAGACTCATATCAGGGCTGATGTTGTAATTCACCCTCAGCGAAGCGCTCCAGGTCTTCTGATTGATGCGGGCAAACAGGTAATCGGTGCCGCTGGCATACTCCTGCTGCGTGACATATTGAAGTTCATCCTTATTGATGTTAAAAGCCGGGGTGACCGTAATTTTCAGGCTCTTCGAGGGCCTGTAACCCAAACTGAAATTGACATCATACATGCTTTTTGAATTTTTGATGTTCCCTTGAAGGCCCATCATCTGAACTTCGGCAGTCAGTTTCTTCTGATCATTCGATCCCAAACCAAACCATAGGTTTTTAGTCCCCGACACTTTCAGTGCAGGTCCTCCTCTCAGCTCGGTGGTTGATAGTCCTTCCCCGTTGTAATTGCCGCCAAAGTCAAAACGCCAGTAATTCTTAAACTGCGTATGGGCATTGATATTTCCTCCCGGGCCGGTCGACTCTCCCGCGAAATTCCATTCCGTCCACTGGTTTATATTCAGGCTCATGTTTCTGAAAACAGAGAATGGTTCGAAAATGCGGTACCCCACCCAAATCACTTCCATGATGTTATCGGCCTGACGCATATAACCCACGTCGTTCAACTCCAATCCAGGTGATTTCCAGGCAGTGGCGGCCATGAATTTCAATTTGCCCCCATATTTGGCCAATACAATTTTACCGCCCTGTCCCATCAAACTCGTACGTGTTGAATCAAAGTTCAGATGAGTGGCATCAGGCCTTTGAAAAGAGTGGGTCCATGACTTTTGGGTATTGCTGATCGCCTCGGTACTCCCAGCCACGCGGCTGAAATAAGTACTGAAATCGAGCTCCCAGGCTTTGTTGTTCCATTTATGAACAAAATCCAATCCCCCGCTGACCGCTGTCTTGTGCAGATAATTCAATTGCTCCTCCGATAGGTTTCTGTTCACCGAAGTAAGCATTCCCCCCAACATGGTATTTCCCTTGTCAAAATCCTTCTGAACACGGGCAATGCTATAATTGGTAAATGGCTCAATCATCTCGCGATGGTCGGCCCCGTTGCTGATATGTGCAAACTCATCGGAGGTCAGGCTTTCAAGGATGCCGATCGACAAGCCATGCCTGGTCTTGCCTGTTATTTTGGCCGCCCCCAGGATGCTTGTAAACTCGGGGGCACTGATGTATTCTCCGTCTTTCAGTTCGGGGTTGTTATGTGGCCTGCGACCAATCCGGCGTGAATAGAACATGCTTTCAGAGGCTAGGTCCCCATCGCCAAACATCAGGGGAAAGCTCAGGATATTCTTTCCCTCGATAAAAAAGGGTCGTTTTTCCTGGAAGAAGGTCTCGTACGAACTTAGGTTGACCTCTGAAGGGTCAGCCTCTACTTGTCCAAAATCAGGATTGATGGTAAAGTCGAGTGTCAGGTTATTGGTCAGCCCCACTTTGCCATCCACTCCGCCATCGAGTTGATTTTTCACCCCCGATTTTCGAAACGGGTTGGCCGGCTCCTTTTCAAACCGGTCGGTTCGGGCCACCATGTAAGGCATCAAATCGGCAATCTTTCTGGCCTTCAGGTTCTTCAGTCCTTTCAGTTCCCCGAATTCAGACACCCAGCCTGAAATCTTTTTAGAAGAAGCCTGCCAAAGGCTGATTTCCTGTTTCCTGTAAAGTTGTCGGCCAATGTTGAATCCCCAGGTTTGCTCGTTGTTGCCTTCGAACCGAAGCTGGGTGAGTGGAATACGCATCTCGGCATACCAGCCCAGATGATCCCTGCTGGTTTTGACCAGCCAGATCGGGTCCCATGAATTGTCCTCGTTTTCCCCGTCATTGCTGATGATCAGATCATTCTTCACCCCTGCAGCATTCACCATAAAGGCAAAAGCAGTCCTTTTATCGAAGTATGAATCAAATTCAACGGCCACCAGGTCGCCCTCGATGTCGTCGCGCCGGGTAAGGCGTTGTACGATGCTGTCGGGGTTGGTATCCCAGGCCTTGAATCCGACGTAGATGTAGTTTTCATCCAGCATGATGGCAAAATCAGTTTTTTGACTGGGTGCTTTTCCCTCGGAAGGCTCATATTGGGTAAAATCATCCTGCCAATTGGCCCTTGACCAGGCCGCTTCATCCAGCTTTCCGTCAATTGATATTTCATTTTTGCTGCATTCACCAGCATAATATTCTTTCTTGATGATGGTCTGAGCGTTTAATTGACCTGAAAAAGCTATCAGGAGTATAATAATTGAGTAAGGCTTTATTTTCATGCAGGGGTATATCCGGGTTATTAATTCAAATTCATCTACCATTAAAGACTCCATTCATTTGAATTCGTTACAGCTTAGGCGAAAATTTTTAATAAAAAATCATCCATGGCCCCTCCTCTGACCTGCCAAACCATTTATTATCAGACCAGACGATGCCCATGAAAAAACCATTCCAGCTTAGCTTTGCCAGTTACCCGCAGCGAAATCAACTCATTCCCTTGTCTTACGGTAATTTTATAAAAACGGATTTTGTATGATTTATACAAGGCCTCAGGTATGACAAGTAGATGACTCAATCACAACCCGAGGCTTACCCAAAACAGGTTTCATGTATCCATAGAGGCTTGCTATAGAAGGAATTTCTCTCTTTAGGGCTTGCTGAAAAACCGATATATGGGTTTGTCAGAAAGTCCTGAATACTTTCGTTCACTGCTTTTCTCCTGTCACTGAAGAGCTGTGTCAGACCCTTCATCTCATACCTTTCTGATACCCATCTGATACTCATCTGATACCTTTCTGTAAGCTTAGGTTACAGAAAGGTATCAGATGAGTATCAGATGGGTATCAGATGATAGGTAAGACACTATAGTCCTTTACCGGGTGATTGAAAGACTAAGGGGGCACAAAACCAGCCGATATATGTAGGGTGAAGAGGAATATTAATTTTTTGATACTTTCATTTTTATTTTCAAACAAAAGTTTTGAGTTGTGAAAACAGTCCCTAAATTTGCATCCTGAACGATCGGTATGTTTTTACTATGAGTGACACCAGAGAATATATTATTGACCAGGCCTACAGCCTTTTCCTGAGCAGAAGCTACGAGGCTGTTTCCATCAGTGAAATCAGCAAAGCCATCGGCTTGACCAAGGGTGCGCTGTATCACCATTTCCGCAACAAGGAAGAACTCTTTATGGCGGTGATCGATAAGAACGTGAAGATCGACAAACTGGATTTTGACCCTGAGAATATTACCCTTTTAAACTACATCGAAGTATGCCAGAAAAAGGCACAAGAGATCGTGGGCCATACCTACAGCGCTGATCCGGCCTACATCCCCCATAATCTGCTGGCACTGTTCATCGATGCCTTCAGGCATTATCCAGGTTTTGCAGAGAAAAAGGAAAGCCTGATACAATCAGAAATCGCGAAAAATAAGAAGGTGCTCGATCTGGCCATTGCCAGGGGAGAGATCAGGAATGATATCAACACGGAGGTGATGGCAGAAATCTTTTTTACCATCAACACTGGGGTTGCCAGAAGCCTTATTCATACCAACATGAATCAGAAACTGGCCATTCAGCAATTAAAAGAACAGTTGGAGCAGCTTTACAAACTCCTGGTTAAAACCTAATCCCCTTTTTTTTACCACGGAACATACCGTTCGTTCAGTATGTTTTTGTACTCAATTGATTTGATTTTACCCATTTTACAGATAACAGATTAAACATTTAATATATGCAAAAGTACCTCATTTTATTGGCCATCCTGGTGGCAATGGCCAGTTGTCAAGCCAAACAGGCGACAGAGAAGAAAGTAATTTCCACAATTCATGTAAAAGCAAAAACGGTGATCCTGGTCAATGGCCAGTCAAATCTGCGGTATAGTGGAACCGTGGAGGCCTCGCAAACCATTCCGCTCACTTTTCAGAGTACGGGTACGGTTGAACAGGTGCTGGTCGAGGAAGGTGATGCCGTCAGAAAAGGCCAGCTGCTGGCTGTGGTCAACAAGGCAGACAACCAAAGTATCTACAATTCGTCACTGGCCACGTATCAACAGGCCAAGGACGGTTACGACCGGCTGAAACAGGTGTATGACAAGGGAAGCCTGCCTGAGGTCAAGTGGGTGGAAATGGAAACCAACATGAAACAAGCTGAATCACAGCTGCAGATTGCCAAAAACAACCTTGACAAATGCAATCTATATGCCCCTGCCAGCGGTGTGGTTGGAAGCCGCAACATTGAGCCGGGACAATCGACCTTGTCGAGCCTTGCCCCTTTGGAACTGGTCAAGATTGAGAACGTACTGGTGAAGATTGCAGTACCAGAGAATGAAATTGGGAAGATCAAAAAGGGTTTGAAGGCCGCATTTACCATTTCTGCCTTGGGCAACAAGCAGTTTGAAGGCTTGATCACACATGTAGGGGTGGTGGCTGACCGGTTTTCACGCACCTACGAAGTCAAGATTGCCGTCACCAATACCAATCTGGAAATGAAGCCCGGGATGGTATGTGATGTAAACCTTGGCCTTGAGGAAGGTAGCCATCTACTGGTGGTTCCCTACCAGGCAGTCAGTGTTGACAGGGTCGGAAAACCCTATGTGTGGATGGTTAATTCAGACAATAAGACTGTGAAGCGAATGGAAATAACCTTGGGATCGGTTGAGCAAAACGGGATTGTAGTGCTCTCGGGCCTTGTCCCCAATGATTTGGTGGTGGTGGAAGGAAAAGAGAAATTGTCGGACGACAGCTTAATCAGTTTATAGGATGGGACGCAAGTATAGAGGATTGATTGAAGGGGCGATGCGCAATCGCAACATTGTGATCATTATCACGGCTGTTTTCATGATGATCGGGGTGGTGGCCCTGAAAAAGATGCCCCGCAATGAGTTCCCGCAATTTACCATCCGCCAGGGGGTAATCGTGGGGGTCTATCCCGGTGCCACCTCGGCAGAAGTAGAAGCACAGCTCACCCGGGTGGTCGAGAATTATATCTTTGGATACCAGGAAGTAAGGAAAGAAAAAACCTATTCCCAATCCAAGGAAGGGATCATGTATATATTTGTTGAACTAAACGACAATGTAAAGAATGCCGATCAGTTTTGGTCGAAACTAAAGCATGGGCTGAGTGAATTAAAGATGAACCTTCCAACGGGGGTATTGGCTTTGGTGGCCAATTCAGACTTTGGAGATACCTCGGCCTTACTCATTACACTGTCTTCAGATTCAAAAACCTACAAGGAACTGGAGCAACAGCTGAAAAAACTTGAGGCCGAGTGCAGAAAGATTCCAGCCACTTCTAAAATTAAACATTTTGGATTACAGAAGGAAAAAATATTTGTAAACGTGAAGCCAGAGTTGCTCAACGAATACAATATCAAGTCCTTATCCCTGTTGGGTTCCTATCAGTCGAACGGAATGGTGAGCTATGCGGGAGAACTGAAGGACGGGTTCAACAATCTTCCCATTCATTTCCCGGCGAACTTTGAATCGGAAAGAGACCTGGCCGACCAGATTGTGTATTCAGACCCACGAGGCAATGTGGTCAGGTTAAAGAACATTGCTAGCATTGAACGCCGGTACGACGATCCCAAGAGTTACATCCGGCAAAATGGGAAAAAGACCATTCTGCTTTCCCTGGAAATGCAACCGGGGAACAACATTGTCGAGTTTGGTGAAGAGGTGGATGCTGCTCTTGCAACCTTTCAGAAACAATGCCCGGCTGATATTGAAATAGCCAAAATCTCAGAACTGCCGAAGTACGTGGACGATTCAATCAGTAATTTCATGAAGGAATTCTTGATTGCCATCATAGCCGTTATCTTGGTTACCATGATCCTGCTTCCAATGCGGGTCGCTTCTGTGGCAGGAATAACGGTGCCCATTTCGGTACTGATTACTCTGAGCGTACTATATTTCATTGGGGTTGAATTACATACGGTCTCGCTGGCCACGCTAATACTGGTACTGGGGATGATTGTAGACAATTCAATCGTGGTGATCGACAACCATGTTGAAAAGATTGATCATGGGTATTCGCCTTGGTATTCGGCCATAAAAAGTGCCAAGGAATTAGTCACCCCCATTATCACGGCCACCTTGGCGATCCTGGCAGCCTATATTCCACTTGGATTCATGATTCCAGGCACACCTGGCGAGTTTATGAATACCATCCCGATTGTTGTCTTTGTTGCCCTGACCGTCTCGATTGTCATTGCCCTGTTGTTGGTGCCTTACCTGAACTTTCTTTTCATTAAAAAAGGCCTCAGGCCCAACGATCAGAAAAAGAAAGGCAGGTCATTCCTTGATATCTTACAAGGTTGGTTTGACCGTACACTTGAGAGAGCATTTGTTCATCCCAAAACAATCCTGGCAATTGGATTGGCTACCATCCTGCTGGCAGTGGGACTGTTCACCAGGTTGGATCAGCAATTATTTCCAGAGCTGGAACGCAACCAGTTTGCCGTTGAAGTCTACCTGCCCACGGGAGCATCCATTGAAAGCACCGCCCAGGTGGTGGATAGCCTGGAAACCATCCTGCTGCATGACCAAAGGGTCACCAACGTAACGAGTTTTATCGGCACCAGTTCTCCCCGTTTTCACACAGTGTATGCGCCCAACATGCCTGCTTCCAACTATGGACAGTTGCTGATTAATACCCAATCGGACAAGGCAACACGTGAAATTGTCAATGAATACAGTCCTGTCTATTCGGATCATTTTGCCAATGCCCATGTCAAGTGGAAGATCCTGGCCTTACAGGTTTCCAAATCGCCCATCGAAGTGCGTATTTCCACCGATTCGGTCAAAGACATCTGCACCGTTGAAGCGCAGGTGTATGAAATATTAAAAAAGACTCCTCACCTGGGATGGGTACGCACAGATTGGGACCAGATGCAGCAGAATGTAAAGGTCAGTCTCGATCGCGATAAAGCCAACCGGCTAGGCTATTCCAAAGGATTGGTCGCCACTTCACTGATGATTGGGCTGGATGGGATACCGCTCACCACGATCTGGGAAAATGATTACCCCGTTGAGGTCAGGCTTTCACAGGAACCTACCCATTACAGAAACCTGAAAACGTTGGAAGATCAGTACATCACCTCTTTTTCTAACTTTTCGGCCGTACCGTTGAGATCATTTGCAACATTTACCCCAGAATGGACACAAGGTACCATTGTCAGGCGAAATGGAACACCCACGCTTACCATACAAATTGAAAATGATCCTCAAATCACTTCAACAGCCCTGCTGGATCAGATCAAGCCACAGATTGATCAACTCGTCTTGCCAGAGGGAACATCGGTCAATTACGGCGGCGATCTGGAGGCCCAGAAAGAGGTATTTACTCCCATGACCATTGCCCTTGGACTGAGTATCATCTTAATTTTCTTCATCCTGTTGTTTGAATTTAAGAAAGTAAGACAGGCCTTGCTGATCATGTCCACCATGCTTTTGTCCCTGCCCGGAGCAGCGATTGGACTTACCATCATGCACTACCCTTTCAGTATCACAGCCTTTATTGGTATCACCAGTCTTTGCGGGATGGTGGTCCGCAATGGGATCATTCTCATTGATTACGCCCGTGAATTAAGGGAAAGGGACAAGCTTCCCATTTACCAGGCGGCCATTGCTGCCGGGAAACGCAGAATGCGCCCTATCTTCCTTACTTCGGCTGCAGCATCGGTAGGGGTAATTCCCATGATCCTGAGCCGATCACCGTTGTGGGGGCCATTGGGAACGGTCATCTGCTTTGGATTGATGATCTCCATGGTACTCACCCTGTTTATTTTACCAGTTCTCTATTGGCTGGTTTGCGGAAGTGACAGAACGGCCCATAAGAAGTTTCATTTAAAGAAAATTGCGACGGCCATCCTATTAATGGCCCTACTCCTACCCGCTCAGCTCCAGGCACAAAGCCGGACCTTATCGGTTGATTCATGTAAACAACTGGCACTTAAGAACAACAAAAAAATCATGGAGGCTGACTTTGAAGTTCAGGCTTCCCAGGAAGTTAAGAAAAATGCATACACCCATTATTTTCCCAAGGTAAGTGCCAGTGCATTTTCCATGCGCTCGACCGACTACCTGGTCAAGGGGACCATACCTGAGATGAATTTACCGGTCTATGATGGGAACCCGGCAAACCTGGCCCATGCCACCCAATTTGCCTATTTTCCTTCAATGGAAATCAATGCCATTGACTACCTGAACATGGCCAGTGTATCGGCTACAATGCCCATCTATGCAGGCGGACAGGTGAAAAATGGCAACAAGCTGGCTTCCATCGGAGTGGAGGTAAGCCGGCAACAACAAGCCATGACTTCCACCGAGGTACTGGTACGAACCGAACAGCTCTACTGGACCATTGTTTCGCTCAATGAAAAGCTGAAAACGCTGGATAGTTACCAGGCGCTGCTCGATACATTGAACCGCGATGTAACCAACTTCAACAAGGCAGGCCTGGCCCAGCGAAACGATCTTTTGAAAGTGGAGCTCAAGCAAAATGAATTGCAATCCAACCGGCTGAAACTCATGAATGGACTCTCGTTGAGCAAGCGGGCATTGTGCCAGCAGATGGGAATCAAATACGATTCGACACTTGTATTGACAGATCCGCCATTGGTTGCGTCCTCAGTCAAGGAGGCCCTCAATGAGTCGGAAGCCATCACTGGAAGAAAGGAATACCAGTTACTTAACAATGCAAAAGAAGCTGAAAAGCTTCAGCTGAAGATGACAAAAGGAGAACTAAAGCCCCAACTGGCCTTGGGAGCGATGGCTGCCTATGTTGATATTGCCAATTCAGGCAATTCACAACAATTTGCCTTTGCCAGTCTGAATATTCCGATCTCAGAATGGTGGGGTGGTTCGCACAAGATCAAACAGCAACAGCTAAACATTGAAAAGGCTCAGAATAAACTCAACGAAACCTCCGAATTATTGGCCTTACAAATTGCACAGGCGGAGAATGAACTGGAGGAACAGTACGACCAGGTTCAGTTGGCAGAAAAGGCCATTGAACAGGCACGCGAGAACCTGAAGGTGACAGACGACAATTACCGTTCGGGAACCATTGGCATTTCAGATCTGCTGGAAGCACAGGTCCTTTTTCAAACCACCAATGATCAACTGACCAACTCCCGGTGTAATCTACAGATCGCCAAGGCGCATTATCTGCAGGCCATCGGAAAGTTTGAATAAAAACTTGGATTGAATTGATTAATATAGATTGAAAATTTCTCATCTGACGACTGCCAATTATCGGATGAACCGTTCTAATGCGTTCAGAAAACAATGACAGTTCCTGCTTCATCTGCCCGGGAGATCAATCCAGGCAGGTGGGCAGGGACATTTTCGGAAAATAAAATTCAGAAAAGGGCTTAAACATTCAATAATTAAACCAATGCAGACAATTGAAGAAAAATTTGCACTTATCTTTAAGTACATGGGAATTCCCATTGAGCAAATCACCATGGAAGCCTCTTTTGTAAAGGACCTGGATTTTGAGGAATTCCAGTTTACATGCCTGGTCTATTACATCGGGTCCTATTTTAAAATCAACGTCACACATGCCGATTACCCAGAGTTAACGACCATCGGCAATACGATCAATTTTGTCAGAAGGAAGCTTCAGGTTCATTTCCGACTCAACGAACACAATGCTTGAAAAGAAAATGATTAAAAAGGAACCAATCGTATCATGTTCCAACAGACATAGGAATTAAACGTCCAGTTGATAGCAAACCAATTGTTGCAGGTAGCGCAGGTACAATTTGCCATTGGCAACCACTGGGACTGTCCAAGCTGGATTTTTCACATCCTGTAGGGCTGAATGAATCTCCCCGGCTTTTACAAAGCCCGAAGGATTTGGTTTGACAAGGAAGATGTTTCCCTTGATATCCTGGCAAATTAAATGGCCATCCACATATGTGGTTGTTCCCTGGCCGATGGCCTTGGTGCTCCACATCTCCTTACCTGTTGACAATTCAAGGCATTTAAACAGTCCATTGGTGCGGGAACTTTCGCCCGAATAGCCATACAGATAGCCATCAATCAGTACTGGATCGGAATGTTGGGCTTCCATCAGATTGTTTTTCCAAAGTACGGTATACCCGCTGCTGGTAACTTGGAGGGCCTCAGCACCCATATTGTAACCGGAGGTATGAAAGATGATATCATTGGAGACAATTGGAGTGGTAGCATTGACGCCATACTCTGTAGCCCAGGGTGCTGTCCACAGTACTTTCCCATCCATTGGATTCAGGCACGAAAGTCCAGTGCCTTGGTAGATCAACAATTTCACCTCGTTTCCGATCGTCATGGTGATGGCTGCAGCATAACCGGCATCCCCTTCCATGGATTTCCAGAGCATTTTGCCCGTTAGTTTATCGTAAGCAATCACCAGTGCAGTACCCCCACCCTGTACAATGACTTTGTCATCCAAAACCAGCGGGGTGGTTGAAAAGCCCCAGGTAGGCTCCACTCCGCCCTCTTCCTTTACATTTTTGCGCCATAGGAGTTTCCCGTCTTCCAGTTGCCAGCAAACGAGGTCCCCACTTCGGCCAAAGGTATAAACCTTGCCATCATTGATAAAAGGGGTGGCCCGCGAACCGGGACCATGGCTGTCACCGGCCTCAGCTGGATAGGAACCCATCCAGATCAGTTCACCGGTGTCGGCATTGAGACAAAAGACCAGGTCATTCTGCTCGTCCCTGCCCGGTATAATTAACCGGTTTCCCTGAACAACAGGGGCTGCCCAGGAAGCGGTAGCTTTGTTCTGACAGATATAGTTTACATTCCAGATTTTCTTTAGTCCTTTGGACCAATCAGTCTGAATTCCAGTGGTTGCACTTTTCCCTTCAAAGTTATCACCTCTCCAGTGTGTCCAATCTGAAGTTCCTGTAGTAATTGGAGGCACAGTGCGCATTGAGCTTGGAATACTACCCTGCTTGCCCGTAATTGGTTCACTACCTGCGACACTCTGGTAGATTTGATAGCCGAAATAAATACCGGCTACCAATACGATGGGTGCAAAGACCAGGCTGATTTTAGCAAATCGCTTCATAATTAAAGCTTTGAATCAATATTGATTATTTCTTTGATAACTTCTCTAACAGCAAATAGCGATCACGACCCTTCTCTATTTCAACCCTGGTATTGACATCAATATGCATAACCGGGGCTGCACTGCCACTTTTCACAGCGGGCCAGGCTGGAAGAGCCAATCCGTCGGGATGCCCTGTTTTTATGAAGTTGACAAAATAGGACTGCATGATTTCAGAGACTTTAAAATCTTCAGGCTGCCAATCGTAAACCCGGTTGGTGGGAAGGTTGCCCAAAGCATATTCAATTTCAGAAGAGTGAACAGCGCCAGTGGCGGCCGGTGCTTTTTTAGCATTGGCATCTTTTACGATTCCACCTGCCAGGCCAGCAACGGCATTTCCCATTTCGGCCCGCATCGCAGGACGTGGACGGGCATAAAAGTATCGGTACACAGAACTGCCGCCTGTTTTTACATGCAGGTCAGACCATTTCCAGGTACTAAAACCAATGAAGCGGTCGCCCGCCAGGTCTGTAGCAACCTGTTCAACCTCCTTGTCGGAAGTAGGATTGTAGACTTTTAGCACCTCGGCAGCCTGGCTGTCAAAGGCTTTTTGTACTGCTTTGGTAAAGTTATCTTTGGTTGGAGCCTCTGGTCCCATCAAGGCTTTAAAATTCATTTCTTCTGAGTTCCATCCTACCAACAATGGCACATGGGCCTGTTCCCCGGCTTCAAAAATAGCAGCAGGTTCTTTGGGGAAGAAATAGCCATCCACGACTACTGGGAAAAGTTCAAATTCGTGATTGGTGCCAACTTCCACCAATTTAGCGGCAGGGATCTTTCGCATGTCGGCAATGGATTTTGCACCTGCCATGTCGGCAAATTTCAGTCCGTTCTTTTCTCCCTGGGCAAGTGTATTGGTCGGTTGGCTACCCATGAGCGATCCACTTTCGCCAATGGCCCCGGCAATGAGCTTTCGCGATAATGGTGATGCCATTTGAGCGCTCACCGAATAAGAGCCAGCCGACTCACCGGCTATGGTGATTTGCTTGGGATCGCCACCAAAAGCGGCAATGTTTTTACTTACCCATTGCAAGGCTGCAGCCTGGTCCAGTAGCCCGTAATTACCCGAGGCATGATGAGCTGACTCTTTGGTCAATTCAGGATGGGCCATGAAGCCAAAAATACTGAGACGATAATTGACAGTTACCGACACGATCCCCTTACGGGCCATGCTCTCGCCATCATAACGGAATTCGGAGCCATCACCTGCCGCGAAACCACCCCCATAGAAGTACACCAAAACCGGAAGGCGGTCATTGGCTGAATGACCCGGTGTCCAAATGTTCAGGTACAGACAATCTTCACTCATGCCATCAGAGCGAAAGCCCATGTCTCCAAATATGGCCCGTTGCATGGCACGGGGGCCAAATTTGTCTGCTTTTCGAATGCCCTCCCAGTTCTTTACCGGCTGGGGTTCCTTCCAGCGCAAGTCGCCAACCGGAGGGGCAGCAAAAGGGATTCCCTTAAAGGTGCGGATACCCGAATCATCAATGCCTTCCAGGATACCGTTGGTAGTCTTTACCTGGGGAAATCCCGTCTCTTTGGAGGAGGAGGTAAAAGCGGTGGTCATGAGTTGAACAGTCAGCAAGGTTAGGACAGCAATTTTTTTCATATCAGTCAATTTAGGTATCGGTAGTTCTATTTTTTCATTAAAATGTCAATCCAGATTGCTAGATTCATTATTAAGCAAATATGGTGAATTTTGAAGTTTCAGGGGCAGGTTTCAGGTGGAAATATTTGACCAATTCAACAAATGGTGGAAAAAAGAAAAATCCAACATCATTTGAGTTTGACCTTTTTCGCATTCTATCAATTAATGGGTGAGAATATGGAATCGAACCGATGACCTTTTGACTGAAAGCGAATTTACGAGCTCGTCTTATCAATTGAATTTCAGACATATCGTAAATTACATAATCACAAAAAGCACCAAATTGATGCAATAAACTACAAAGAAAGTACAGTCCCGTTAAATCATTGGGATTTAATACTTTTTCAGGGAAGGAATAAGAAAAAAGAACCTAAAAAGAATGACGAAGATTGGATGGTCTAATTAAAATTTTACGAAATAATTTATCTGACCAGTTTTAATTATATATCGAGCCATTGCGCAGCGTTGTCCCAATTAATAATTCTGAAGAGATTATCGACAAAGTCGTTTCGCTTATTTTAAACTTTAGATAATAGGCGTGTTCACAAACTTCAATAACAATCAATGGAATAACTCCCCATTGTGTCAATATCTCATGGTTCGCGCACTGCAGAATAGTCAATTTGTCGATGCACGGCAGTTGATCTAAAATACCAATTATTGCGAACCTATCAACCCACAGATCGATTATCTTTTTGAATTTGTCTGATCCAATGCTACCTTTAACCCTTTTGCCAGTTTCTCAGGATCATCGACAGCCCAATAGTGCATCATAAATAACCTCGGATCATCATAAAGCATGTGGTTGTGAATGGCTGTAACAGCAATACCGTTTTGGGTAAGGGCCTTTAGAACCGGATTTACCTCATCGGCCAACAGAACAAAATCACCAGTTATGGCGGCTTTGTTTCCAGCCATTTGAAAATTGATTGCAATGGCCATTCCAATGGAGGGGGGCATCTCCATACCACTTTCTTTTAGTTTTTCAAGACGGGGGAATCCATATTGGAGCAAATTGCCGTTGGGTTTACCTGTCATCCCCAAGACGGCTTCAACCTTTGACCAGTCAGGTTTTACATCTTGATTGGGTGCCTGTTGTGAAGTCAGTGGAGTTCCGGTAACCGAAATAACCGATTTAATGGCTTCCGCAAGCTTTACAGCCTCTCCTTTTCCTGAAAAATGCACATACTTGATGGCGGGTGTTTCACCAATTAGGTGATTGTGCAGGGCTGTTACTTCAAGATTCAGGGAAACAATTTTTGAAATCACAGGACCCACTTCCTTTTCGAGTAATACAAGGTCACCCATCTTCATGGTTTTGCCGTCCATCTTCATGTCTTCACTGGATGTATTGATAAAACCAACCCATGAAGTGAGAGCAAGTCCAGGATCGACTGCAAAATCTCCAACTTTTACCTTCAAATCGGAACGGGGATATGTAATCTTAAAAACGCCATCCTGAACCGTGCCCTTTTTACCGAATACTTTTTCAACGTTGGCCCAGTCGCTTTGCTGACCAAAGGAGGAGTAGCCAACACCTAAAATGAACACGAGAATTGAAATAAAAGTTTTCATTTTGATTCGACTTTATATGTTTTATAATCGGGGCTGATAATTGAACCATCCTTAAAATAGTCCCAGTTTTCAATTTGGTTTAACAATCTTATGACAGATATTGTTTCTGCTATTTATTGAATTAAAGGGATTTACAATGTATTTTTTTTAGATCAACCTACCATGTATGTTTTTAAAACAAGACCTATGATAGCCGCTATTACAATGATAACAGGTTCCTGAATCTTCTTGAAATAGATCAAGGTCAACAATGTTGCAAGCGCAATTAGTACAGTTGCCAAATCGGTAATGCTCCGCATGGCAATGATTACCACCGCACCCACCAGTGCACCTATCACAGCGGCTGTGATCCCTTCAACAAATGCCTTGATCGATTGGTTATGTCCATATTTTTTAAAATATGGGGCTGGAATAACTGTGAATAGGTAACAAGGCAAAAATGTCGCCAAAGAAGCCACGCATGCTCCTGGAAACCCTGCCACTAAAAAGCCAATAAATCCTACAGTAATAACCACCGGTCCAGGTGTAATCATGGCTACTGCCACCGCGTCAACAAACTGGTGTTCGCTGAGCCATTGATGATCGACAACTACGCCACCATGCAGAAAAGGAACAATGGCCAGTCCACTTCCAAAAACAAAAGCGCCAGCTTGGGCGAAAAACAAGGCAATATCCCATAAGGTGCCTGATTCAAAGCTCCAGAACCCGATGCCCGAAAGCAGAAAAACAGAGCTTGCTACTCGGGGTTTTCTGATCCAATCAGGTGGTGACTTGACGATCATGTATATCATTCCTGCAGTCACAAAAAGTAAAACATTCTCGGCTTTTGTAATTACGGTAATCGCCACACCCACAATATAAAATATCCAGAGTAACCAATTTCGCCTGATTGATTGCAGGTTGATTTTCCCGACCGATTTAGTGGTGAGTTTATACGAACTCATTGCAACAATTCCAATAACGGCGGCTCCAACACCGTAAAATACAGCCTGCATCCAGGATAAACCTCCATAGATTTTATAAGCAATGCCAAGCAAAACAACCATCACAAATGAAGGAATTATAAATGCCATGCCACAAAGCGATGCGCCAATCATACCATAATGGACATATCCCAAATAAATTCCCAATTGTGCAGCCAATGGACCGGGGGCCAGCTGAGCAAGTGCAAGCCCTTCTTTGTACTCCTCTTCCGAAATCCATTTCCGGGATTCAACCAGATCGCGGTGCATGTATCCAACAAGTGCAACTGGTCCACCAAATCCCGCATATCCTAATTTGAAGAAATATAAAATGAGTTGACGCAGTGTATAGTTCTGGTTTGGTTTATCTGACATATTTTCAGTTTTATTTCCAAGAGAATTTTTATAAACAAGTTGAAGGAAGTTAAGTTGTGTATGAAAGATGTTAATTACACGTTTTCGATATAAGGAATCAGACCCCCTTTTTCTTTACTGTTATTCAAAAGTGGAAATTGAAGTTATTGAAGTTATTGCAGTTATTGCAATGGGTCAATTTTATACCTCATGGCCAGCTGAAGGTTCTGGTTCTCTACTCACGACTTTGTTTCAATACAGGATTCAACATCCTTTGGACTGATGTGAACCAAAATATCCGCATTGCGCTATCTGCGGTAACTGCGGTAACTACGGTAACTGCTTTGGGATAACAGCCAAGGGCAATGAATAGGTAAGCTTCAGAATATCGAATTCACCATATATATAATTGGCTTACAGTATTTTAAAGCCAGGCAAGCTCCAAAGTGATCAATTCTCTTAATAGATAAATGGTGGACAATTTGATTTGCAGAAGGTTGGTTGGTTTACAGAACCACAACACTTCTTAGCAAAAACTTGGCAAATAAAAAAGAGCTACAAACTTTTACGCTTGTAACTCTTTCATTTTCAGGTGGAGAATATCGGAATCGAACCGATGACCTTTTGACTGCCAGTCAAACGCTCTAGCCAACTGAGCTAATCCCCCATTTGAGGTTGCAAATATAGAAATATTTTTCATCTGCAATGCCTTAACCCCAAACAAAATTGGGCCTTTTACTGCCGAAAAGCTGGTCGATTTTTTGGAATTGCCAAGTTTTTCCCAAATACTAACTGAATATGAGCCGATTTTAGAAAAATTTAAAGATGAATTCCGTTTATTTTTAAACGAATTTAGAGATTCAATTTCAGTACCTGTATAATCCAAATTTTAAATTATAATTCAAAATATCTCTATAACCTTTTGTGCTCTGAAGCTGAATGTCACAACACAATTTCCTAAAACTATTTCCATATAACTTTTGTTATAACTCAGTCTTTTTCAATGTCTAATTGTTTCATTATTCATAACAATTCATAAACAATATTCAAAATGAAAAAAGCAGCAACATTCATAGCAATCGCAGCACTATTCGTGATAGCAGTAAGTCTGACTTTCACCCGCTGCACAGGCAAAAGTGGAAATTCTTCTACCCTTCAAGCCAAAGTTGATTCGCTGCAAAACGAACTCAAAAAGTATAAGGATGAAAAAGCCCTGACAGAAATTCGAATTGCAAAATTCGATACCCTCGATTTTGAATTCTACAGTAATCAGAAATGGGACAAGTTTACCCATAACCATGCCGACAACATCAAGGTTTATTATCCCGATGGCAGCATCACCACCGGTTTGTATCCACAGCACATTGACCAACTGACACCCATGTTTGTGTTTGCACCTGATACAAAAATCAAAACACATCCCGTTAAATTCGGAAG
>DASXUZ010000110.1:0-5276 GCA_036504555.1 Prolixibacteraceae bacterium | reverse complement strand
GGAGAAAAGGAACGGTAGCCTTGAACAACGGAGGAAACATTTCAGGTGCAACTTCTGCAACCCTTACCTTAAACTCGGTGAAAGCCAAGGATGCAGGATCGGATTACAATGTGGTGATCACCGGGGCTTGTGCCACTGTTGAGACATCCAACAATGTTTCCCTGGAAGTCAATGCGGCCCCAAGTATTTCCACTTCAGCCTGTGTTGGAAGTTCAGCGAGTTTTTCTGCAACAGCCACAGGAGAAGGTCTTACTTACCAATGGAGAAAAGGAACGGTTAATTTAACCGATGGTGGAAATATCACGGGTTCCAATTCCCCTACCTTGACCATTAATCCTGTCAGTGCCACCGATGCTTCGTCCAACTACAATGTCCTGATCACCGGGACTTGTTCAACAGAGGGCGCTTCATTGAATATTGGCTTAATCGTCAACACGGCCATGAACATTACTGCCCAACCAACCAATCAGGTCGCCTGTGTTGGAACCGCAGCCATTTTCACAGTGGGTGCAACTGGAACGGGACTGAGCTACCAATGGAAAAAAGGATCGGTCAACCTGATCAATGGAGGGACTATTTCAGGAGCGACATCCGCTACCCTTGTCATTAATCCTGTGAGTGCTGCCGATGTGGCATCCGATTATCATGTAGTGATTACCGGACCTTGTTCATCGATGGCTACCTCTACACCTGCCTCCCTTTCATTGTGCATCCCTACAGGAACTTCTTCCCTGAAAGCAGGCGATCTCAATAACGTAGTGACCATTTACCCAAATCCATTTACCTCCTCCATCGATGTGAAGGTAGCGGATGCCTCAAAAATGGACAACTATGAATTGAGGATCTTCAGCATTACAGGTGATGTAGTATTGAAAACCCGCCTTGTAAAAGAAATAACCACCCTTGAAACCAGTCATCTGGCGCCAGGCGTTTATTCCTACCAGGTCAACAGCAATAGCAAAACGATCCAATCGGGGAAACTAATTTCAAAACAGTAAATCATTCCCAACCCATCATTGTTAAAGCCCACTTCCGGACAACCGGAAGTGGGCTTTTTTGTGCTTTTCAACCTTGGGATGGGGGCAAACACATAGGTTTGCCCGTACGATTTTTCCTTTTTCCTTTCTCCCTTTTCCTTTCTCCCTTTTCCTTTCCCGCTCCCATTTTGCACAAATAATCATTTGGATGAATAATAAACAATAAATAATTTGTAACTGATAATTATTTATATCTACCTTTAGAACATATTAAAAAAAAACCAACATGAAAATAGTCATCAATGTATTGCTGGTAGGGATGCTCGTCTTTTTTTCGTGCAAAAAAGATGAAAAAACAGATTTTCAACCCATAGAAGCCGGCATGAACGGGTTTGTGCAAAAAGGGCCTTTCATGAGTGGCTCTTCCATCACGGTTCAAGAATTGGACGAAACCTTTACCCCCAACGGGAAGACTTACAACACCACCACGAACGATGATTTTGGTTCGTTCAAACTGAAAAGCGTGATCAGCTCCCCCTACGTAGAAGTCATTGCCCAGGGATTCTACTTCAATGAAGTGACAGGAAGACTCTCCAATGCCCAACTAACCCTGAGGGCCCTGTTAAAGACCTCGTCCACCATATCGGCCAATGTGAATATCCTCACCACCCTTTCCGATCAGCGCATCATCAACCTGGTTGAAAAAGGCGGTCTGTCGTTTGAGCAGGCACAGACACAGGCGGAGGCTGAAATTTTAAAAACATTTGGAATTGCTGAAGGCGATGTGCTGGGGTTCAACCAGATGGACATCAGCAAGGAAGGTAAAAGCAACGCGATGCTGCTGGCCATCTCCTCCATTGTGCAAGGCTATAATTCGGAAGCCGAACTGTCAGAATTGATTTCAAAAATAATCATTGATACCAAGGAAGACGGTACCCTGGATGATGCCAGGATTTTATCCAATCTGACTTTGAATGCCAAATACCTGAACTTACTATTTGTTCGGGCAAACCTCGAAAACAGGTATCACAACCTGGGACTGACTGTGGCAGTTCCCGCATTTGAAAATTATGCCAAAAGACTGGTTCCCCTGGCCGTTGTACGCACCATTCCACTGCCCGATGTGAAAAATGTACCCACCGGTGTTTCCATATCGATTCAACTGAATAAGCCCGTGGATGTGAGTTCTGTTACAGCGAATTCAATTCGCCTGACCAACGGAAGCCTGGTGGTTCCCGGAACTTTTACCTACCAGGAGGGAAGCTATGAAATCATTTTTAAGCCTCAGTCGCTCCTGTTGCCCTCAACCGCCTACACCCTGACGCTCAATGATCAGCTCAAAGGCCTGGATGGTTTGCCCCTGCCGGGTAATTATTCCACCGGTTTTGTCACCGAAAGCTTTGACATTGTGAGCAATTTAAGCAATCACTATCTGTGTGCGGGCAATTTTACAGATCAGAGCGGCAACAACCGGACCGCCTTGCCAACGGGTGTGACCTTCACCCAAGACCGGCTGAATGCGGCTGACCAGGCAGTGTTGTTCAATGGCAACAACAATTATGTGGATATCCCCCGTTCGCTCAATCCGGTCAATTCGGAATGGAGCTACTCCGTTTGGTTTAAACTCAGTCAGCTGCCCTCCCTGCGTGGCGGTTATGCCGATGCGATCCTGCTCACCAGGCAAATGGATGATGGCGAATGTGACATCTACCTGTATGTGGATGATGCAGACAATATGATTAAAACAGGCATTGTCAGCAGTCACAAAAAACTTTCTTCGGGAGTTGCCGTAACCACCGATCAATGGGTCCATGCCACCATGACTTATTCGGCCAACGCCCTGTCGATCTACGTAAACGGGCAATTAAAGATCACTTCCTACGACCGGTTCTCCTTCCAGATTCCGGCCAATGAGCCCTTTCGAATGGCCAGCATGTGGACTGGATTTTGGAATGACGGACCCAATCAAGGCCGGATCTATGGAGCCGTTGATGACCTGAGGCTCTATGAACGATGCTTGAATGCCAGTGAAGTCAAACAGCTGTTCGACCAGGAAAACAAGGGCTATCTCAAATCAGGCAAAGTACCGGTGGAGAGTTCGGGTGTGGAGGTTCAGAAGGATGAAGGGAGAGGGTGGCATTAGTGTCATGTTATAAATCTTTTACACTTAAACATTGATAAAATGAAAATGAAAAAAATTGCAATCGGTATCATCCTATTATTGTGTATAATTAGTCTTTCCTCTTGTGCACCAGAAGGATATGAATCACATCAAGCTGGCTTTTTTTCAGGAATCTGGCATGGATTTATAATTATATTTTCGCTTATTGGGAAGCTTTTTGGTGCTGATATTGGTATTTATGCAGATCACAATACAGGTTTCTTCTATTGGTTAGGTTTTATAATTGGAATTGGTGGATTAGGTGGGGGTGGATCTGCTGCCAGGAGATAAAACTACACTTAAAAATAATTGGATCGCTAAGGTATTCGGGCATTTACTGGTTTTAGCCCAATAAAGACTGGATTACAGTAAGATTGGATGAAGTAGCGACATGCCTTGTCATAGGCTCAACCTATTTTTGAAACGAAAAATAAAAAACAAAAAACTCTTTAGAGTACATTTTTGATAAAATGTTTCTGAAGGTAGGAAACAACAAGTTGAAATTACTAGATAAATTAGCCTAAACGTAAATCAAAAGAAATGAAAAACGTATTTTTTAGTCCTTGTATTGGGGAAAATTATTCCTCCTCTGAAAAGAAAATCATGGTATTAGGGGAGAGTCATATTTGTGGAAAAGGTTGCTCCGATTGTGGAAATGTAAACAACCATCCGGAATGTATTGATTTTACAAAGAATGCGGTTAAATACTTTCTTGATTACAAAACTGGGAAAGGTGATTTTAGCCATTGGATGAATACATTTACCAAGTTTGGAAACGTGTTTTACAACTCCTATTTAAGTGAGGAAGAAACTTTGGCATTCTGGGATTCCATCGTCTTTTACAATTACGTCCAATATGCCACGGATCGGGCCAGAGTTTCTCCCTTGAATGATGAATTTGAAAATAGCCAGGCTGCTTTCTTTGAAATCCTGCAAGCCTACAAGCCTGACTTGGTATTTGTCTGGGGCAATAGACTTTGGGATTGGCTACCGACTGGTGGTGAATTTGGTGAAGAAGTGAAAATTGAAGATGGTGATAGAGGACGATTCTATTACTATACCATTGATGAAAAAAGAATACCTATCTACATGGTGAATCATCCATCCTCCTCAGCATTTAATTATTCATGGCATCCATTTATGAATAAAGCATTGGAAATGGTTTAAAGAAAGTTCTATTTCCTTCAGAACATATGATTAAGGATTGCATTTTTTAACTTAAAAGCCACACAATGACCAAAGTGTCGACCATCGAAAGTGCGAGTTCAGACATTATGAACGGCAAAAAACCCTATCTTATTAGAGCAAGAATAACTTTACCCTATTTGGTGAATCACGCAAAAGTGGGAGAGACTGTCTTTTATTCAGACCTTGCCAAGGAAATTGGTATTTCGAATCCAAGAAGCTTCAATTACATTTTAGGTGCCATAGGAAATGCCCTGAAAAAACTTGATCCTTCAATTCCAAAAATTCAGTGTATCGTGGTCAATAAGAATAGCCAGTTCCCTGGTGATGGCATTGATGGATTCATGGATAAGATGAATTTTAGCAAGCTAAACAAGTTGGATAAAACACAAGAATTAAACAGAGCCTTGTTGCCTGTTTTTAAATACCCAAAATGGGACTGGGTATTGGAGCAATTTCACCTTGAGCCGATCAACTAGATGATTGAAAATGAAGATATTTAAAGCATAGAACCATGACAAAGAAGACATTACCATTTGCTAACAAAGTTTGGATATTTCAATGTGATCCAAAAAAATACGAAATAAAAGAAGCTCTTGAAGATCAGGATGTCAAAAATGAATTTCATTGGAAAGTAAAGCAACATAGGCAGGAAATAGCAAAAGGCCATTTTGGAATGATGTGGATTTCGGGTAGATCTGCTGGGATTTATGCAATTACTGAATTAATTTCTAACCCAGGTGAATTTAATGAATCAGAGGCTGAAAAAAAATATTGGAAAGATCCTGCTGACGAAGAAGGAATTCAATATAGAGTAAAAATGAGATTGATTGATTGTATCGTTCCCTTAACTAAGGAAAAGATCAAGAATACACCAGGCCTTGAGAGTTTAAAAATCATAACTATGCCACGAGGAACAAATTTCCCAGTTTCAACGGAAGAATGGAAAATTA
>DASXUZ010000109.1:0-8989 GCA_036504555.1 Prolixibacteraceae bacterium | reverse complement strand
AGCCTTCATCCTTGATTTTATGGTACATCTGGGCCAGCAGTTCAGGAGGGTCCTGAAGGTCACCGTCCATCATGGCCACATAGTTTCCCATGGCGACTTCCAGCCCGGCAGTAAAAGCCGCCTGGTGCCCAAAGTTTCTGGAAAGATCAACAATCTTGATCTTTGAAAAACGCTTGCGCACTTCAATCAGCTTATGGAGTGTAGAATCGGTACTTCCGTCATTTATAAACAGGATCTCATAATGATCCGTGAACGATTCGATGGCTTTGACAGAACGCAAGGCCATTTCATCAATCAATCCTTCTTCGTTATAAACGGGAATTATCAGTGAAAACATAGGTTTGTTTTTTATACACTCTATTGCAAAAAGCCACCCAATGCTTCAATGCCATGGGTTAACAAAGTTTAAAGATACAGATTTTCATCCGTAAATAATTCAAAATAAAAAACTGCCAGTTCGGGGAGGTTATATTCCCTTCGCTGGCAGTTGTTGGTTGGTTTAGAACAGTATCCCGGTTATAGGATGAAAAGCTATTTGTGATTCAATCGAAATATTAAATAGTAGGTATTTTCCATGGAGCGCGGAAGTTTCTCATCAGCAGTTTGCTAGCCTCAGCATTGTTGATGATCTGTTCCTTCACTGGATCCCATTGGATTTTCTGTTTGGTAGTCATGGCAATTTCACCAAGTAATCCCACCGAGATGGCCCGATGTGCTACTTCAGCAGGAGCGATGGTTTCTTTGCGGGTGCGGATACATTCCAGGAAATTTCCCCAATGCTCATCGCTTTTATAGAGCGCTTTCTTGTTGGCCCCCAGTTCTTCCGAAATGAGTTCAGGTTTCGAGGCAGTAATGATGTCACCACGGTCAACATGAATCCAGCCATTCTCGCCATACCAGGTAACTCCCATTCCCTGTTTTAACCTTGAAGCATTGGCGACACGGATTTCAACACCGCTTTTATATTTGCAGTTAAAATCAAATTCAACAGGAACATTGTACAGTTCACCAGGTCCGGGATAAATACCTTCCCCTGAAACTTCGATTGGGCCGGTACGGTCAAGTCCAAGTCCCCATTGTGCAATGTCGATGTGGTGGCCTGCCCAGTCGGTTAACTGCCCGCCAGAATAATCAAGGATCCATCTCCAGTTCCAGTGACACACGCCACGATAAGGTACTTTGGGTGCTGATCCTAACCAGAATTCCCAATCTAGTTCTGCCGGTACAGGTTTGATAGAAGGCATTCCAACCAGTTTGTTGGCATTGGGTAATCCAACTTCAACGTGGTTAACTTTTCCAAGCCGTCCGTTGAAAACCAGTTCTGCGCCCTTGTGAAAGTTAGCAACTGAACGCTGCCAGCTACCGGTTTGCCATATAATGTTGTTTTTTTGAACAGCCTTTACAATTTGCTGACCTTCGCCGATGCTTCTGGCCAAGGGCTTTTCACCGTAGATGTCAATCTTCTTATTGGCTGCTGCCACGTAGGCGATGCTGTGCCAATGGTCAGGAACCGAAATACAGACGGCATCGAGTTTTTCCTTTTCCAGGAACTCGCGGTAATCCTTGTGGGTGCGGCAATCCTTGTTGTTATATTGTTTGTTAACGATGGCTGAAGCCTTTTCGAGGTGGCTGGAGTCAAGATCGCACATGGCAACATACTGAACCTGCTTAAAAGGAAGGAAGTTGTTCATGTTGCTGGTTCCCTGGGAGCCAACGCCAATGGAGCCCATGATAATCCTGTCGCTGGGAGGAACAACTCCATTCATTCCCATGGCCGAAGCGGGAATAATATGAGGCAAAATCATCGTTCCGGCTACTACCGAAATCGAGTTTCGCAGGAATGATCTGCGTGTGCTTTTATTGTCCATTTCCTTTTAGTTATTAGTTAATATTCGTTTAGTATTATCTTGTTTAAAGTTCCAGGTTGCTCCCTTATTCCTTCTCACTTTCTCACTTTCTCACTTTCTCATTTTCTCATCTTCTCCATTCTCTCCCTGCCTTATGCCTTGTGAGCTGTTCCTGGGATAGGTACTTCAAACTGCATGTCAACGGGACCGAATTCGATCTTCTGGGGGCCTAGATCCATGTCCGACTTGTAAATCTCCTCCCAGGTAACCTTTTTGCCCGTGTAGGCAGCTGTGCGCGCCATGATGGCCGTTAGGGTCGACAGGGCGGTTTCTTCAGCGTGGTTCACATACTCGCCGGTGCGGATCGCGTGGACGAGGTGCATGTGTTCCTGCACATAGGCTGGTATCTTTATATGATCGGTTGCATTGCCGTTTTCATCGTTCTCATATTCAAATTTCCATTTGACTGAGCCATCCAGGTTCCAGATGGTGTTGGCGCAATTGGTGTAACCTTCGGTTCCCATGATGAATTCTCCCGTTCCATTGGCGCAGTTGTCAATCTGACGGCACATGCTGTGCGAGAAGACACCAGCTCCATAATCAAAGTCGATGCTGAAAAAGTCATACTGATCGCCAGTTAACCGGCGGGCACGGCCTCCATATCCAACAGCACTTTCAGGCTGACGGCCCAGGAACCAGTTGATCACGTCGATGTTATGCACATGGGTATCTAAAATATGATCGCCACATAACCAGCAGAAGTTATTCCAGTTGCGAATCATGTAAGTCATATCATCCCATCCTTCTTCACGGGTGCGGAACCAAACATGATTCTGGTTCCAGAACGCCCTTGCTGAAACGGGTTTGCCGATCGCGCCATTGGCAACCTGCTGATAAGTTTCAATGTAATCCTGCTGATGGCGGCGCTGGGTGCCCGTTACCACATTCAAGCCGATGGCCTGTGCTTTCTTGGCACTGGCAATGACTGACCGTATTCCTACAGGGTCAACGGCCACTGGCTTTTCCATGAAGACATGTTTGTTCTTCAAAACAGCTTCCTTGAAATGCTCGGGCCTGAATTGTGGGGGAGTAGCCAGAATCACCACATCCACATCAGCCAAAGCCATCAATTGCTTGTAGCCATCAAAGCCTGAAAAGCAATTCTCGATAGGGATTTCCATCTTCAGTTTCGAAAAGCGTTCGCGACAGGCATCAATCCGATCCTGAAACACATCGGCCAGGGCAACAATGTGTAAATCAGGTCCACTGCTGATAAAGTTCATTGCTGCACCAGTTCCCCGGTTGCCGACTCCTACCAGTCCGGCGCGCAGTTTTTTCCCTTTGGGAGCTGCCTTTAAGATGGGAGGCAAGCCAAGTGTTTTTGCATCCTTTGTTTGTTTGCAGCCGGAAATCATGGCACTCGCACCCAGTAATCCGATACTTGCCAGGGCAGTTGATTCAAGAAACCTTCTTCGATTAAAACCTTTATTGTTATTTTCCATCGGGAACTATTTTTTATTTAATACTATCATTCACTTCACAAACGACCCTGAAGCCAATATCCACACAATCGGAATACCACCAAACGCTCTTGGGCATTTGCGGATCGGTGACTAACCATGCCTTGGTTTTGGTAAAATCGCGGGCAGCGCATCTCACATCTTTTGCATCGCTCTTAAACGAGCCACCCCTGATGACATGTTCCTGTCCCTTTTTGGGCCCTCTGGGATTCACAACTCCTTTTTTATAGGCCGCATAAGCCGTTGGCGAATAGTAGTCGGAACAAAATTCATATACATTGCCCAGCATGTTTTTCAAGCCAAAAGGATTCTCCTTCACAGAGCCCGGTTCCTGTGTCTGGCCTGGACTGGTTTCCTTGTACACCACATAGGATTGGATGACGGCAGTGTCACGGCCAAATATTTTTCTGAAGAATCCCTCAGAAGTGAATTTTTTAGGATTTCCATCAAAGAAGTAGGGTGTTTTTTCCCCTCCGCGAGCGGCGTATTCCCATTCGGCTTCTGTGGGAAGGCGGTATTTTTTACCCGTCATTTTTGTAAGCCATTTGCAATAGACAGTGGCGGCTTTCCATGACATGGTGATGGCTGGCCGGGAGCCTTTTCCCCATCCCTGGTCGGGTGCACCCCAAGGGGGTGTAGGCCCTGAAATGGCATCCACGTGGGCGTTTTCCTCTGCTTCCTTGCGTCCCTGAGAGGAAGTGGCCTTAAAGAATTCAAGATACTCATCCCAGCTGACCTCTACCTTGGCCATGAAGAAACGAGATAGTTTTACAGGATGGGCAGGGCCTTCATCAGGCTTTCTAAGGGGTTCATTTTTCGGGCTGCCCATGATAAACTGACCGCCTGGAATGGCTACCATTTCAAATGAAAGACTTGTTCCCGGGATCTTTTCGGTGAAGGTATTAAAGCTGGTAACCGGAGTCGGCTCGGTATAAATATCAGCATTTACTGTTGCCGTAACGCCAAAATTGGTATTGTGCTCGTGTTTTCTGTTGGGGTCAAAATGACCAACATCCAGGTGACAATTCAAACAGCTTACCTCTGTTTTGCTGGTCAGGTAACTCAGGTGGGCATTTTCACCCTCAACGGTCAATGTTTTGGGAAATAGATTCTGGTGGCACTTGGTGCACGATTCAGCATAGACGAATTTTCTGGCCTTGTCAAGTGTACGCTTTGCGGCCCATTTGATATCTGCGGTATCTTTGAACAGGTAACCGTATATATCGATGGCTCCATGTTTGGCTTTGGCAGCCAACATTCCATGCCCCTTGGGCGGAAGGTGACATTCGACACAATGGACCACCACACCGGCTTTGTTATCGTAATGAGGTGAAAGCTTCCAGCTTTGCTCGGCATGAGGGTGTACATGGCATGAACTGCAATATTCATCAGTCGAGGTATAAGTGACCATCTTGCCTCCTGCCTGCATAAAAATAAACCCCACAATCAGGCCAATGACAATGAGCCAAAGAAATGCTCTTTTGCCAGCAAACAGGGTACGAACAGAATTCCAAATCTTCATAAAACAGAATTAATCTTTTTGATATACCTTTAATCGCAGGAATCTTGCGAAAGGAAATATTGAAACAAATCTAATATAGGGCACTTAGCAGGCTTTTAACTGGTGTTTACAGGCGGGTTAAGTGGAGGTTAAATCTGGGTTAATATTGTCCCTTGAATGATTGTTCAAATATAGCAATTACAATGATTTTGAGAATATTAATGATTAAGAAATAAAAATTAACCCTGTTGCAAAACATGTTTTTATCTCAGGCGATCATTTCTTCAAATTTACCAGCGAACTTTTCGCCGTACATCTCTTCATAGAGCGTACAAAAGCGATCGAAGGTGAACCGGCTCAGGTTGTAGTTGTCTTGTTTGATTAAAACCTTCAGTTTAAAGGCCAATGCCTGGTCGTTCACCGGATCGGTCACCAGGATGCGTTCAGATAATTTGAGGATCAGCTCACTGTCGTTATCGACGGTCAGTTCATGGATAAATTTCAGCAGAATATCAACCACATTGTTACCGATAAAGCCTTTGAAATCATCTAGCCAATCATACGATTCACTCCGGAAGAGCTCCCCTTCCTGGATGATGTGGTAAAAATTCAGGCTAAAGTCGGTATCATGGATCTTTTCTCTTTTCAGAAGGTCCAAACAATCCACATAGTCGCAATACACTGAACTGCCAAAGGCCATCGACCAGCGGTCGATATGGAAATGGATTTGAACTGTATCCAGCGATTCGAGTATCAGCCTTAGCTTGCGGATAGTTACCCCACGGAGGTTTTTGGCGCTTTGCGATGAATGGCCCATCCAAAGGATATCGGTCAGTTCCTTGGTTGATATCCCGTTTTTATTGCGCTGTGAATAGAGCAGGATGATGAGGAACAATTGCTTCAGCTTGGGGGTAAATTGGCTGGTGATGTCGTTCCCCTCTTTATCGAGTACTTTGAAATCACCAAAGAGCTGGATGTAATTCGCTTCAGGCTTCCGGATAATGGCACTCTCGATGCTGCGGATCTTATCGGCAACAGTAACCTGCTTTTTCAATTTTCGGAAGGGTATTTTCAACCAGGCCAGCAGTAGCAGCGATAGTACAAGGAAGGCCAACATGCTTCTGGACAAAATGGGATACAGAATAAAAACATTCTTGACAGGTACAATTTCGATCACTTCTTTACTCAATCCCCATATTTCTTCTTCGCCCAGGTCTCTTGACCAGATGCTCAGGTTATCGATATCTCCCACCATATAGGATGACCAGTTAAATCCTGCCACCCCGATGTATAGGTTATCCCGTCCTTTATAGGCTGGGTGCCCCAGTGAACGGCTGTCCAGCTTGCCATTCAGGAAAATGGCCTGTTCGCCGCTCAGCTTGTTATATCTCCAGACCAGGTGATACCAGGTTCCGGCCTCCAGAACGGTTTTGCCACGCAGGTCATTGTTGTAAAATCCAAAGTAAGGTTTTTTGTCTCTAATCAACAGGTGAATGCCTTGCTGGTAGGAGTTATTCTTGGTCCCGATAATGCAATAATCTTGTTTGTTGGGTAAATATTCCCTAATTTTCACCCATGCTGCAACGGTAAAGTCATGATCCCTCACTTTAAACGATTCGGCCCCGGGCAGTACAATGAAACTGTTTTCTTCAAAGGAGGCGACTGTCGAGCGGATCGAATCGTTGGTGAATTTTACGTTTTCAGGCTTGCCGTCAAATTGGTTAATGCTGAAATCACGACTTTCTTTTACGAAGGTATAATGACCTTCCAGGTTATCGGTAATCTCATACGAGGTGGCCACAAAATGCTGGATGATGCTCTCTGAAGGCTCATTAAAGGTGGCCGTTTCAGGAGTAAAGCGAAAGCCCGGGCTTTTGGGGGTCAGTATCAGGTTGTCGCCTGGACCTACCGGGAAACAATATTTTCCACTGGTGAGGCTTCCTGTTTTATCCCAGTTCACGTAGTCGAGTACCTGTGCATTGTAAGTCACCGTTCCTTTGATGATTTTAAAACCCCTCAAATAGGACACAATCCCCAACACCCAGTCCTCGTAGCGGTCGAGCATGATGAAATTGGGAATCTTTCCCGTGGTGGTCCAAGTATTTTTGATATGCTCTATCAGGTAGGGGTTCTGGTTGCCTTCGAATTTGAGGTTATTGGCACTGTCACTTTTCTTCGGGAAGTTATAATCGTTGTAAATCAGAAGACTGTTTTTGGGATCACCTTTCAGAAATTCACCTTTGAAAGCCGGGGCCTCCCAGATCGAAAAATAAGGTTCAACAGCATGATTCCATACATAGTGTAGCCAATCGGGACTGTTGCGGTGCTCCTGCATCGAAAATACAACCAGCCGTTTGTTATTTTCAACCATCGATTTGATGGGCTGCCAGCCTTCCTTCGCATCATAGGTGTAAAGATATTGATTGAGGCCCAGCTCCTGAAAGATATCACCCAACTCATTGATATTGGTATTGAAATCCAGAAACAGAGTCAGTATTTTGTCAGGATTGCCATCCATGAACTTTTTAATGACCTGCATCGTTTGCCGAAAGGGAATGGAAGTCCCGTCGGCTTTTTTGATCATGAGTTGATTTTGCTGTTTCTCCCATTCCAGGTAAAAGCGGAATCCACCAATGTTTTGATCCAGCAGTTCCTGGACTGTGCGGGTCTCATTGAGGTTGGCATCCACTCCTGAGAAGTTCGAAATCACAAAGATGGTTTCATCGTAGAGTTTACTGCTCATTTCATCACTGGCACTGGCATTGATTGCCAGTACTGAACCCAGCCAGAAAACCACAATCGCCATGCAACAAATCCTTATCCTCATCTATCCCTTGTTATTTATTCCCATCCCTCATTGAAGGAAGGTGAAAGCCAACCAATATTGCTTCTGATAATCGAATCCAAAAATAATGTTCTGAATCTAAAAACTCAAATTTAGATGATTTATTCACCAATCAAGAAATAATGCAAAATATTTATATTTTTGTGCCTCGAAAGTGGCCGTCAGGCCATGCGCCGGAAGGGCTGTTAGCTCAGTTGGTTTAGAGCATTACCTTGACAGGGTAGGGGTCACTGGTTCGAATCCAGTACAGCCCACTTCTTGGGAAACTAATTAAAAGGCAGTAAATCATTGATTTACTGCCTTTTTTATGAACCCAAATCACCGATTCAATTACTTTAAAAATTCCAAAACATTCATAGGTTCCTTCGAATAAATGTAGCTTTACACATATATTCGTACGAATAAATGTAATCGCCCTATCTCTCAAACTGGCCCAGATTAAGTCCTGCATCCAGATGTTCATCTGTAAAGCGAACATCTTCCATGGTGGATTGCTCGTTGTGAAAGGCCGAATATCTACCCAGAATGGCTGACAAGGTGGAGGACGAGCCTTGCGCTGTCTGGTTGAGGAAGTTTCCTGTTTCAATGCTTTGGATAAATGACTGACCCTTGTTCTTGTCCGAATCAAACAGCGCCTGGCCTGTTGCTCCTTTTGCAATAAGATCGGGAGAAAGAACAGTTTGTGCATTGCGCAAAATCCCCGAATCCCATGCATTGACCCCTTCAATGAATACCCCGCCGCTGTAATGGGCCTCCGCGATCCCTTTGGTACCAACGAACCTGGCACATACATCGCCAAAAGTGGTTCCCACCTGCGAGCAATGCAGGCTTACATTGATGTCCCCCGGATATTGATAAGCCACCTCATAATTACTCCAGGTATCGCCATAGCTGACCGCTCCTTTTCTTCCTCCAAACCCCCTGGCTGAAACAGGGATGCTCTGCAAGGCCCAATTGCACACATCAATCATGTGAATCCCCTGATCGAGCAGAATCCCTCCTGACAAGGCGGTGAATTTATACTGGTTTCTGATCTTGACTTCATCGTCACTTACATTTTCAAAAGGCTTAAAGGGACTGCCTGAACTTAGATAATACAGCTGGGCGTTCATCACTTCGCCAATGGCCCCATTGTGAATCTGTTTGACCATTTCAACGTATGGAGTGGCATACCTGATTTGAAAACCGATCACGATGCTCAGTTTCCCAAGGGCTCTTTCACCCGCTTTTTCTACCCGCTTACAGCCTGCAACATCCACCGATGCGGGCTTTTCAC
>DASXUZ010000108.1:0-33534 GCA_036504555.1 Prolixibacteraceae bacterium | reverse complement strand
ATTTAGGTATAAAGTATTCATGTTTAATTAATTTAGATGTTTTATGAAAAACCAGTATGAAACCGTTTTCATCGTAACTCCCGTTTTATCTGATATTCAGGTAAAGGAAACGGTAAAAAAATTCAGGGACATCATCACCGAGCACGGTGGCGAGATGGTCAATGAAGAGGACTGGGGATTGCGCAAATTAGCTTATCCCATTCAAAAAAAATCGACAGGGTTTTATCAACTCTTCGAATTTGCTGCCGACCCATCGTTTGCAAAAACCTTGGAAACCCAATTCAGACGCGACGAACGCATTATCCGCTTCCTGACTTTCAGTAAGGATAAACATGCCGTTGCATATGGCGAGAAAAGAAGAAATAAATCAAAAGCTAAAACTGAAAAGGAGAACTAAGATATGGCCGCAAATTCAAGTGAAATCAGGTATTTAACCCCACCATCGGTTGAAATCAAAAAGAAAAAGTATTGCCGCTTTAAAAAGAACAAGATCAAATTCATTGACTACAAAGACGGTGAGTTCTTGAAAAAATTCTTAAACGAACAGGGTAAGATTTTACCCCGTCGTATCACCGGAACCTCTTTGAAGTATCAACGTAAAGTGGCCAAAGCAGTTAAAAGAGCTCGTCATATCGCGTTGCTTCCATATGTTACTGATATGATGAAATAATTTTAAAGCTGAATAAAAGATGGAAGTTATATTATTGCAAGATGTTGCACGTTTAGGATCAAAAGACGATATCATTACCGTTAAAAGCGGCCATGGACGTAACTATTTGATTCCTCAGAAGATGGCTGTAATTGCCACCGAATCAGCTAAAAAAGTATTGGCTGAAAATACCAGACAAAGAGCACACAAAGAAGCAAAATTTAAAGACATTGCTTTGGCCGTTGCTGAAAAACTCAAAACTGTTCAACTTGTTATTGGCGCTAAAACCAGCAGTACCGGGAAAATCTTCGGTTCGGTGAATACCATCATGCTGGCCGAGGCTATCAATGCCAAAGGATTTGAAATCGATCGCAAACAGATCATGATTTCCGATGACAGTGTAAAGGAAATTGGAAACTATACCGCAAAAATCAAGTTGCACAAAGAAGTAATTGTTGAATTACCTTTCGAAGTAGTTTCAGAATAATTTATTAATCGTTTATAAACACAGGTTCAAATATTTTTCAAACAGATAGAGCCACCCGTCCTCACATGCGGGTGGCTTTTTTATGGCCTCTTTTTGTAACATTGCTTCATTTTTGAACAATCACAGGGGATTCGAGTTACATTCATAGATTCTTTATTAAAACAAATACTGATTCATTATGAAAAAAAACCTATCAGGCATTGCCCTCCTTGTAATCTGCCTGCTGACCCTTTCATTGAAGGCCCATGCCCAGACCAGCGGGGACTCTATCAAAAGCCAGGTTGAAACAATGGATGGTAACGAATACATCGGTATCATCCTTGAGCAAAATACCCAAAGCATCCGGATTAAAACTGACAAGCTCGGTGAAATTAGTATCCCACGGATCGAAGTAAAAAAAATCACCCAACTCTCTGGCATTAAATCAAAAGACGGAACTTATTGGCTCGACAATCCCCAATCGACACGCTATTTCTGGACCCCCAATGCATACAACCTGAAAGCGGGCGAAGGCTATTATCAAAATGTTTGGATCCTTATGAACCAGGCTGTATACGGTATAACCGATCATTTGAGCGCCGGTATTGGCGTGGTGCCCCTCTTCCTTTTCGCCGGGGCCTCCACGCCCGCATGGATCACAGTCAAATATTCAGTGCCCGTGGTAAAAGATAAAGTGAATATGGGCCTTGGCGCTCTTGTTGGAACCGTTGTTGGTGAAAACAATACCACCTTTGGTATTCTGTATGGACTCTCCACTTTCGGATCTAAAGACAAGAACATCAACATTGGACTTGGATGGGCTTTTGCCGGAGGAGAAATGGCCAGGAACCCTTCTGTCAACATCAGCGGAATGCTCCGTATCGGATCTAAAAGCTATTTAATGACCGAGAATTATTTCGTCGGAACACCTGATCAATTCGTGGTATTGATGTCAGTTGGCGGAAGAAAAATCATCAAACATACAGGGCTCGACTTTGGGGCCATGATCCCTATTTCAGCCGATATTGATGGTTTTATTGCCATCCCCTGGCTGGGATTCACCATCCCGTTTGGACAAAAATCTCCTTCGGCAAAGCAATAAATTGAATCATGTCCGTCGGTTAAAACCAGACGGCAAATGATATCACTTTCATCAGAGCACTATCCTTTGCCGTTCCGCTTTAGCGAACGGATCAAGATTGATGCAATATATTATTTCGTGAATTTAAACCAATCGACATCAAAAAGCCCGGCATCTTCTCCTTTAAACCTCAGCCATAAGGCATGAACGCCTTCAGTCTTATTTACTTTACAAGTCAGTGTCTCCCATTTTTTGTCTCCTGAATTGGCTGCAACCTTGATTGTTCCGATAGACGGATGCCAGGGCTGATCCAAGGCCACCTCGATGGTCCCACCATTTTTACCTGCTGCCACCCGTACCTGGAAACTATCCACGCCCGATTCAAAATTGATGTATTTATAAGCCACATTGTCCTTGTTCCTAATTTCTCCCAATTCTTCCTTCGCAGGCTCAAAAGCCTGGATACGGGTATTGCCGAAAAGCAGGCAAGCCTGTTCTGCTTCAATGATACTCGTGGCCTTTAAAGGCGCTCCTGCCCCCTGGGTAGTCATTTCCACTTCAGTGATGCTTCCATCGGGATTAAAAGTGATGGGTTCCACGCAGGCCTTTCTCATCATGTTGCTGTTGTGGGTGGCACGATGATAAAACACATACCACTTGCCTTTGAATTCAACAATCGAACCATGATTGTTCCAGTTAGAAGGATCGCAATGGGCGTTATCAATAATCACCCCGCCATACTTAAACGGTCCCATGGGCGATTTACTGGTAGCATAACCGATACAGGTGGGCATATTGGCTCTGGCTATGCTGGCATAAATGAAATAGTAAATTCCGTTTCGTTTGACCATGTATCCCCCTTCATGGAAGAAATGTTCCTTTTCGGTGACCACATTTTCTTTTATGGTGGAAAGGTCCAGTTCTGTCATGTTGGGCTTCAGCTTGGCCATCTTGGCCTGCATCTGTCCCCAGATATAGTAGCCCTGAAGGTCATCATCGATAAATACACAGGGGTCTATCTCGCTGATTCCTTTGGTGTTCATTTTCTGGCCATTCACAAATGGGCCAAGTGGCGATTTGCTGGTAGCTACCCCTTCTGCTTCAGTACCTGAAGGCTGGCAGTAATACAAATAATAGGTTCCGTTCTTGTACTGGCAATCGGGAGCATAGAGCACTTCGTCGTTATAGGGTACCTGGTCGTTTTTACCTTTGGAAGTGAAAACATCTTTGGTCAGCTCCCATTTCAGCAAATCGGAGGAGGACAATACATGATGGGTCCATGAACAATAATAATTTACACTTTCATCATTCGATCCGTAGATATACATTTTCCCATCCTTCCAAACATGTGCCGATGGATCTGCGATGTATACCCCGGCTGGAACGATTGGATTCTGAGCGGATAAAACGATAAAACTGAGAATTAAGATAAAGGTAAAACGGATGCGCAAGTTCATGGTTCTATGGTTTTTAGCTTGTACAGTAAAAGTACAAAAATTTAGGTAAAACCCAATTCTAAACATAGAATATAAACCTTATTATTTAACTTCTACCATACTGACACCGCTACGCGGCTTCTAAGGTACATCGCACTGATAGTATGGTAGCAAGGGGGAACAATGCCGTTCTGATTACCAACCGCATAGCGGTGACAGAATGGGACTTTGAAATCCGTTGACAATCAACAGGATGAAGCCATCCGTGTAATCCGTATTAATCCGTGTAATCTTTTTTATAGCCCCAGCAATATTTCCTCAGGGCTCTTTCCCCCGGTAATCAGGCGTTCAGGGTTCTCGATCATTTCTTTCACCTTCACAAGAAAACCAACTGAATCCTTGCCGTCGATGATGCGGTGATCATATGACAATGCCACGTACATCATAGGCCTGATGACCACCTGCCCGTTCACGGCGATCGGTCGGTCAACAATGTTGTGCATGCCCAGTATAGCCGACTGAGGCGGATTGATAATGGGCGTTGACATCAAGGACCCGAAAGTGCCCCCATTGGTGATGGTAAAGGTTCCTCCGGTCAGTTCCTCAACACTTATTTTTTTCGTCCTGGCTTTCTCTGCCAGTTCCTTAATCTCCAGTTCAATCTGTGCAACTGTCTTACTTTCAGCATTCCTCACAATCGGAACCATCAGCCCTTTGGGTGTCTGGACCGCAATACCCACATCTACAAATTCAAAAGACACGATTTCGTCGCCATTGATTTGTGAATTGATGGAGGGATGAAACTGCATCGCCTCGGCTACCGCTTTGGTGAAAATGGACATAAAGCCCAGCTTCAGCCCATATTTTTCAACAAACTTGCTCTGAAGCCTGGTGCGCATTTCCATGACCCTGCTCATGTCAATTTCGTTGAACGTGGTGAGCATGGCCGTTTCATTTTTAACAGCCACCAGCCGTTCACTCAACTTGCGGCGTAGCATGGTCATTTTCTCGCGTTTCTCAGACCTTGAAAATGAGTCTCTCTCTGATACCACCGGCTGAACTTCCTCCTTAGGATAGCTCATAACAGCCTCAATATCCCGTTTCGAAATCCGGTGTAAGCCATTCAGCACTTCTTCCATCGAAAGGTGGTTTTCATCCATCATTTTATGGGCCACCGGGGTTACTTTAATAGCAGATTCAGTAGTCCGGGCCTCCTTCTCGACAACAGGCATTGCCTGAGCCACTTTAATGGTTGAATCATTGGGCTTAACGGGCTTTTCAGTAGTACTTCCCTTTTCAGGTTCTGAAACTGCGGCCCCTTTTGGTTCAGCAAACAGTTCAGAGACAATCGGCTCTTTATCAGACTTTTTCATTGAAGCAACGCTTGTATCGATGGTGCAGGCAACCGTTCCAACGGCCACCGTTTCGCCTTCCTGTACCAGGATTTTAATCTGACCGCTCTCTCCGGCAACCAAGGTCAAGGTAGCTTTGTCCGATTCAACCTCAGCCACCTCCTGGTCTTTGGAAACCAGGTCACCATTCTCAACCAACCATTTCCCGATTTCAACCTCAGTAATGGATTCTCCCGGAGTAGGTATTTTTATTTCAAGCACCATGATACGTTATTTATAATAATTTCTAAATTTTCAAACAATTGCAAAGCCAAAGGTCATGGGACAAGTGACAACGAATATAATCATTTCCATTGATCGAATGGTCCTTTCGCCCTTTCTCATTTTCTCATTTTCTCATTTTCTCATTTTCTACTTGTTTCATTTTTTTGTCTCCCTTCTCCTGTTTGCCGACAGCCTGTCCCGTGAATACTTCATCCAGAATTGTTTTCAATCCCAAATTGTGCTGAAACATCAATCCCACTGCAGGACTTGCACTGGCAGGACGTGAAACCAGCTCGAATGGCACGGTTGGTAAAAAGCGTTGAATATGTTGCCAGGCACCCTGGTTCGAGGGTTCATCCTGGGCCCAGATCACCCTTTCAAGCTTTGGATATTTTGCAACAATCGATTCAATACGGTCAACTGCCAAGGGGAACAATTGCTCCACTCGCACGATCGCCGCAGTTGAATCGCCTTCCTCCACCTGCCGTTTGTGTAAATCGTAATAGAGCTTCCCGGAAGTGAAAACCACTTTACTGATTTTTTCAGGCGCAGTAACCACATCCTCAATGATTTCCTCAAAATACCCATTGGCCAGTTCTTCAACGGATGAAGTCACCATGGGATGCCGCAACAGGCTCTTTGGCGTAAAAATAACCAGCGGGATCCGCACCTTCCAATGCAGGTGGCGACGAAGCAAATGAAACATGCTGGCAGGTGTTGTTGGAACCACCACCTGCATGTTGTTATTGGCCGTAAGGTCCAGGAACCGCTCAATGCGTGCACTTGAATGTTCAGGCCCCTGGCCCTCGTAGCCATGGGGCAGGTACAAGACCAGTCCATTCATCATGCCCCATTTTTCATAGGCAGAAGAAATATACTGGTCAATGATTACCTGGGCGACATTGGCAAAATCGCCAAACTGTGCTTCCCAGATGGTCAAGCCTTTCGGATTGGCAAGCGAATAACCATATTCGAATCCCAGCACACCGTATTCCGACAGATGTGAATTATAAGCATGAAAAGGTGCCTGCCTTGCACTGACATTTTTCAGGGGGAAATATTTCTCATCCGTATCCTCCACCACAAATGCGGCATGTCGGTGGGCAAAGGTGCCACGCTCGCTATCCTGACCGCTCAGCCTGACCTGGTAACCCTCCTCGAGCAAAGTACCGTAGGCCAGCAGTTCTCCCATGGCCCAATCCAATTGATTATCCTTGATCATCTGCCGGCGGTCTTCCACAATCCGGCTGATTTTCTTGAAAAACTTCTTGTCTCCCGGCAGTGTATTGATCCGATCGGCGATCCGCAGCAGCTCACTTTTTTTGACGCCCGTTTTAACAGCCTTGATCAGGTCCACTTTCTGAGGCTTCAAAAAATCAACGTATTCACTACTCAAAAAACGTCGCACTTTTACCTTTTCAATTTTTTCTGATTCCTTGTATTTTTCCTCCAGGAACAAATCAAATTCATGGTTCATTTTCGAAGCATCGGCCAGGGTCATTACCCCCTCCTGGGCCAGTTTGTCGGCATAGATATCACGTGGATTGCGGTGCCGTTCAATTTCCTTGTACAGCAATGGCTGCGTAAACCGGGGTTCATCGCCTTCATTGTGACCATATTTTCGATAACAGAGGATATCAATAAAAACATCGGCATGGAACTTTTGCCTGAATTCCATGGCCAGTTTGACCGTAAAAATGATGGCCTCCACATCGTCGCCATTGACATGAAACACGGGCGAGCGGGTCACCTTGGCCACATCGGTACAATAGGTACTCGAACGGGCCTCGAGGTAATTGGTGGTAAAGCCGACCTGGTTGTTAATCACCAGGTGGATCGTCCCCCCGGTCTTATAACCATCGAGTTGCGACATCTGTATCACCTCGTACACGATCCCCTGGGCTGCAATGGCGGCATCGCCATGAATAACGATCGGGGCCACCTTGTCGTAATCGCCATCGTAATGGGTATCAATGCGAGATCGGGCCATTCCCTGCACCAGGGCAGCCACTGTTTCAAGGTGTGATGGATTGGGCATCAGGCTCAGCCTGACTTTTTTGCCATGATCGGTCTGCACTTCATTCTCATAACCTAGGTGGTATTTCACATCGCCCAGCGAAATTTCCTGTTCGTATTCCGTACCCACATATTCCTTAAAGATATGGGCATAAGGCTTTTCAAGGATATTGGTCAGCACATTGAGCCTTCCACGGTGTGACATACCCATCACAAATTCACTGATGCCAAGCTCCGCGCCATGCTCAATGACGGCATCCAATGCCGGGATCAGCACTTCCCCACCCTCGAGTGAAAACCGTTTCTGCCCCACAAATTTCTTGTGTATGAAGCTTTCAAAACCAACGGCAATTTTCAAATGGTAATAAATATGATTTTGCTGTTCGGGGGTGAAAACCTGCGAGTTGCGGGTCGATTCCATTTTCCCTTTCAGCCAGTCAGTCAGTTCAGGCGTGCGCATGTAGACGTACTCCACCCCAATTGACTGGCAATAAGTTGCTTCCAGGTGTTCGATGATCGCCCTCAGGGTGGCCGGTCCAATGCCGATGTTGTTGCCTGCCTTAAAGACCGTGTCCAGATCGGATTTCTCCAGCCCAAAGTTTTCAATGTCCAGGGTAGGCGAATATTTCCTGCGCGATCGTACAGGGTTTGTTTTGGTAAATAGATGTCCCCGCTGGCGATAGCCGTAAATCAGGTTCAGAATCGCGAATTCCTTGTCTATTTTGTCATCGTGAGCCGAGCTCACCGATTCAGTATAATTGGTGCGGGCAAATTCAAAACCGGAGAAAAAATTCTTCCAGCTGGCATCTACCGACTCAGGATCAATCAAATAAGAGGCATACAATTCTTCAATGGCAGCGACTTCCTGGTTCCCCACTTGCGAAAATTTATCCATAGTTAAACAGTTGGTATTTCAGTACTCTAAATTTAGCAATAAAATTAACAAACTCTCCTTTTGAAAGTTTATCTTAGTTCAACTATTGAACCAACAATTGGCAAGGATGTTTAATAAATTTACATAAATACGTATTTTTTCGCCGCAACCTGTCTTAAACAAAAATCTGGTAGGACCCCTTCGATTACCAGATCAGATAAGGCGCTCATCGATCCCCCATAGTTCATCAAATCTCACAACATACGCTTTCAGAATAATACCTCAGGTCAAGGGATTGAAAAAACAGGTAAACATGGCTGGCAGGTTCGGCCAAGGGGGGCAACTCAAAGCTACCAGCTTGCCGAAAATATGCTGTACTTCTGCCATGGTGTTTGAGTTTTAAAGGAGGTGTTAAATACTTAGATTATTCGAAGGTTATTCGAAGATTATTCGAAGGTTATTCGAAGATCTTTCGAGTGTGTACGAGAAATCTTCGAATAATTTTCGAATAGTCTTCAAATAATCTTCGAATAATTTAAGTATCCGGCCCTCTGCTGTCAAGGCATCCTACCCTTCAAACGAAATAGGTACCCGTCCGCAGTGTTTGGTTTTCCTATTCACATAAAATTTATATCTTTGGATGTAACTCGTGGCAGGAAGTTTATTGGTAAACGCCTGCCATTCAAATAACAAGATCAAATGAAAAAAGCATTATTCTTGATTTTAGCGCTTGTAAGCTCCTTCAGTTTTGGGTTCGCATTGAAGAGCTTCATTTCAAAACAACCCATCAACCAGGCCACCACAAAAAGGGTAACGGGCATTGGCGGCATTTTCTTCAAATGCAAGGACCCGAACAAAATGAGGGACTGGTATAAAACTCATCTGGGATTCAATACCAACCAATATGGAACCGTTTTTGAATGGCGGCAAGGAGCTGATACCACAAAAAAAGGATTTACCCAATGGAGTCCCTTTTCGGAAAAGACGAAATATTTTCAACCCTCTGAAAAGGATTTCATGATCAACTACCGGGTTGAAAACCTGGATGCGCTGGTTGTAGAATTAAAAAAAGAAGGGGTTACCCTTACAGACAGCATTGAAACATTTGATTATGGAAAGTTTGTTCACATCCTGGACCTTGAAGGAAACAAAGTGGAACTCTGGGAGTCGAACGACCTTGAATATGAAAAATTGGGCAAACAACTCGGCAGCGAGACCACTAAATAAGTACCAGAAAGTACAAAAACCAGGTGCAAAACATCTAACTCTAATCAATCGATGGTTGGTTTATTAACAGAAAATTTGTATATTTGAATGTAACTCTTCGCAGGAGGCTCATCGGTTAAATCCCGTCCTCCGCATAGCTGCAATACCTTGAGCATCCTTGTAAAACAGTCGATCCTATAAATTTGAATTCAAAATGGAAAAAATGAAGGCCGTTTTATGTTCGAAATACGGACCACCGGAGGTTCTTCAATTGAGAGAAGTGGAAAAACCTTTTCCAAAAGACCATGAAGTACTGATCAAAGTAATGGCAACGACAGTTCACATCGGGGATACGAAGGTCCGGCGTTTAGAGCCTGGGTTGGGACCCGTCAAAGATTTCTTTTTCAAGCCCCTGATGCGTTTCATCGTTGGTTTTAATGGTCCAAGAAAAAAAATCCTTGGAATGGAACTGGCCGGGGAAATTGAAGCCATTGGCAAAGATGTTACCCTGTTCAAGATTGGCGATCCTGTTTTTGCCTCCACTGAATTTGCATTTGGCGCCTATGCCCAGTATCGTTGTATGCCTGAAGATGGGGTTCTGGCCCTAAAACCTAGCAATATGACCTACGAGCAAGCCGCCCCGGTTTCCAATGGCGGATTAACGGCCTTGTGTCACCTGCGGAAAGCCAATATCCAGAAGGGTCAAAAGGTTTTGATCTATGGAGCTTCGGGCAGTGTAGGCACCTATGCCATCCAGCTTGCCAGGTACTTTGGGGCAGAAGTGACAGCTGTATGCAGTACGGCGAATCTGGAAATGGTGAAATCACTGGGCGCCGACCGGGTGATCGATTACACACAGGAAGATTTTACTCAAAGCGGCGATGTCTATGACGTTATTTATGATGCCGTGGGTAAGATCGCGCCTTCAAAACGTAAAAAATCACTGTCGAAGTCAGGCATCTATCTCAACGTTTTTGCCTTGTCAGGCAACCTGAAGTTAAAGGTTGAAGACCTGAACTATCTCAAGGAACTCTGCGAGGCAGGGAAGCTAATGTCAGTTATCGACAGATATTACCCCATGGAACAAATAGTTGAGGCGCACAGGTATGTCGACAAAGGACACAAAAAAGGAAATGTGGTGATTACTGTATGATCCTCAGTAAGCAATGTTAAATTCAGTGAAATCCTGCCCTGCGCAAAGTTGTGATTTCAGCTTCGTTGGCAGAAAAATGGATTTGATTATTGCTGGAAAAATAGATACCTTTGACGACAGTAATGTAAATCGTTAGTATGATTGTCTCATTTGGATCAAAGGATACTGAGAAAATATGGCTTGGTGAGAGAGTTAAAAAATTACCACTAGAGATTCAGCAAATTGGGCGCCGGAAACTAAGGATGATTAATAACGCTCAAGATATTGCCGATTTGAAGATACCACCTTCAAATAGATTAGAAAAGCTAAAAGGTGTATCCAATGATTTTTTTAGTATTCGGATAAATGATCAATGGAGAATAGTATTCCGATGGGAAAACAATCACTGCTATGATGTTGAAATAATTGATTATCACTAATATTGGAGGGCGAAAAATGGAAAGATTAGCAAATATTCATCCGGGAGAGATTTTATTGGAGGAATTTCTGATTCCAATGGAAATAACAGCATATCGACTTTCTAAGGATACGGAAATACCACAGACACGGATTTCTCAAATAATAAAAGGGAAAAGGAGAATTACAGCTGATACTGCATTACGGTTAAGCTCCTATCTTGGAAATTCAGCTAAGTTTTGGTTGGGACTTCAAGATGATTATGATATTGAAGAGGAAAACGTTAACAAGCGTGAAGTATTTAACAAGATTAGACAAATTAGAAAAAACGCACCACTACACATGCAATAGTACATGCGGGTTTCAGACCGTTAAACAATGGTAAAAGATAAAATTTTATACTGCCACAGATGAAACCGACTACAGTAGATGAATACATTGCCTCGGCGCCAAAGGAAGCGCAGGAGAAGTTGATTGAATTGCGATCGATTTTAAAGGAAGTGGTCCCCCATGCCAATGAAACAATCAAATGGGGAAATCCTGTATTTGAAGAAAAACGAATCCTGTTTGCCTACCCGGCCTATAAAACCCACCTGAATTTCATGCCTACTCAGTCATCGATGATTCCCTTTGAAAACGAACTGACTGAGTATGTGACAGGCAAAGACACCATTCAGTTTCCTTATAATAAACCACTTGACAAGTCGCTCATTCAAAAGATAGCAGCATATCGGGTGAAAGATGTCAGGGAAAATGATGCACGATGGATGTAAAATTGATCATTTAGACTCGTAAACTAAAATAAAATGGAACAGAAAGCGATATCAATCCGGCCCTTCATCGGGGCCAAAAACTTTGAACTCTCCCGTCGTTTTTACCGTGACCTGGGATTTGAGGAAAGTGTATTGAGTCCCGATATGTCTGTTTTCAAAAAGGATGGATTGGCATTTTATCTACAGGATGCTTACGTGCAGGATTGGATCGATAACACCATGATTTTTCTGGAAGTGAAAGATGTTGGTCTCTATTGGAACGAACTGCTGGCTTTGGATTTGACCATTCAATATGAAAATGTAAAACTTACTCCCATCCGTCAATATGATTGGGGCAAAGAATGTTTCCTGCATGACCCTTCTGGTATCCTCTGGCATTTTGGGGAGTTTTTTAAATAAGGGCAACTAAAATTGAGTGTATGAAGTCATTAAAATTTAGAATCATCAAAGTCCAATGAAAGCAGACTTTATGCTACAATTGATAAATTAAGATGAGCTTCTTCATTTGAAAAAGAGATGATTGAAGAATGAAATTTGTATATTTGTATAAAAAAGGGCTATGATTATAGAGAGAATTAACAATGAGATTATTATCAGACTCCCTGGGGATATTAATATTGATGAGCTTCAGGAAATGACTGACTGGTTTCAGTACATGGAGACCACCAGAAAATCAAAGGCAAAGCAAGCAGATGTTGATGCTCTTGTAAGCCAGATTAAGAAAGGTCGTTGGGAAAAAAGAAAACCAACTTTGATTAAGTGAGAGTCGTAATTGATACAAATATCGCTTTCAGTGCGATATTAAATACAAATAGTCTCTTTGCCAGGATAATATTGCAACCAAAGTCAAGATTGCATCTTTATTCTACAGATTTGCTTTCGATGGAAATTGAGGAACACAAAGACAAACTAAAACGATTGGCTAATTATAACGATTCCGAACTCCATAAATCTATTTCATTGATCACTTCTAAGATCAGGTTTATTGATGCTCATTTGATCCCTTCAAGTGTTTTGGTTAGTTCACAGAAACTTTTAGAGGACATTGATATTGATGACACAGAATTTGTGGCATTAACTACTCACATCAAAGGTAGGCTATGGAGTGGAGACAAGATTCTTCAGAAAGGACTTTTACATAAAGGTTGGACTAAATTTATCTCAACAAGTGAATTACATCAAATGATTGCAAATAAAAAATAATAAAAATTCACATCCCCTATTTGAGACCAATTTTAACTTCATAATTACACCATACCTCCTACCCTCTTTTTCCTTCAAATTTCAAGCGAGATGACAGTTACAAGCTTATTGACTGACGACTGAATTATTTGGCTATCTCAATACATTTCAAGGTGATAGATCCGATTAGTGATATGAATATCAGCTCAAAAATAATCAAAACAAACATACTTAACATGCTTGTATAATCAAAATTATTATATACATTTGAGAGATATAAACCCGTGGACGGTCAGGAAAAAGAGCTGGAAACGGAGTTGGAATCAACCGATTGATCATTCAATTTTAATATCCAGACTTTGATGAGAAAGCTAGTTTTGTTTTTCACAATTTTTACGCTTCTGAGCTTGGCTAAAAGGCAAGCGGAAGGATTATCCGTTATTTTTCAATTGTCAGAAGAAAATATTGCTTTGTTGAACAGAAATTTGTATATTTGATATAGAACGCTTTGCAGATTGCTGAGTGGGTAAAATCAATGGGTGGAGAGTTGCTACAGAACGTTTTCAGTCAGGTGGGAAGCATGTTTGGCCTGACCGTTTTCAACAAGCTAAACCCTTATTACCTATTCACCATGCAGCCATACACCGACAGCATCAACAGCTTCATCAACAGTACGGTCTGGACTTACGCCAAGACAATGCCAGATTGGCCCCACGAATACATCGTCAGAAGCAGGGTGGACGAAAATCAATTTGTAGAGATGGTTAAACACATCCGCAAATTCGGTTACCAAGGTTCGTTTTACCACAAAGCCATCATCTACTTTGAACAGGACGACTTGATTTATTGGACCATGGGAGAACCCCTGGAACTTACCACCATCATCAACCGCTGCAAAAAGGAAAACTCGTATGAAGCAAGACTTAAAAATGGAACTTTACCTGAAGCCAAAACCAGGTATGTAAAACCTGAAATACATAAACAGGAATCTTGAATTGAAGCAAGAACAACCTACAAACTTCCCCTGAAAATCAATGCAAAAGAATTCATAAAAAGCTGATTAATCATAGGGATTAATCAATAATAATTATATACATTTGGTAGGTATTTAGGACCAAATAATAAATTTAAGAAACCTAAACAATGAAAAACAGCCTTTTAATAATTGCGGTATTAATCATTGTTTGTTCCTGTATAAAGGAACCTGGCATTGAAAAACCCCTTCGGTTTGGTATCTCTAAAGGTGTGTATGACAATAAAATAGAATTGCGATGGGAAACTTCCGAAAGCCCCATGTCAATTGAAATCTACAGGGCAAAAACCAAGTCAGGTGAATTTGAATTGTTGGGTACAACTGACAATAACTTCTATGAAGATTCAACGGAAATTGTGGCCCAAAGGACCTATTATTACAAAATACGGGTATATAACTCCAAAGATGAATTAAGTTACTTCTGCAAGGTTGACAGTGGGTATGTTTCCGAAAAATACCAATTGGTCAAAACATTTGGAGATTTGAATTCGCCCTATTCGATTGATTTTGATTCAAAGAACAATATTTATGTATCCGATGCAGAGGTAGGTACGGTAAAGAAATTCGACCAGGCAGGAAACTTCATCGTTGATCTGATTCATCTGCCAGGTACGATCATCAGGGGAATCAAGGTACTTGATACTGATGAGATTGTCGTTGCCGAATCCAATAAGGGAATGGTTGCATTGTTTAACCAGAAGGGTGTCTTGCTCTCAGAAAGAACAGTGGCTCAAACCACCATGCTCAGGGAAATCGCCGTTGATGACAAGTCAGCGATCTATGTGGTGGATATGGAGAATAAATACATCGTAAAACTTGATTCCATCAAATACCCTGTAAAACGGGATACCATCACGACAAAATGGCAACCCACCCACCTGTTAGGCTCCTTCAACCATCCCAATGGACTTGCCTATTGCGACACTTCCATGGTGGTTGGCGGCTCCGATGGGGATGGATTTGTTGAGTTCTTTTCAAGAAAAGGAAAGTTTATCCGGGGATTTGAACTCAATGACCCGATTATGTACATTGCTAAAGACAAGGATTCGAATTTGTACTTTGCATCTTTTGACAGGGTTATTAAAACCGACCTTAGGGGCAAAGTACTTGCCACCATTGGCCTGGGGTATTTTGTCTCAGCCATGACTGTCAATGTGAATTCAGCCGGTGATGTCTTTATTGTGGATGAGAAGAAATCAAAAATTGTAAGTGTATTCAGGAAAATGGATTAAACAGACTGAACCAATGAAAATACTTAAAAGATTGTTGTCAGTAAGTCTATTGAGCCTGCTGTTTGGCTGTACCTCACCGGAAATCTATCTCAACAAGGCGGTGGATATCATGGCGGAAAATTCAATTAAAAGAGATTCAATCGACTGGGTTAAATTCAGAAAAGACGTTCTGGAGAAAGGGAAAAATGCAAGGAGCCTCAAAGAAACCTATCCAGCCATCCGATATGCTTTAAAGCAACTGGGCGATCATCACAGCTTTTTATTAACCAATGAATCGAAAGAAACAGCCAATGCAAAGAACACCTTACCTCCCATAAAAAGCGAATTGATCAATGGGAATATTGGCTATATCAGCATTCCCGAATTTGCTGGTAATGACAAACTCGCCCATGAATATGCCCTTGAGCTGCAAAGTATCATTACCGCATTTGACAAGCATAGCATTAAAGGTTGGATCATTGATTTACAGGAAAACAGAGGCGGGAATATGTGGCCCATGATCTTAGGCCTTGGCCCATTGTTTGAAAAAGATACCCTTGGTTATTTCGTAGATCCCCACAACAGTTATTTCGAATGGATTTATTCAAAGGGTACGGTCAGTATCGGGAAAGCTGAAATAATGAAACTCAAGGATTTTCATCTGCTTCAGAATAAAAACAAAAAGAAGGCAGTCCTCATAGGTGTAAAGACTGCAAGTTCCGGAGAAGCCACTGCCATCGCATTTAAAGGTTCAGCCAATACCAAATTCTTCGGACATGCTACCAGGGGTCTGTCAACAGGCAATCAAGGTTATTCATTGAGTGACGGAGCAACGCTCATACTGACAACATCAACGTTCGTCGATAAAAACAAAAAGGTTTATGGCCATGCCATTGAGCCTGAATTGTATGGATCAAATGCCAGGGAAGAGGCGGTCAATTGGATAAAAAATGAATAAATTTGATTGCATTGAATAATGACCATATCTTTGAACGGACTGAAGCGAATCATCAATAAAAAGCACATCAATCGCTTTCGTCCATTCCGATGAAGGGGTGATTTTATTCTTTTTACCTGGACACATCACTTAATTATCATTATTTTCGTCTTTTAAAAAACCAGTGGCTATGAAGAAATTTCTACGGATTACCCTTATCATCATTGCTGTTCTGATTGTAGCATACCTTGCCGGGCCTAAATTTCCTAAGCCAGTATTGAGCGCTACGCTTCCTGCCGTTCAAATTGAAACCGCTGATTTCAACAACTATTTAAAGCTCAAGGAGGCTGGATTAAAAATCAAGCCTGACAATGAAAGTAAAATCTTCTGGGCCAACGATAGTCTGAAAAATAAAACCCCCTATTGTTTGCTATACCTGCATGGTTTTGCCGCCTGTTGGTATGAGGGCAATCCCGTCAACATTGATTTTGCACGCAGGTATGGAATGAATTTATATGCTCCCCTCCTGGCCTCCCATGGCATTGACACCACCGAAGCCTTGCTTGACATGACGCCTGACAGGCTGTATGAATCGGCCAAGAAAGCATTGGTAGAGGCGCAATCTTTGGGCCAGCGGGTCATCCTGATGGGAACCTCAACCGGGGGAACACTGGCCTTAAAGCTGGCTTCCGAATTTCCTGAATTGATGAACGGATTGATCTTGCTATCACCCAATGTGGCCATTAACAACCCTGCTGCATTTTTGCTGGACAAGCCCTGGGGACTGCAGATTGCCCGCTCTGTTTTTAAAGGCAATTACCGCGTCACCAATCCCGATTTTAATTCTGTAGACTGCCAATACTGGATTTGTAAACAGCGGCTTGAATCCTCTGTTTATTTGCAGCAATTGGTGGAAGCAACCATGACCAGGGAAACCTTTTCGAAAGTTGACAAGCCTTTATTTATGGCCTACTATTACAAGGATAAAGAACATCAGGATCAGACTGTTAAAGTAGATGCCATGCTAAAAATGTTTGATCAACTCAAAACTCCCGGCAACTTAAAACAAAAGGTTGCATTTCCTGAAGCCGGATGCCACCCGATCGGATGCAAACTATTCTCGGGAGCCTGGAAAGAGATTGAAACGGCCAGCTACCAGTTTGCAGAAGAAAAACTGGGATTGATACCGGTGAAGGATTAAGGACTTTATGGAAATGAGAAGATGAGAAGGTAAGATGGTGAGAAAGTGAGAAAGTGAGAATATGAGAATATGAGAAAGTGAGAGAGGCAAAATTCATATTCTCATATTCTCACTTTCTCACCTTCTCATTTTCTCACTTTCTCACTTTCTCACCTTAAGCAACAACCGTTCCATACAAATCAAACTCTTCAGAGCCGGTAATTTCAACCTGGTAAAACTGACCTTTCTTCAATTTAATTTCCTTGCCGATCAGCACTTCTCCGTCCACTTCCGGTGAATCGAACTCGGTACGGCCAACAAAGAATTCCTCATCTTCACGATCGATGATCACTTTGAGGGTCTTTCCTACTTTCTCCGCATTCAATTGAGCCGATATGCCTTGTTGAAGGCCCATGATTTGATCGGCACGAAGCTGTTTCAAGTCCTCTGGAACATCGTCTTCATACTTTTTATATCCATAAGTACCCTCTTCATGCGAATAGGTAAAAGCGCCCAACCGATCAAAGCGATGCTTGGCGACAAAGCTTTTCAGCTGTTCAAAATCTTCCTCCGTTTCACCGGGATGACCCACCAGCATGGTCGTGCGGATGGTAATTCCGGGAACTGCTTCCTTTATTTTTTGGAGTAAGGCCTCGGTCTCTTCGGTGGTCACGTGGCGCAGCATGTGTTTCAGCACATTGTTGGAACTATGCTGCAGTGGAATATCGATGTAATGACATAGCTTATCAACCGTCTTAAAGAGCGGAAGGATATCCATGGGGAATTTGGTAGGATACAAGTAGTGAAGACGAATCCATTCGATGCCATTGATTTCGGCAATCTTCTGGATCAGCTCGGCCAGCATTCCTTTTCCGTAGAGGTCAATTCCGTAATACGACAAATCCTGGGCAATGAGCAGGATCTCACGAACCCCATTCTTGGCAAGATATTTGGCCTCTTTCACCAAATCGTCCATCGATCTTGAATTGTGCTTGCCCGTCATGCCCGGGATGGCGCAGAATGCACACACGCGGTTACAGCCCTCCGAGATCTTCAGGTAAGCAAAATGAGAGGGGGTGGTAATTTTCCGTTCGTAAATATATTCAGGACGGTAGGTTGCCTTCAGCTCTGTCACCAACGCTTTCAGATCGAACTTACCAAAAAACCGGTCTACTTCGGGTACTTCTACCTCCAGATCAGTCTTGTAACGTTCAGAAAGACAGCCCATCACATACAGTTTTTCAATCTCACCGCGGCCTTTGGCCCCCACATACTGCATGATTGTGTTGACCGATTCTTCCTTGGCATCGGCGATAAATCCACAGGTATTGATCACCACAATATCCGAATCCGTATCATTTGAATCGTGTACCACATCAAACCCATCCATGGCCAACTGGTTCAGCAATACTTCCGAGTCAACCAGGTTCTTCGAGCAACCCAAGGTCACTACATTTATTTTTTGTTTTTTCATTGTATCCATTTAAATCAACTTCTGAAGCCACGGCTTGGAACAACAATTAACTTTCATTGTTCGCCGGGAGGCATTATTCAAAACTTTAGGAGGGCAAAATTAATAAATATAACCAGACCATTGGAGCAAAGCCCCAGATCCAGCCACGGCTTGCAAAAAGATAAAATATTCTGTCCATTCGGGTACCTTAATTATTCGAAGACTACTCATTGGATATTCGAAAGTTATTCATTGGTTATTCGAATACGGTCGAACAACCTTCGAATAACCTTCGAATAATCTTCGAATAATCTTCGAATAATCCCCATACCCGGCAGCGCTAAATTTATTAATAGTAGGCTCCTTACAGGAGCATGCTGGCCTGCTTCAATGCACTTTGATGTGCCAGAAGCTTTTCATTTCTTAAGGGTAAACAGGAGATTGGTTCAGTGGCTCAATAGGCTCAAGTAAGGGCCTTCAACTCTAAATTGAATGTCGTTGCCAACCTGTGAAAGTCACGGCAGAAGGAGTTTTTACACTTTAAGGGATGCAGAAATTGGATGGGTACCCGATGGTATAATCAATATGGATTACCCAATTTACAGAATATTTATACCCGAAAATAAATATCTGGTACTAGCTAAACAGCGAATCTACAAAAGCACGGCGATTGAAAATCTGAAGATCATCCATCTTTTCACCAATTCCGATGTACTTGACAGGAATTTTAAACTGGTCAGAAATGCCGATTACCACGCCACCTTTGGCTGTTCCGTCAAGCTTGGTCAATGCCAATGCGGTCACTTCGGTAGCTACGGTAAATTGCCTGGCCTGTTCAAATGCATTTTGTCCGGTCGATCCGTCGAGCACCAGCAGCACTTCCTGAGGAGCTGCAGGAACCACTTTCTGCATGACCTTTTTGATTTTGCTAAGCTCATTCATCAGGTTGATCTTGTTGTGCAAACGACCTGCGGTATCAATAATGACCACATCGGCCCCTTGTGCCACTGCCGAGGAGAGTGTATCAAAGGCAACGGAGGCAGGATCAGAGCCCATTTCCTGGCGAACCAGTGGAACGCCCACCCGATCGGCCCATATCTGAAGCTGATCAATGGCAGCTGCGCGGAAGGTATCGGCAGCGCCTAAAACCACTTTCTTGCCAGCCTGTTTAAACTGATGGGCCAGTTTCCCAATGGTGGTGGTTTTGCCCACACCATTGACTCCTACCACCATGATTACATAAGGGTCATGGCTATCGGGGAGGTCAAAATCAGAAATATCATTGCTGTTGTTTTCTTCGAGCAGGCTGGCGATTTCTTCTTTCAACATGGCATTCAATTCAGAAGTACCGATGTATTTATCAGCCGAGACCCTCTTTTCAATGCGGTCGATGATCTTCAAGGTGGTATCAACCCCCACATCGGCCGAGATCAGAATTTCTTCCAAATTGTCCAGTACCTCTTCATCCACCTTGGTTTTTCCAATGATGGCGCGGCTAATCTTGGTGAAAACATTCTCTTTTGTTTTCGCAAGTCCCTGGTCAAGACTTTCTTTTTTCTTGCTGTTAAAAATTCCGAAAATGCCCATAATCGCTCGATTTGACAGTCACTAATGTAATAGATAGATTATAAAAAAAGCCTCCACCATTGATGAAAGCTTTTTTCTTATAGAGAGAATTAAGTCTATTTCTTAAAATGTTCTTTTACAGTATCATTCGGAATGATTTCCTCTTGAAATGTATAAGCACCGGTTTTTTCTGATTTGACCATTTTTACTACTTTGGCGTAACCTTTACCGGCACCCTTTTGTAATGATGCAACTACTTTCTTTGCCATACTATCTGATTATTTAATTTCGCGGTGTACAGTAACTCGCTTTAAGTTAGGGTTGTATTTCTTTTTCTCCAAACGTTCAGGGGTATTTTTCCTGTTTTTGGTAGTAATATACCTGGAAGTTCCGGGAACCCCGCTTGTTTTCTGTTCGGTACATTCCATGATTACCTGGATTCTTGCGCCTTTTTTAGCCATTTCTTAAAGCTTTAAATAGTTTTTAAAAACCCTTTTACCTTTGCACTCTTCAATGCAGCATTCAATCCATTCTTGTTGATGGTACGGATTCCGTTAGCTGAAACAGTTAACGTGATCCAACGATCTTCTTCAGGTAGAAAGAATTTCTTATTAAACAAGTTAGGAAGGAACTTCCTTTTTGTTCTGCGCTTTGAATGGGAAACATTGTTTCCCACCATCACTTTTTTTCCGGTTACTTGACAAACTCTTGACATTGTCTTATTTTTTTATCTGAATCTCACATTTTTCAAACAGTCCGCAAAATAACTACATTTTTATCAAAAAATCAAATACTTCTAAAAGTTTTTTTATTCCTGAAATCTAAACTATTTTTAGGCATTCAGAAAAGCCACCAAACGTGAACAAACTGCAAACAAAATATTACCCGACCATTGCCGATGCCATCCACCTGTTGGTGGTGTATCTGTTCATCCAGACAATCGTTGATTTCCCCCTTGCCATGCTTGATTACTACCATGGTACGGATTATTTATCCAACCCATTTAAGAAAATAATCATGGGTGTAGGGTCCACTGTTTTCATCTTTTACTTTGCATATCGCAAGGCGGGGGTCCCTCTAAAGGAACTTTTTCCGGCCAAAACATTCAATGTTATCATTGTGCTTCCGTTGCTGATTTTTATTTTGGCAGCCCAATATTTGATTGGAGAATTCAATTGGCAGCTCAACAAAGTCCTGCCTCCCCCCGCCTGGTTCTGGGAATTATTCAGTAAAATATTTGAAAGTGACTTTGGCATTTATGGTGCGATCCTAAAAATTGTGATCATGGCCCCGGTGATCGAGGAATTAATTTTCAGGGGAATCATCATGCATGGTCTGATGCGCAACTATTCAAAATTCACGGCCGTCTTTGTTTCGGCTTTGCTGTTCGCCTTGTTCCATTTGAATCCATGGCAATTTGCCGCCACTTTTATTCTGGGTATTTTGCTGGGCATTCTAATGTTGCGTACCCGCAACATCTATTTATGCATCCTGGGTCATGCCCTTAACAATGGCTTGGTTTTAACCACTATGCAATACGGGGGCGAAATCCAGAAATTATCTTTCTTCCAGAGCAGCAAATCCAACCAACTCATAATAAGCACACTTGTTGCTTCAGTGGCCCTGATGCTCATCTTTTATTTAAGCCGTCCACTTAAATCCAGCGCGAATTAAACCCATGATTTGTGCTCAGCCATTGAATAAGCTCTATATTTACAATCAAAATTTTAAAAACCATACCATGGAGCGAATCGCCATTTTCCCTGGGTCATTTGATCCGTTTACCGTTGGCCATGAAAGCATCGTTAACCGGGCCCTTCCCTTGTTCGATAAGATAATTATCATGATCGGCTACAACTCGAACAAACGATCATTTTTCCCCGTTGAAAAAAGAGAAAGGTGGATTCAGCAGGTTTTTAAAAACGAGCCCCAGGTAAGCGTTCAATGTTATGAAGGATTGACCGTAGACTTTTGCAAAAAAGTGAATGCCGGCTATATTCTGCGCGGGCTTCGGACTTCTGCAGACTTTGAATTTGAACGTGCAATTGCACAGGTAAACAAGCAAATGTACCCTCAAATTGAATCGGTCTTCTTATTGACCACTCCCGAGCATACGCCCATTAATTCGACCATCGTCCGCGATATTATTCTCCATGGTGGTGATGCCAGCATGTTCCTGCCTGCCGGACTCAATATGGCTGAATTCGTCCCGGAAAAATAAGCGGCACAGAAAATATTCCAGCCAATTGATCGTTTTAATGACTCAATAAACAGTGCATAAATTTTAATCCATTGACCGCCTGATCAAAGTGAATTTGCGAATCTTACCATATCTGATTTTTATTTTTGGCCTTTTCTATGCCGGGAAAGCGGTGAGCATGCCCGTTAAAATAAGCGGCAAAGCATCAGAATATGCCCAAAATTCAATTCCCCTGAACGTTTTTCATGACTTCATTTCGGAAGAGACAATCAAATTGGGCGACATTCGATTTAATGCTGAAGGGGTTTTTGAACTTGAACTGGAGCTCAGTCAAATCAGCCTGTGCTTTGCTGACTTTGATGGCTATCATGGCATGCTCTACCTTGAACCGGGCAAATCGTATCAACTGGTATTTCCTCCAAAACGAAATTTAACCGCCACTCAAAAGAAAAATCCATTTGTAAAACCAGAGCCTGTATGGTTCGGAATCAAAAATCCGGCATCGGATGATCTGAATGTGCTGATCCAGCAATTTGAAATGGCTTATACGAACTATGAAAATAAATACTTTGACCAGATATTCGTTAACCAGTCTGCCTCATTGGCCGATACGGTCAAGCAAATGCTCAACAGGGAATTTCCAAAAACCAACAATTCATTTTTCGAATCGCACAAACAATTCAGAAAAGCCAACCTTGAATTTGCCCTTCACCAGGGGAAATCAGCCACTTTTACCGATTCCTATTTCAAGGAGACCAAACCAATATACAACCTGGCGGCATATTCCAGCTTATTCAATGAAGTCTTTCTGAACTATTTCAGTGTTTTGGAAAACACCTCCCGTTATGCTGAAATCAAAAACCTGGTCAATACCGCCCAGTTGCAGCAACTGGATCAGTTATTTCAAAAGCAATTGCATTACAACAAGGAATTGGCCCATTGGATACTGCTTAAATCGATGAAAGATGCCTATTACAGTGGAAACTATTCCAAAGCATCGATCCTCAAAATGCTCGATCAGGTCAAAGAAGCTGACTGGAGCAGCTATGAACAAAAAACGGCCCAATATATCCGCGAAAAACTCACCTATCTGGCCAGCGGAACCAAAGCACCCCTGATCAATCTCAAAGACCTGGAGGGACGCGCTGTTCGTTTTTCAGACTATCCCAACACTTACATTTACCTCCATTTTACCGATCCGAAGAATCCCATTTGCCGTCAGCATCTGGACGTGCTGAAAAACATTGCTGCAAGATACAAAGAAAAACTCATCATTGTCAATGTGATTCCCCCTCAGGCAAACTTTAAAAACGAGTCAGGATGGCCTGGCGTGTTTACCACCACCGATTCTAACTGGGAGGCCACCTACAAGGTGAAAACGGTGCCCAATTCGTTTCTGATCGGCAAAGACGGAAAATTACTGCTATCGCCCGCCCCCAATCCCATTGACGGCCTTGACCGGCAGTTGGGACAAATCTTAAAAAGTGATCACCTGAAGGAATTGCAAAAATCAACGGGTCAAAACATCAGATAAGGGGAAGTGTTTTGTGCAGAAATTCACGTAGACTTGAATAGGTGTTTTCCATCACCTGGTCAAGTTCATCAAGTGCAAACCATCTCGCTTCTTCAATATTCTCCTCCACCTGTGGAATCAGCGATTGCTCCTCGTCACAGCTCATAAGGAACCATTTGGTTTCCTTTAAAACCAGGTTGTCCGGGAAATTTAAATAGGGAGACCGGTAGATATGAAATGTTGAATCCAGGGGCCTGGTTATCTGCAGGCCTGTCACCCCACATTCTTCTTCCACTTCACGTATGGCGGCTCTTTCAGGCGTTTCACCCCTTTCGATTTTTCCTTTGGGCAAATCCCAAAGTCCCAGTCGTTTGATAAATAAAAGCGACTGATCGCCCCTGACCACCAGCCCTCCTGCGGCAGGCAACTGGGTCAATTGACTTTTAAAACAGTCCCAAAGATTACAGTGGTCCTTGTGGAGAATCACAAAGTGCAGTTTTTCTTCGCCTGATTCAATTTGGGAAACCAGCTCATTTACAAACTTAGAATTCTCACAATCAACTGCTTGTGTTATGTTATTTTTAAATGATTTTTTACTTTCTCCCCCTATTTCTATGGTTGAGTCATTGAAAAAAACTTTGTACATTTGCGATCATTATTTTAGTAAAAAACAAATCTATCATGTTAGAACAAATTCAACTCGAAGTTACAAAGAAACTGCTTCAAATAAACACCATAAAGGTACAACCAAATAATCCATTTACATGGGCCTCTGGCTGGAAAGCCCCCATTTATTGCGACAACCGCAAAATCATGTCTTATCCTGAAGAAAGGACTTTTATCTGCGAGCAATTCTGCAAAATCATCCGCGATAAATATCCCCAGGTTGAAGTGATTGCCGGGGTGGCTACCGGTGCAATTGCCCACGGAATGTTGGTTGCCCAGGAATTGGGATTGCCATTTATTTACGTGAGAGCAAAACCCAAGGATCATGGCTTGGAAAACCTCATTGAAGGCGACATGAAAGCCGGACAAAAAGTGGTGATCATTGAAGACCTGGTCTCTACCGGTCTGAGCAGCCTGAAAGCAGCCGATGCCATCACCAATTTCGGGGGCGACGTACTGGGAATGTTGGCGATCTTCACTTACAACTTTCCGCTTGCCAACAAGAACTTCGCAGAGGCAGGTCTTGAACTGACCACCCTGAGCCGTTACCAGGTGCTGATTGAACTGGCCCTTGAAAGAGGCGACGTTAAACCAGAGGAAGTTGAAAAGCTGAACAAATGGCGTGAACAGCCTGAAAGCTGGGGAAAATAGAGACGTAAGCCAACGCTGAAAAGTTTAAAGTTTAAGGTTTAAAGTTGCCTGCCTATCAATGGCAACCAATACATTAACTTTCCCCGAGGACTCAGGTGAAATTGCAACCTGATCGGCACGCAACTTTAAACTTTAAACTTTGAACTTTAAACTTTAAAACAATCATCTGCCTTTTCTGTTAAGTAAAGGGAAATCATTATATTTAAGATATGGGAATCAGCAAATATGTGAGCGATGTAAAAGTCATTCGCAACAACCAGGAGATCATTTACAATTATCTTTCCAATTTCGAGAACCTATCGAAGTACATCAACGAAGGGCTATTGGAGAAAATGACAGAACAAATTCCGCAGATAAAAATCTCGGATTTCGAATCTGATGCTGATTCATGCCGCTTCCAGATCAGTGGAATGGGACAGGCCGAAATCAGGATTATCAACCGCGAACCGTCCAAGACCATCAAAATTGCCAGCAGCGGCAGCCTGCCTGTCAGTATTACATTCTGGATACAGCTTTTGGCCGTTGATGCTTATGAAACCAAACTTCGTTTGGTGCTGGATGCGGACATGAGTATGATGATCAAAATGATGGTCAATAAAAAACTAGAAAAAGGGATCAATGGTTTGGCTGACATGTTGGCCGCCCTGCCTTACCGGTAGACTGTGAAAGGGAGTAGATGAGAAGATGGGAAAGTGAGAAAATGGGAGTTAAACCCATTCCAAAGACTCAATATCAGGGCCTCAACTTTAAACTTTGAACTTTAAACTTTGAACTTTAAACTACCCCTGGAGAAATTCAACTTCCTTGAAATGAAATTCCTGAATTTCTCCATCCTGTTTCCTGATAAGCAATTGACCGATTTCATTGACCCCTGTAATTTCGCCTTCAAACCTCTCCTGACCAGCCAGGAACCAATGTTTTTCATGGATGCGATACAGCACCGACACAAATGCCTGGTCAATCAGTTCTGCTTCTCCTTGCCTCAACAAAGAATAGTAGAAGTCGATGGCCGATAATAGTTCAGACAAAACCAGTTCACAATCAAATTGCTTATTTGTCAGTGTCATCAATGAAACCGGATTGGGCGCATTGCTCAAAAAGACCGTTTGATTGACATTGATGCCAATGCCGATCACCGAACTTTTGATCGAACTATACATGATGGAATTTTCAATCAGTATGCCGCCCAACTTTTGATTACCTGCATAAATATCGTTGGGCCATTTGACCCGCAGATTGTCAACATATTTACTCAGAGCCTTATAAATACCAAGAGTAACGACTTTTGAAAGCATGAACTGATGCCTGATATCCAGAAAATCGGGAAAGACCACAAGAGAAAAGGTCAGGTTTTTACCCGGCTCACTTTCCCAGAAATTGTTCTTTTGACCCCGACCTATAGATTGTTCGTATGCCAAAAAGACAGTGCCTTCATTCACTTCATTTTCTCTCAATTGGATATTGGCATAGTTGTTGGTAGAATCAACTATCTGAAGGCGGATAATTTGTTTTCCAATGATTTGATCCATCTTTGTACGAATCGGTTTTTTCATTTTTCATGAATTGCTGGTACAAGTTTAATGACTTATTATAAAGTAAAAAATTATCTTTGTAGTTCTAATTGAAAAATATGAATAAAAGCTTTAAAAAAGCAGAAACTGAACAATTGATTGATGCCATTGTTGAAGGAATTCAAAGGAAAAAGGGTTTAGACCTTATAAAAATAGATCTGACTAAAATTAATCATTCTGAATGTAAATATTTCATCATTTGCCATGGAAATTCCAATACTCAGGTTGATGCAATAGCCCATTCGGTGGAAGATACTGTTGAAGAACTGATCAATGAAAAAGCATGGCATACAGACGGATACCGAAATTCATTATGGATTTTACTCGATTATTCGGACATTATGGTACATGTTTTTCAGAAAGATTCCAGGAAATTTTATGATCTTGAAAACCTTTGGGCAGACGCACACATTGAAATTATAAAAGAAGATAACTAAAATAAAAATGACAGATAAAAAGCTCAATAAAGTAAAGCCCCCTATGGGCATGAGGCCTTTGAATAAAGCTCCCAAAATTAATCCATACTGGATTTACGGGGTAATTATTATTTCCTTTCTGGCCATCCAATGGTTTACCCTTGGCGCAGGCCCGGTTGAGACCAATTGGAAAGATGTAAAAACCAACATGATTGCCAACAATGACATCAAGAAAATTGTCGTTGTCAACGAAAAAGAGGCCCAGATTTATCTCAAGGAATCAAGCTATGACAAATATGCGTCTAAGCTCAACAATGGCTTTACCGCTCCTGCCAAGATTGGACCACATTATTTTTTCACCATCGGGTCGGTCGATTCCTTTGAAAAGAATTTACAGGAAGTTCAAGCCAATGCCACCGAGGAAAATAAAATCGGGGTGGAATATAAAACCGTTCACAATTATCTGGGTGAGTTGCTCAACTGGATATTGCCATTTGCGGTCATTATTCTAATCTGGTGGTTTATTTTCAAGCGAATGAGCAAAGGTACAGGCGGCGGCGGTGGCGGCAATATCTTCAATGTGGGTAAATCACAGGCCAAGGTATTCGATAAAGATTCAAGGGTATCAACCAATTTCAAGGATGTAGCCGGTTTGGCTGAAGCCAAACAGGAAGTGGAAGAAATTGTTGACTTTTTGAAAAGCCCTGAAAAATTCACCAAGCTGGGGGGTAAGATTCCCAAAGGTGCCCTGCTGGTAGGTCCTCCGGGAACCGGAAAAACCTTACTGGCCAAAGCCGTTGCTGGTGAGGCAAACGTTCCATTTTTCTCCATGTCGGGATCCGATTTCGTTGAAATGTTTGTCGGAGTGGGCGCTTCAAGGGTTCGCGATCTATTTAAACAAGCCAAGGAAAAATCACCTTGCATCGTTTTCATCGATGAAATTGATGCCATCGGACGGGCCAGGGGCAAAAACCCCAACATGGGCTCAAACGATGAACGTGAAAATACACTGAACCAACTGCTGACCGAAATGGATGGTTTTGATACCAATTCAGGAGTTATCATCCTGGCTGCCACCAACCGGGCCGACATTCTGGACCGGGCTTTGATGCGCGCCGGCCGTTTCGACCGCCAGATTCATGTCGAATTGCCCGACCTGAACGAACGCGAGGAAATATTCATGGTCCATTTGAAACCCATCAAACTTTCCCCAGAAGTTGAACCAGCCTTTTTGGCCAAACAAACGCCTGGCTTTTCAGGAGCCGACATTGCCAATGTTTGCAATGAATCAGCCCTGATTGCTGCCCGTAAAAACAAAGACATTGTCGACAAGCAGGACTTCCTGGATGCCGTTGACCGCATCGTGGGTGGACTGGAAAAGAAAAATAAAATCATCTCCATTGATGAAAAACGCAGAATCGCCTACCATGAAGCCGGTCATGCCACCATCAGCTGGTTACTCGAACATGCCCATCCGCTGGTAAAAGTTACCATCGTGCCGCGTGGAAAAGCACTGGGCGCCGCCTGGTACCTTCCTGAAGAACGTTCGATCACCACCAAAGAGCAATTGCTCGACGAAATGTGCTCTGCACTCGGAGGCAGGGCCGCCGAACAGGTAAGTTTCAACAGCATCTCCTCGGGGGCGCAAAACGACCTTGAAAAGGTGACCAAGCAGGCCTATGCCATGGTCAGCATTTTCGGAATGAGCGATAAAGTCGGAAACGTGAGTTTCTATGATTCATCGGGCCAAAGCGAATATGCCTTCAGTAAACCATACAGCGAAAAAACAGCCGAACTGATCGATCAGGAGTCTAAACTGTTGATCGAAACTCAATACCTCCGGGCACTGGAAGTATTAAAGGACCACAAAGATAGCCACCAGAAACTGGCAGAAATGCTGCTCGAAAAAGAAGTTATTTTCAGTGAGGATCTGGAACACATCTTCGGTAAACGTCCATGGTCAAGACCAATGTGGGTCAACGAATCGAAAAAAGAACAGGTGGCCCTTTCATCTGACAATCCGGAAGTGGCTGCTGACCACGTTGTATTGTAATGGAATCAGCCAGAAATAATATTTTGGCCAAGTTAAAGGCCGCACAGCAAAACAGAGGTGAAATCGGGGAAAATATCCCTGATTTCACCTCTCCTGTTTACCTGCCACTGAACCCCATCCTGAGAGAAGAATTTAAAACCAACCTTGAATTGATTGGCGGACAGGTTATTTTTTGCCATTCCAAAGCCGGGATTGCCGCCCTGGTCCAACAGATTTGTGAAGAAAAAAAGCAGGACAAGATTTTTTGTACCGATCCCATCCTTCAGCAACTGGTGGAAGGAACCATTCAAATCGACAAGGGGGAAAACGATTTCCTGGGCCTGAACATTGGCCTTACCGGTTGTGAATTGCTGGTGGCTCACCTGGGCTCCGTTTTAATCAGTTCCGCTCAAATTTCGGGTCGCAGGCTCAATGTTTTCCCCGAAACACACATTGTGGTGGCTCATGAAGCCCAAATAGTCGATTATTTGGACAATGCACTTGAAAAAATACAGGAAAAGTATAAAAATAAATTACCTTCGTTGATAAGCAATATTACCGGGCCAAGCCGTACTGCAGATATCGAAAAAACATTGGTAATGGGCATGCATGGACCAAAATCATTGATAGTAATTATTGCCGAAGAAACTTTTTAAACTATTGTATTATGGAAAAAGATTGGGTGTCGGTATATCATACCGGGCAAAACTTTCAGGCTGAAATTGCAAAAGAAATATTGGAGAACGAAGAAATTCAATGCGTGATCATCAACGAAAACGATTCCATATTCCCATCAATCGGCGAAATTGAAATAATGGTTCACAAAGATTTTGAGGAGAAAGCCACAGAACTTTTAAAAGATTTAATCAATTGAAGAAATTAGTTACCCGGACGATCACTGGCATCGTTTTGGTCTTGTTGATACTGACTGCTATTCTAGCCAGTCAGTATAGCTTTGCGGTGTTGTTTCTGTTAATTATGACAGGAGGACTCATTGAACTTGCGAACCTTTACAAAGAATCGGATGTTGAACCCAACAATTGGCTGATCTATCTGATTTCGTTCCTCTTATTTGGAGTTTCATTTTTTATAGCCAAGTGGCTGATCGATCCAAAATATTCACTGGCCCTCTTTCCCTTGTTCCTGGTGATCATGGCCGCTGAACTTTACCGCAAAAAGCCAAGACCCGTCGAAAACATTGCAGTGACCATTTTCAGCATTGTTTATATGGCCGTCCCGCTGGCACTCATCAACTTTCTGGTCTTCCCCGACATCATTCCGGGTCATGTGTACTCCCCAAAATTGCTGATCGCTTTATTTATTCTGATCTGGACCCACGACTCGGGAGCCTACCTTTTTGGCGTTTCGATGGGCAAACATCGCCTGTTTGAACGCATCTCCCCTAAAAAATCATGGGAAGGCGCCATTGGCGGTACCTTAACGGCCATACTGGCATCCGTGCTTATTTCTAACTACATCCCTGAAATTCAACTCATCCATTGGATTGTCATCAGTATTCTGGCTGTTATCAGCTCCACTTTTGGCGATCTGACCGAATCCATGTTTAAACGATATTTCCAGATCAAAGACAGCGGCCACATTTTACCTGGACATGGCGGAATACTCGATCGATTCGATTCAATTTTGTTTGCTGTACCCGTTGTTGTTTTATATCTTAAAATAATTATTGAATAGCTCAATTATTTTCTACTTTTGCCGGAACAATAAACTAAATCAATGAAAGTTCATAGAGCCGGCATTATCACCATTAATTACGCTACTGCTATTTTAGCGGTACTGATCCTGTTATCCTGGTTTTTCATCACGGACACCCTTATTAAGGTAGCCCTCTTATCGACGGCGGCAGTGGTGTATATCCTGATCATTCAGTTTTTCAGGTATCCACAGCGAACCATCGTTCAAAATGAATCGTTGATCTTATCGCCTGCCGACGGAAAAGTTTGCGACATCAAGGAGTTTGTGGAAAATGAATACCTCAAAACCAAATGCCTCCAGGTTTCTATCTTCATGTCGCCCACCAACGTGCACATCAACTGGATTCCAGTGCCGGGAACAGTCACTTACATGAGACACAAAGACGGTGAGTTTTATGCCGCCTTTAAAGATAAATCAGCCGAAGAAAACGAACGGACCACCACAGCCATCCAAATAAAAGATGGACGCGAAATCGTCATGCGCCAGATTGCCGGGGCGATGGCCCGTAGAATCATCAATTACGTGACGGTCGGTGACCAGGTCGATCAGACCACTGAAGTTGGATTCATCCGTTTCGGATCACGTGTTGACCTGTTCCTCCCACTCGATACCAAACTGTTGGTGAAATTGGGAGACAAAGTAACAGGATCTCAAACCATCATTGGCCAACTTCCATCATGAGCCGGGCGACCAGTATATTTTTCTGGGTTCCCAATGCCATCACTGCCCTGAACCTGATTTGTGGCAGCCTGGCAGTCTTCCTGGCTGTTGACGGACAACTGGGCATGGCTTCTGGGTTCATTCTTGCAGCAGCTGTTTTCGACTTTATGGATGGCTTCGCTGCCCGCCTGCTGAAAGCCTATTCATCCATCGGAAAAGAACTAGACTCCCTGGCCGACATGGTTTCATTCGGACTGGCCCCAGCGGCCATCGTATTCACCATGATGGAATATACCTTGTTTGGGGTCAATCAACCCCTTCAGAACATTGACGCCAGCTGGAGCCAATGGATTGCCCTTTTGACAAGTTTGGTAATCCCCGTTGCAGGAGCTTTTCGTCTGGCCAAGTTTAATACCGATGACCGCCAGAGCGAACAATTCCTGGGCATGCCCATTCCGGCCAATGCCATCTTTTTTGCCTCCCTGGGTCTGATCCTTCAGTTTGGAACCAATGAAACCATTGCTTCCATCATTCTGAACAAAAATGTGCTGCTAACATTCATATTTATCTGTTCATTTTTGATGGTCTCCGAACTGCCCATGTTCTCCATGAAATTCAAGAATCTACACCTGAAAGACAATGCCATCCGCTTCCTCTTCCTTGGAACCACGATTCTGATGCTGATCTTCCTTCAGATTTATGCCCTTCCAATCATCATCATGTGGTATGTCCTACTGTCCGTAATCACCTACCTGGCAGCCATCAAATAACCAATGGCTGCCCTCCCCGGCTCTCACCTTTTCATTTTCTCACTTTCTCATTTTCTCACTTTCTCACCTTCTCATTTTCTCACTATCCTGATTGTTTTAACATATCCCGTAGTTTTATACACCAACAGGTAAACTCCCGGCTTCACCCGATCTCCGCTAGCTGACAGGCCATTCCAGGCAAGCACATTCTTCCCCTTTTGCAATTCAGTGGTCGGAAACCGGTAGATGGCTGAACCTGTCACATCCACAATTGACAACTCTTTCACATCCGTTGGATTGGAGCACATCAAATCGATGGCCACTTTGTCCACAAATGGATTGGGATAAACCAACATAGAATCCTGTCCGCCGCTCAACTCTTTCACCCCAATGATAATATTCTGTTCCGTCGCACAATTATTGCAGATATAATTGGTGTCCTCCAGGCAGATAAAAGAGGTATAGCTGGATAAAACCCGCTCGCTTAAGCTGGAATAGATAATTTGGTTGATGATGTCATTGCTCTGGGTACCCGATTCAAGCTTTTTAATATACTGCCCGGTCCACATTTCTTCAGCAATGCTATCATTGTTTAGGCCAGCTGGTTTTTGTATTTCCATCATTTCTGAGAATACCTCGTTGTTGTACTCCCCTGTTATTTCTACGATAAAGGGAAATTCGCCCTTGAATTTACCCACCTGGAGGATGGCCTCGTCTACATAGGCCACATCGCTTTCATTGGTCATGGTATACCGGCTGTAACAAAAACCGGTCTTTAAACTGGTATGGAGGTCAAACGACTTGATCATGCCACCCAGGTATTTTAACGATCCATGAATCGCTTCAGATATGCTTAAATTGTTTCTAACCGTATGATAAGAACCAAGGGTCATCCTGGATAAATTGGAATAGAAATAGTCATTGCCGTAAAAATATTGACCGTCCTTATAATAGGAAGGATAGTTGATCGATTGGTAATCTGATATATGAATGGGAATTTTAGGGTTCATCAATTTCAAAATGTCATTGATCAGCGTATTGGCCACCTGGTAATCACCATATTGATCCCCATCTGACAGGAGGACAATTTTCCCATTGTTGCCATTTTTTCTGACAAAATCAATCCCATTGC
>DASXUZ010000107.1:0-33710 GCA_036504555.1 Prolixibacteraceae bacterium | reverse complement strand
GACTTTGGATTGAATGCCCAGAAATTACTCGATGCAGCCAATATTTATACCAAAGCGATTTTTATTTGTTCTCCCAACAACCCAACAGCCAATCTGATGGATAAGGCTGAAATTGTTAAACTGCTGACTGGATTTGATGGTTTGGTAGTAGTCGATGAGGCTTACATCGATTTCTCACCTGAGAGTAGTTTGCTGCCTGAACTTGACCAATACGAGAATCTTATTATTTTGCAGACCTTCTCGAAAGCATGGGGGATGGCTGGTATCAGGCTTGGGATGGCTTTTGCACAGCCTGAAATGATTAAGATATTCAATAAGATTAAATACCCGTACAACATCAATATGCTCACACAGCAGAAGGCTATTGAGTTATTGGATCACACGGAAGAAAAGGAAGAATGGGTAAAAGTGATTGTTGAAGAACGTGATAAGATGGTACGAAAGTTATTCAAACTATCCTTTGTACAGGTTGTTTATCCTTCGGATGCCAATTTTATATTGGTAAAAATGCATGATGCACGTGGTATTTATGAGTATCTTACCGATCAGAAAATTATTGTTCGTGATCGCTCAAAGATAACACTTTGCGACGATTGCCTGCGGATAACTATTGGATCACCCACAGAGAATAAGAAATTAAGGAAAGCTTTAAAGGAACTAATCTGAAAAAATATTTTCATGAAGAAGGCTTTATTTATAGATCGCGACGGAACACTGATTGCAGAACCTGCAGATGAGCAGATTGATTCGCTTGAAAAGCTGGAGTACCTCCCAAAGGTATTCCGCAATATGCATTTTATCGCCAAAAACCTATCCTACGAATTGGTAATGGTATCCAATCAGGATGGCCTGGGCACTGACAGATATCCCGAAGAAACCTTTTGGCCTGCACACAATAAGATGCTCAAAGCTTTTGATAATGAAGGCGTAAGGTTTGATGATATTCTAATTGATCGTCATTTTCCGAAAGACAATTCACCAACCCGCAAGCCAGGTATTGGCATGATGGGCAAGTATATGGATGGTAGTTACGATTTGGCCAACAGCTTTGTGATTGGTGATCGTCTGACAGATATTCAATTGGCTAAGAACCTTGGTGCAAAAGGAATCCTGATCAATGATGGCTCCCTGGAAAATGAACTTCAGACAAACGGATTGGCTGAATATTGCGTATTGATTACCACCGATTGGGATGAAATTTATGCGAAGGTGGCTGCTCCTGAGCGCACTGTTGTAGTTGAACGCAACACCAAAGAAACTAAGATTAGGGTTGAACTCAACCTGGACGGAACAGGCAAAGGGAATATTCATACAGGATTGGGCTTTTTTGATCACATGCTTGACCAGATTGCACGCCATTCAGGAGTTAACCTGACCATTGAGGTAGACGGGGACCTGGAGGTGGACGAGCACCACACCATTGAAGATACAGCACTGGCATTGGGAGAAGCATTTAAACTGGCATTGGGAGACAAGCGTGGTGTTGAGCGCTATGGTTATTGTTTGCCTATGGATGATTGCCTGGCACAGGTGGCCATCGACTTTGGCGGCCGTCCATGGATTGTTTGGAAAGCCGAATTCCTGAGAGAAAAAGTGGGTGATATGCCTACCGAAATGTTCTTCCACTTTTTTAAATCATTTTCAGACACGGCATTGGCCAACCTGAACATTCAGGCCGAAGGTACCAACGAACATCACAAAATTGAGGGTATCTTTAAAGCCTTAGCCCGTGCCATTAAAATGGCCATCCGAAAAGATGTATTTAACTTTGAACTGCCATCAACAAAGGGAACACTCTAATGAAAAGCATCAAACCATTAAGGGATAAAAAAAATACAGCCATTCTACTGATTCATTGCCCAGACCGACAGGGGATTTTGGCTACAGTGACAGAGTTTCTGAATAAGAACAATGGAAATATCATTTACCTCGATCAATATGTCGATCGGGCAGAGATGATTTTCTATATGCGTGCTGAATGGGAGTTGGAAGGTTTTTCGATTCCTTCGGATAAAATCAGGGAATATTTTGACACCTTGATTGCAGATAAGCTCAGTATGAATTATTCGCTTCATTTCTCGAAGCAGATTCCCCGCATGGCTATTTTTGTATCTAAAATGTCACATTGCCTGTTCGACATGTTGTCACGCTACACCGCCGGTGAATGGGATGTGGAAATCCCGGTGATTATAAGCAATCACATGGATTTGGAACCAGTCGCCCGACGCTTTGATATTGAATTTCAGTATGTTCCTGTAACAAGTGAAAACAAAGCTGAACAGGAAGCCAAAGAAATTGAACTGCTGGAGGTGCATGATATCGATTTTATGGTACTGGCACGTTATATGCAGGTGCTTTCACCTGAATTTGTGGCTCAGTTCCCCAATCGGATTATCAACATCCATCATTCGTTCTTGCCAGCATTTGCGGGTGCGAAGCCTTACCATGCAGCCTATGAGCGTGGAGTGAAAATCATTGGGGCAACAAGTCATTATGTGACCAGCGATCTGGATGGTGGTCCTATTATCGAACAGGACGTTACACGCTGCAACCACACCGATACCGTTGAAAGGCTGGTTCGCAAAGGTCGTGACCTTGAGAAGATTGTACTCTCACAAGCTGTTTTTAAACATTTGCAACGGAAGATACTGGTTTATAAGAATAAGACGGTGGTTTTTAATTAGTTTAAAGTTTCAAAGTTTAAAGTTTAAAGTTGCGTGCCGATCTGGTAGCCACCTCAAAGTATAGAGTTATAGTATTAGCAGCTTTTGATCGGCACACAACTTTGAACTTTGAACTTTAAACCCTTATTTATAATTTAAGATTTTAATTATGAGATATTTAATTGTATTCCTAATGTTTACTGCAATGACAATTCAGGCACAAACTACAGTGAAGGAAATTCCTTCTGATTACGCTTATATCGTAAAGATCGGGCAACAAGTTCCTGATTTCAGTTTAATTACAACAAATGGGAAAACCATTCGTATAGCCGATTTGAAAGGCAAAGTAGTGATGTTGCAATTTACTGCCAGCTGGTGCTCTGTTTGCCGAAAAGAAATGCCCCATATCGAAGCTGATATCTGGAAAAAATACAAGAACAATCCAAATTTTGCCTTGTACGGAGTCGATTTGGATGAACCCAAGGATGTTGTTGAAAAGTTTGCCAAGCAGATTCCCGTCACCTATCCCTTGGCACTGGACCCCAAAGGGGAAATATTTTACCAGTTTGCCGAAAAAGGTGCTGGGGTAACGCGCAATGTGATTCTGGATAAAACTGGCAAGATTGTCTATATGACAAGACTTTACAAGGAAGAAGAGTTTTCGGAGATGAAAAAAGTGCTGGCTGACTTGCTGAAATAAAGTAAACTGTAGCGCGTAGCAGAATCGAACTGCCATTACCTGATTGAGAATCAGGTTTCCTAACCGTTAGAAGAACGCGCCGGATGAGAATAAACAAAGTATAAAGTTACAATAACTTAGTCTTTGTTGTCATCAAAAGCTGATAAAAAAATAAGATTATTCAATATGGATATTGTTATCATCAAATATAACGCTGGGAATATCGAATCGGTGAACAATGCATTGCAACGATTGGGCGTGAATGCAGAAATAACTGGCGATCATGAGAAAATTAAGGCAGCCGACAAGGTCATTTTCCCTGGAGTGGGGGAGGCTAGCACGACAATGGCGTTCTTGAAAAAAGAAGGGCTGGATATACTCATTCCTGGCTTAAAACAACCTGTACTGGGCATTTGCCTTGGATTACAGCTGATGTGCAGTTATTCCGAAGAAAACAACACTCCTTGCCTCGGCATATTCGATGAACAGGTCAAACGCTTTATTCCTGAGCCGGGGATGGAGTTTATTACCAAAGTTCCCCACATGGGATGGAACAGCATTAGCCAGCTAAAAAGTGAACTGTTCGATCCCTCGCTTGATGAGCAATACGTGTACTTTGTGCATTCCTATTATGCTGCCGTGGGAGAACATACAGCCGCCGTATGCAATTATATCAATCCATTCAGCGCAGCCTTGCACCGCGATAACTTTTATGCAACGCAGTTTCATCCCGAGAAAAGCGGGACGGTAGGAGCAAAAATATTGGAAAACTTTCTAAAGATTTAATACCAATGATCACTATTATACCAGCCATTGATTTGATTGACGCCAAATGTGTCCGTCTGTCACAAGGCGATTACAACCAGAAAACGGTTTACAATGAGAACCCACTTGAGGTTGCCAAAATGTTTGAGGATGCAGGGATTACCCGTCTGCATCTGGTTGATTTGGATGGGGCAAAAGCCAAGCACATTGTCAACCACAAAGTTTTGGAGTCCATTGCTTCAAAAACCAAATTGGTGATAGACTTTGGTGGAGGCTTGAAATCCAATGACGATCTCCGCATTGCCTTCGAATGTGGTGCAAAAATGATCACTGGAGGAAGTATTGCCGTGAAAGACCGTGAGACATTCCTGCATTGGATTGAAATCTATGGAGCCGATAAAATCATTCTTGGAGCCGATGCAAAGGATAAAATGATTGCAGTAAGTGGCTGGCAAGAAGTATCAGAATTGTCCATTCTTGAATTTATTGAAAGTTACACGAGCATGGGTATTCAGCAGGTCATTTCAACCGACATTGCCCGCGATGGCATGTTGACGGGTCCCAGTATTGATCTATACAAAGAAATCATGGCTCAATTTCCAAATCTAGGCCTCATTGCCAGTGGCGGTATTGCAACCATGAAAGACATTTACGAATTGGATGAAATGGGCATCCCGGGAGTAATTACGGGTAAAGCGATCTATGAGAATCGAATTTCATTGGCTGAAATAAGTAAGTTTATTGGTGTATAAGGCTAATATGAAACTTTGAACCTGAAATATGAACTTGCTCCAAAAAGTGGAATGCATAAAATAATCCTGAAAGGATTGAATGTGAATAACCGTGGGTGCAACCCCTGGATAACCCCGCAACCCTGATCAGTGCGCCAACTTGGAACTTTAAACTTGGAACTTTAGAAGATGTTAGCAAAACGAATCATACCATGCCTGGATATCAAAGACGGTCAGACCGTGAAAGGCATCAATTTTATCAATATTCAAAGTGTGGGTGACCCCGTTGAACTGGGTGCGCTGTATGCCGAACAGGGAGCCGATGAATTGGTTTTCCTTGACATCACTGCCACCCATGAAGGACGTAAAACCTTTGTGGAGCTGGTCAAGCGCATTGCCCGTGAAATCAACATCCCATTTACTGTGGGAGGTGGAATCAGTGAACTGAAAGATGCCGATGCATTGCTGAGTGCGGGAGCCGATAAAATAAGCATCAATTCGTCGGCAGTGAGAAATCCACAACTGATTGACGATCTGGCACTGAACTTCGGAAGCCAGTTTGTCGTATTGGCCATTGATGCCCGTGGTGAAAATGATTACTGGACCGTGACAGTCAATGGAGGGCGCATACCAACCGACAAGGAACTGTTCTCATGGGCCAAAGAAGGTGAAAGTCGTGGAGCTGGTGAGATTTTGTTCACCTCCATGAATCACGATGGAACCAAGGCAGGGTTTGCCAATAAGGAATTGGCGAAAATGTCAGATATGTTGAGAATACCAATCATCGCATCAGGTGGAGCTGGAAACATGGATCACTTTGTGGACGTCTTCACAGAAGGCAAAGCTGATGCAGGACTTGCCGCCAGCATCTTTCATTACAAGGAAATTGCCATTCCTGATTTGAAAAGTTATTTGAAAAGCAAAGGAATTGCCATTCGGTAAGAATTTTAATAGTAAACTTGTCACTCGAAGTAAAACAATTATTATAAAAATGGAAGACGTACAACTTGATTATGCCAAAATGAATGGCCTTATTCCTGCTGTTATCCAGGATAATACAACACTAAAAGTGCTGATGCTAGGCTTTATGAATGAAGAAGCGCTGGCAAAAACAGAAGAATTGGGTCAGGTAACTTTCTTTAGCCGCACCAAGAACAGGCTGTGGACCAAAGGTGAAGAATCGGGCAATTTTCTAAATGTAGTTTCTGTTGCATCCGATTGCGACAACGACAGCCTCCTGATCAAGGTCAATCCTGTTGGACCTGTCTGCCACACCGGCGCTGATACCTGCTGGGATGAAGAAAATGAGGAAAGCGATATTCTGTTCCTTGAATACTTGCAGGATTTTATCGACCAGCGTAAACAGGAAATGCCTGAAGGTTCATACACCACTTCCTTGTTTCAGAGCGGCACACGCAAGATTGCCCAGAAAGTGGGAGAGGAGGCTGTTGAAACCATTATCGGAGCCATGGCCAACGACGATGAGAACTTCCTGTACGAAGGTGCTGACTTGTTGTATCACCTGATTGTTTTGCTCTCACACAAAGGATACCGCATTGAAGATTTAGCACGCGAATTGAAGAAACGGCACAAATAAGTAGTTACAAAGAGACAAAGAGACAAAGTTACAAAGTGACAAAGTAAGAAAATGTCAGAGTATTAAAGTACTTGGCTAATAAGTTAAAAGAATGAAAACTTATACTGAATTATTTGTTTGGCAAAAGTCAATGGAACTTGTTACGAATATTTACAAAGACACGAAATCTTTTCCCAAAGAAGAGATTTATGGATTAACTAGCCAGATCCGACGTTGTTCCGTTTCCATTCCTTCTAATATAGCTGAAGGGTTTGGACGCAAATCAGAGCCAGAATTTATACGTTTTCTTAAAATCTCAATGGGTTCATTGTTCGAGTTACAAACACAATTGCGAATTTCAAAGAACATTGAATACTTGAATGAATCCAGATTTAATGTACTTTATGAAGAAACCCGCGAAGTTGAGCGCATGCTTTCTTCATTTATTTTATCCATTCAACCAATTCCCAATAAATAATTCTTTCAACTTAGCAACTCTGATACTTTGTCTTTTTGCAACTTTGTTCCTCTGGTCCTTTGTCACTTTGTTACTTTGTCTCTTTGTTCCTTTGGTACTTTGTAACTTAGATACTTTGTCTCTTTGTTACTTTTTTCCCCTTTTAATGTGCCTAAATTGTTAAAACATCTACATTTACAAAAACTTAACCTTCCACTTATCGTAAAACCAATTTCGATTCGAATATTAGGCTATCTTTGCGCCTTCATTTTTGAACCCTATGCAGAAGATTAGAAACATTGCGATTATTGCCCACGTTGACCACGGGAAAACCACATTGGTTGACAAGATGATTTACTATTGTAACATCATGAAAGAACACGAGAAGAAACAAGAGTTGATTCTCGATAACAATGATTTGGAACGTGAAAGAGGAATAACCATTCTGGCAAAGAATGTATCAGTTATTTATGACGATATAAAAATCAATATTATAGATACCCCTGGCCATGCTGACTTTGGTGGTGAAGTTGAACGGGTATTGAATATGGCCGATGGCGTATTGTTATTGGTCGATGCTTTTGAAGGCACCATGCCTCAAACGCGTTTTGTCTTATCCAAGGCCCTTGCTTTGGGCCTTAAACCCATTGTGGTGGTCAACAAGGTCGACAAACCAAACTGTCGTCCTGATGAAGTGCACGAGCAGGTTTTTGACCTGATGTATAGTCTGAATGCCACCGAAGACCAATTGGATTTCCCAACCATCTACGGTTCGGCCAAACAAGGCTGGATGTCGGACGACTGGAAACAGCCTACTGACAACATTGAAGCATTGCTGAAATCGATTGTGAAAAATATTCCTGGTCCGATTCCAAATCCAGGCACTCCTCAAGTGTTGATTACCTCGCTTGATTATTCATCTTATGTGGGCCGTATTGCCATTGGCCGTATCCACCGTGGTGAACTTCGTGAAGGAATGAACGTTTCGCTGGTCAAACGTGATGGTACAATCAAAAAGACCAGGATCAAGGAACTTCATACATTTACCGGCTTGGGCCGTCAAAAGGTGGATCATATGATTGATGGCGATATTTGTGCCATGGTTGGTATTGATGGATTCGATATTGGGGATACTGTCTGCGATTACGAAAATCCTGAGCCATTGACTCCAATTGATGTCGATGAACCTACCATGAGTATGACATTCATGATCAACAATTCTCCTTTCTATGGTAAAGAAGGAAAATATGTAACTTCCCGTCACTTGAAAGATCGTTTGGAAAAGGAATTGGAGAAAAACCTTGCCCTGCGTGTGATATCCACTGATTCTGCTGATTCGCACATCGTTTACGGTCGTGGTGTTCTTCACTTGTCGGTATTGATTGAAACCATGCGTCGCGAAGGATATGAGCTTCAGGTGGGTCAACCACAGGTTCTGTTCAAAGAAATTAATGGTGAAAGATGTGAGCCTATTGAAGAATTGCACGTCGACGTTCCTGAAGAATACTCAGGCAAGGTCGTTGAAATGGCTTCTTCACGTAAAGGTGAAATGCAAAATATGGAACGCAAAGGCGACCGTATCCACCTGGAATTTAAGATTCCTTCACGTGGTATTATCGGAATGCGTACCAACATGCTCACTGCTACTGCAGGAGAAGCGGTGATCAACCATCGTTTCCTTGAATACCAACCTTACAAAGGTGTGATCGACAACCGTAACAATGGTTCATTGATTGCCCTTGAAACAGGAACTGCATTTGCCTATTCAATCAGTAAACTTTCAGACCGTGGTTCATTCTTTATTGATCCTATGCAAGAAGTTTATGAAGGACAGGTAATTGGCGAAAGTACCCGTGGCGATGATTTAACCATCAACGTGACCAAGCCAAAGCAGCTGACCAACATGCGCGCTTCTGGTACTGATCAAAAGTTAAGGTTGATCACACCGATCAAATTCAGCCTTGAAGAAGCCCTCGAATATATCAAAGCCGACGAACTTGTAGAGGTTACTCCCCTGTCAATCCGTATGCGTAAAATGGCGCTCAAAGAGCACGAACGCAAACGCTCAGCCAAGAACAGCCAATAAGACGTTTGGTTATAACATACAAAACCCTGATCAGTGAATTCCGATCAGGGTTTTTATTTTAGTTCCAAGTTTCAGGTTTAAAGTTTAAAGTTTAAAGTTACGTGCCGATCTGGATGCAACTTCAAAGTTTAAAGATGGGAAGCCTTCGATTGGCAGGCAACTTTCAACCTTAAACTTTCAACTTTCAACTTTTTATTTCTAATCTTCGTCCTCTTCCTCATCCTCGGCCGAGTACACCACATCCAGGTCTTCATCTTCAAAGACTGGCTTTTTGGTAACTTCCTTCAATGGTTTCAGGTTGGCAGGGATGGGCGCATTCACCTTGTCGACAAAATAAGGGAATACATCCACGATACTGCAAATTGCCAGCGAAGTGGTCTGATAGGGTACCAACACATACGATAGTCCCTCTTCCAGCCTCTGAAGGGCCTGTTTGAGGTCATCGGCAGCTACCAGGAAATAGTTGTTGATCTTCTTCTCCTTGCCAGCCTTTTCGTCAATGGTCACAATACCGATCTTGGCCTTGTACCACCATTCGCCACTATCAGAAGGAAATATCTCGACAATATTCGATTTCTTGATATTGTCGACCATGAATTCACCACGGACCATGGTTTCCATTTGCTGGATGATGCGTGTTTCAGCATCGGTAAAGGTTACCGCATCCACCAGATAAACTTCACTGACCTTCTTTTCACGGCCATCATCGTCAATCTTTACATATTTTACTTTCGTCTCGAACCAGGTTTGCATACTTTAAATTTTAGACTTGCAAAGATATTTTCTATCCCCACAATTCCATGGGAAATGGGCAATAGTTTTTGGATAAAATGAAGTTTCGACCCCTTCACATCGACTCCTTCAAGCCAACTGCGATCCAGTGATTGTAAACTGCCAATCCTTCAACACCTCCAGGCTGAAAGATAGCCCGACAATGCTTCCCGTTTGATGGATTGCCGCGATCTGTTTATATTAAAGCAAGGGCACTTGAATCCAGATACAATCTCCCCTGGCTTTCAACTTCGTTTTGAAGTCCTGCCTGGTCAGTGAAGCAAGAAACTCTTGGAAATTATACGTCTTTGCTATTGTGTATAAATTATTTTTTTTGTAAATTTATATACATTGACAATTACCTGATTCAAAAGGGATTTCAATTAGTTTAATAGATGCAATTATTGAGTGATTTAAAGAGTCTCTCATGGCAAAAATATATATAATGTTTTGGATAACCTTTCCTATCACACTTACAAGGTTGTCTCACTTCATTACTCCAATGAGGGGCTGGTTATTACCATTGAACAAATCGCCCAGTGTTTCAAAATTACCATTCAGGTTCAAAGAATCAACGATTGTCCCAACCAATAGGCAATAGTTGAGTTACCAACCAACCATTAAACTTACATGAAATGAATAGCTATCCATCGATGGCTGTTTGATCCTTTTACCTCTCACTTGTCTTTCAGACATTATCGGAACATAAAAATTGACAGTTATATTTTTTAAATTACCGTAATGAAAAAAAATAATATACTCATATTCATCCTGTTTTTGCTAATAGGGATTACAAACTTTGCATTCTCACAGGGATTGGTAACGGTTACTGATTGTAACTTAAATGGTTGGGTAAGGAATGCAGGAGGAAACTCATCTCTTGCCTTTATGAATGGCCCATCCACACCACCATTGGGAAAAGGTAGTTTGCAATTTACCACTCCTGATGCCAGTTTTGGAAGATTAAGAAATACCCAATATACTGGAATCCCCCTGGCTTCTGTAACTGAATTATCCTATTCAACTTATGTACAGAAGAGAGATTCAACCGTTGATGTCAATTTTATTGTCGTACTTGTTGATATCAATGGCGATGGTTCTTCTGAGCATAACCTGGTATTTGATCCGAGATATCAGACCCATCCTTTCATTAAAAATTCCATGCCAGATCAGGGTATTACCCAAATGGATGTCTGGCAAAATTGGAATGCTTTAGAGGGTGGTTGGTTTTTTGGGGGAGAATTGATTACCGATCCCGATCATGAAGGCCCATATTTTACTCTAACTGACTACCTCAGTCAATATCCCAATGCCAAGATCAATAATGACCCTAAGAAGGGGGGTGGGGCTATCAGATTGAGTGTGGGTGGTCCAGCTTATTCACCCAACTTTATTGGCAATGCAGACAATTTCAAAATCGGGATCAACGGAGTCACTACGACTTATGATTTTGAGTTTACAACTGCTGATGCGGGGCCAGATAAAAATGTAATTTATGGATATGGTTCCAATTGCATTACATTAAATGGATCTGCTGCAGGAGGTACCGCGCCCTATACCTATTCCTGGTCAATGGGAGAAACTACATCCAACCAGGCTAGCATTGAAGTTTGTCCAACCACCACCACAACCTATCAACTAACTGTAACTGATGCCAAGGGATGTACTGGTATGGATGAAACAACTGTATTTGTAAATGATGTAAGATGTGGCAGTAAAATGGATAAGGTAATAGTTTGTCATAACGGAACTGAGATTTGTGTAGCTTCGCCAGCTGTTCAGGCTCTTTTACAGCTTGGTGACGAATTAGGAAGCTGTGCGAATACTGTAAAATCTGCCCTTATAAGTCAACAAGCCATGGTCCCATCCTCCAGGCTGAACAGCTATAATTTTCCTAACCCTTTTTCTAAAACTACCAGGATTCACTATGAAATTCCATCGGATGGACAAGTTTCAATAACTGTTTATGATGCAGTGGGTAGAAATATAGTACAATTGGTCAATTCCTATCATAAAGCAGGGTTTTACGATGTAAATTACGATGCTACCAATCTTCAGAAGGGTGTATATTATTATCGGGTTACACTGAAGACGCAGAAGAATGAGTTTAAAGAGGCTGTAAAAAAGATAGTTAGATTATCATCTGATTAAGGGAGGATTTGGAGTAATTGCAAAAAAACCGCTCTCTTATGAAGGGGGCGGTTTCTTTGTTCCACAACTTGTGGAGCTTGTATGTAAATCGATTATTATCCCAACAGCTTATCGGCCATTGCATTGGCCAAATCAATACACTGTTCAAATTTCTCATTTTTCAAGGTGCCTTTTTCTTCTACAGGCTGACCAACAACTTCCCATTTAATGGTTTCAGCAAATTTCTGAAGGTTCTTCACCCCTCCGCCATTCCATCCAAATGATCCAAAGATGCCCAGCAGGTGGTTTTTGATTCCCATGTGCTCAATTTTGGTCAGCAGAGTTTCAACCGATGGAAAAAGTTCATTGTTATAGGCGGCACTGCCCACAATGAAGGCGCCATATTTGAAAATGTCACTAATGATATAAGAGGCATGGGTTTTTGAAGCGTCGTATACACGAATGTTTTTGATCCCCCGGACGGCCAGCTGTCGTGCAATAACATCGGCCATTTTTGCAGTGTTGCCGTACATTGAACCATACACAATGACTGCACCTGGTTCTGTCGTATAGGTGCTCCATTTCTCGTAACGATCAATGATGTAGGACAGGTTGCTACGCCAGATCGGGCCATGGGTGGCGGCAAGCATACTGACATCCATGGATTCAATTTTCTTCAATGCCCGTTGAGTATGGGGACAATATTTCCCTACGATGTTGGTAAAATACCGCATCAATTCTTCTTCATACCTCGAAAGATTCAACTCATCGTCAAAAATACCTCCATCGAGCGTTCCAAAACTTCCAAAGGCATCGCCTGTGAACAGTATTTTGCTGGTCAATTCCAAAGTCACCATCGTTTCAGGCCAGTGAACCATCGGGATGGTTGCAAACCTCAATTGATGATCGCCCAGGGGCAATTCATAATCATCGTATACTTCCAGGGTATTGGCAGTAATCTTATAATAATTGGCCACCATGTCGAAGGTTTTCTTATTGCCAACCAGTGTGATATGGGGGTATTTGGTCACTACCGCATTCAGTGATCCTGAATGATCAGGTTCCATGTGATTGATTACCAGGTAATCAACAGGACGTCCCCCGGTGATGGTTTCAATCTTGCTTAGATAATCCTCCGTAAATGAATGTTCTACAGTATCGATCAGGGCAATTTTTTTATCCACAATCAAGTATGAATTATAGGACACTCCATAAGGAATGGGCCATAAATTTTCAAAAAGATGGGTTCTTCGATCGTTGAAACCGAGGTAATAAATGTTGTCAGCTAGCTTAACCTGATGCATAATGGAATATTTTGATAGCACGTTTTATTTGTTGACGAAAATACGTAATTTCATCCAAAGTGTATGGACTTGTTTTTCTGAAATCCAGAATTTAAGATAAATATTACAAACATTGCATCAGGCATTTAAGTAAGATTTTGCTTTTTAACTTTTACCCGGGAGTTAGGTACTTTAAATGAAATGACTATTTTTATACCGAAAAACCGAAAGATTATGGACTTGATTAAAAAAGGAAGGATTATGCTATTCCCCCGATTGAACAAATGGATTATTATTCTGTTTGTCGTAGCACTTTCTGTGGCTGGATTGAGAAGCTACCAGCTTTACCATTATATTTTTGATGCCAACATTTATACCCCGGGAAGCATCATTATTCCCCTCAATGCAACGTATGATCAGGTGATCGACAGTTTGAAAAAGCACCAGATCATTTCTAACTACAAGGCATTCAACTGGGTGGCCAAACGCAAGAAATATGATGAATCGATCAAGCCAGGTAAATATTTACTGGATAAGGGACTGACGACCAACGAAATTGTGAATATGCTTCGCTCGGGAAACCAGGAGCCTGTCATGGTGACTTTTAACAACCTGCGGTTCATTGAAGAGCTGGCTGGTGCAGTTTCAAAATACATTGAGCCCGATTCTGCTGAGTTGATTCAAAAGTTCAATGATCCAGCCGTGTATGAGAAATATGGTTTCAATAAAAATACCTTCCATTGCATGTTCATTCCCAATAGTTATGAGTTCTACTGGACCACAACGGCCGATCAATTCCTTGAACGGATGTCGATGGAGTACAAACGTTTCTGGAATGAAGAGCGTACCAACAAGGCACAGGAACTTGGCTTGACCCCTGAGGAAGTAATGACTGTGGCCTCCATTGTTCAGGAAGAGAGCAACAAGCGGGATGAAAAACCAGTGATTGCAGGCTTATATCTGAACCGCATCAAACGTGGAATACCGCTGCAGGCTGATCCGACGGTGAAATTTGCCCTGGGTAATTTCCGTATCAAACGTGTTTTGAAGATTCATTTGGCAGTTGACTCACCTTACAATACCTATAAATATCCAGGCCTGCCACCGGGCCCGATCAACTTCCCTGAGGTGTCAAGTATAGAGGCCGTGTTACATGCTGCAAAAACACCCTACATTTATATGTGTGCCCGTCAGGACTTTTCAGGCTATCACAATTTCTCGACCAATCTGGCAGGTCACATGCAAAATGCCCGTAAATACAAGGCAGCGCTCGATTCACTGGAGATATTTCAATAAATTATAGGACAGCCGGTACTTCTCTGCTGCAGGTGACTGTACCGATTTGTATTCCTTGAACATGCTTCAGGTGATACTCTGTCATGCATCGAGACCTATCTTGTGTGCTTCTTCTGTGTTGCTTGTGTGCTTCTTGTGTGCTCAGCTACACAGCACCTACACACAAGCAACACACAAGCAACACACAAGCAACACACAAGATAGGTCTCGATGAATGACAGAATATCATTCGATGATCAGGTGATTTTGCAACTGAAGATAAGTTCCAGCCTGGGGGAAAATAAAAAAAGCTACTGCACAGGAGATGAATTTCTCGCTGTTCCAGTAGCTTTTTAATTTTTAAGAAAATAGCCTGCTATTCAAAAATATCTCTCACTTTATCAAAGAAATTCTTATCCGATTGATCAGGTCCATCGGTGAAGCTGGGCGATGCCTGCAGTTTTTCAAGCATCTTCTTTTCTTCCGAATTGATCTTTTTGGGAATCCATACATGCACACGTACCAGTAAATCGCCTTTTCCGTAGCCATTCACATCGGGCAAGCCTTTTCCGCGCAAGCGCAGTATCTTTTCAGGCTGGGTGCCAGCTTCGATCTTGACTTTTACCTTGCTGTCGACAGTAGGGATTTCTTTGGTAGTGCCCAGGGTAATCTCCGGGAATGTGACAAAAAGGTTATAAATCAGGTTGTTGCCGTCTCTTACCAATTCGTCGTGTTCATCTTCATGGATGACCACAAAAAGATCGCCATTGACACCACTGCGGCGTCCTGCATTTCCTTTACCAGCTACGTTGAGCTGCATTCCTTCACCCACCCCGGCAGGTATGCGGATGGAGATCACTTCTTCATCGCGGACAACTCCTTCTCCCTGGCAATGGACACATTTATTGGTGATGATTTGTCCTTCGCCGTTACAGGTTGGACAGGCTGAAGTGGTTTGCATCTGGCCGAGCAGGGTATTCTGGATGCGGGTTACATGTCCGCTTCCCTTACAGGTCGAACAGTTGGAATAAGATGATCCGCCTTCCGCGCCTGTTCCCTTGCAATGGGTACAGGGTACATATTTTTTTACCTTGATCTTTTTCTCTACCCCGTTTAAGACCTCACTCAGATTCAGTGTGACTTTCACGCGAAGGTCAGATCCACGGTGTTGACGAGGACCACGACTGCGAGAGCCGCCACCTCCACCGAAACCGCTAAATCCACCAAATCCCCCGCCACCGAAGATGTCGCCAAACATTGAGAAGATGTCGTCCATCGACATGTCATGACCACCAAATCCCTGGTTGCCGCCCATGCCTTTGTGTCCAAACTGGTCATATCGCTGACGTTTTTCAGGACTGCTCAATATCTCATAAGCTTCTGCAGCTTCTTTAAACTTCTCTTCGGCTTCCTTGTTCCCGGGGTTCTTGTCAGGATGAAACTGGATGGCTCGTTGTCGGTAAGCCTTCTTTATTTCATCGGCAGTCGCAGTTTTGCTAACCCCCAGGATCTCATAAAAATCGCGTTTTGTCATTTTCAATTGAATATATCAGGCTTATTCGCCTATAACTACTTTAGCGAAACGTATTACTTTGTCATTCAGATAATAACCTTTCTGTACCACATCTACAATTTTGCCAACCAATTCCTTGGAAGGGGCTGGTATTTTGGTGATTGCTTCGTGCAAATCGGTATTAAAATCCTGACCGATGGCTTCAATTTCCTTGATACCATTCTGTTTCAGAAATTCCTGGAACTTGGTATAAATTAAACTGACACCCTCTTTTACATGGCTTTCTTCTTCGACGGCCTCAAGGGTCTGATTGGCACGGTCAAAATCATCAACAACAGGTAGAATACTGATTAGAAGGCTTTCATTGGCAGTTTTCAGCAGTTCCATCCGTTCCTTCAAAGTACGTTTGCGGTAATTGTCAAACTCAGCCTGCAAGCGCATATGGCGGTCTTTCAGGTCGAGTAAATCCAATTCTGCCTTCTCAAGTTGTTCCTGAGTCTCAGATATTTTGTGTGCTTTTTCCTTTTTTGATTCCTTTTTACCGTGAGCCGATTCCTCTTCATGGGGAGTTACATCCGGCGTTTCGTTGTCAAGTTGTTCATTAACCTGGGCTTTATCTTCTGTCATTGTACCTGAATTTTTAGTTTGTTTTCGAAGTGCAAATATACTGCCATTGGTGTTAAAATTGACAAATTGGCATTTTAAATAATTGATAACTGACATTCCCTGTTGTAGTTTGGTTGAATATAATTGCATATTTGATATGAAATTCTTTAAAAATGGACCAATCAATCGTTGAAGTATAAACGGGAGGTTCCTCAGGTGCCTTATCCTGCCTCAATTTCACTGAGCATTTTTAAATACCAGCGTTGAGCTGAATCGGTGGTATTAATTTTTGCTCCAGTGACAGACGATGGTCCACCGATCCATTTTTCAGTTGGCATGGAAAAACCTTTTTTCTCCATTTCAAATATCTTCCCAGGTAGCACGGTTGAAACATAATCCCGAAATTGGGGCTTCAGGTATTTCCCTAAGTTCTCAAAGGTATCGGCCTGGTTGAAATACTTTTCAATAAACAGGTGATCCAGAAAGGGAAATCTCATTTCAATCGAAAAACGCATCGAGGGTTGATCGCTTCTAAAAGTATGATGCGATGAAATATTATAGAAAATATCGAGGTAGGATACCTTCTTCAGCAGGGGCAGCTGTTGAAAGGCAGGATATAAATTATTCACCTGATTGTCAATGTATTCAATGGGATGAATGGGGATTTGCTCTCCTTTTTTTTGCAGAAATTGTACAATGTCTTCCCAGGGAAACAAGCGTCGTGAACTAATGGGATAATATTCAAAGCCATACTTTCTGACTTCCTTCAATTTCGATCGGTACCTGTTGGGTACAAAGATAGCAGGTATGAATTTTAAAACTCCCCCAAGCTTATTAAATCTATGGACGGTGGCAAAATAGTTGTATCCGCCAAAAAGTTCATCAGGTCCCAGGGCGGAATATAAGACTTCAATTCCCATGTCTTTGGCTTTGCTGCATAAGAAAACGGCAGGTTCAGGAATCGAATTGGGTTCTTCCTCGGCATTCAAACATCCCTCAATTTGATCTTCGGAGGGAGTGATGGGAATTTCAAGGTAGACAATCTCTAAATGGGCATTCGAGGCATTTGCACTGGCATAGGGCCGTTCATCGATGGAATGATTTTCAGCATAGATGTTTAAGCATTTAAGTTCAGGATCGAATTTGCTGAAGTAATGTGCCAGGGTCCCGCTATCCATTCCACCGCTGAGCATCAAAGCTTTCTCCACGTCTCCGGTTCTGTGAAGCCGGCACAATTCCTCCATGTCGGTGTTGAATTCCTCAAATCCGATGGTTCGTTGGGATGGACTATATTTTAAATGCCAGTATGGTTCTGATTTTATTTCTCCTGAGGTAGAGGAATACGCCAGCTGACAGCCAGCCTGAAGTGAACTGATATTCTTGAAAATGGTGAGTGGGGAAGGACAGGTACCCAGGTACATTGAATAGGCCAATCCTTGATGGTTGATCTCTTTTCGAATCACCTGGGTTGCAAAAATGCCTTTCATTTCAGAAGAAAAAACAAAGATGCCATCTTTCAAGGCATAATAAAAAGGCTTCATGCCCAGCCTGTCACGCCAAGCCTTTAACTGGTTGTTTTTAAAATCATATACTACAATTGAAAACATTCCCCGCAGAAGTTGAATAAATTGATCGCCGAATTTCAGGTAAAGGCGGAAGGCTACTTCGCTGTCGGATTGAGAGATGAATGCTTCATCACGCAGGAATTGGTTTTTTAATTCAATGTAATTGTAGATTTCACCATTGAGCATCATGACAATTTCTTTTTCTTCATCGAAAAAGGGCTGCATGGCATTCTGTGATAAATCAACGATGGATAAACGGTTAAAAGCAAAAAACTGTTTTGATTTCTTATCCACAGGCAGGAGCGGGAAGTTTTTGATGGAAGCTGGATTGGATAAATGGCAGGCATAAAATTTCTTCTCTCCGGTGAACACCAAGGTATCGTCAGGCCCCCGATGTTTTATGGTGGAGATACTATCCACAATCGTTTGGGGATGAAGTTCACCATTGGAAATTATTCCGCTAAATCCACACATACCTGTTGGGGAGGTCTTTTATTGGTTAAATTATTGAGCCAACTCTGAAAAGTAGGATTTGAAAGAGTTTAAAGTTTAAACCTTAAAGTTTAAACCTTAAACTTTAAACCTTAAACTTTAAACTCTACTTTTTATTTCAGATGTTTCGTAATTTCTTCTTCCAAAGCAGGGCCACGAAGACCTTTGGCAATGATGATGCCGTCAGCGTCAATCAGGAAGTTGGCTGGTATGCTGCGAACACCATATACAGCTGCAAATTTGGAATTCCAGGTCTGCAAGTCACTTACGTGATTTTCCCAGAATAGTCTATCGGCTTTGATGGCGTTCTGCCAAGCAGCCTTGTCTCTGTCAAGTGAAACGCTGAAAACGGTGAATCCTTTGCCACTTTTGAACTTTGAGTCTTTGAACTTTTCGTAGGCAGCCACCACTGTTGGGTTTTCCAAGCGGCAGGGATTACACCAAGAGGCCCAGAAATCGATCAATACAATTTTCCCCTGTAACGACGATAGTTTAAGCTCTTTTCCATCAGCTGTTTTTTCTGCAATTTCAGGTGCTTTGTCGCCGATGTTTAACCCGATGGCTACTTCTTTTTTATCTTTTGATCCTTTGGACGGTTTGGCTGCGTTGGCCAGGGTGGTCAGCATGAAAAATACGGCAAAAACTAGTGTTATTTTCATTTTCATAGGATTGATGATTTAATGTAAAACAATAACTGAATTTACAAAAATAGTAATAAGTATTGAAAGTAATTAGAGTGTCTAAAGTATTTAGAGTGCCTAAAGTGAACTAGAGTACTTAGAGTGCCTTGAGTAATTAGAGTACTTTGAGCCGTGCGATCTTCAACTTTAGGCACTTTGGTTCACTCTAAATACTTTAGGCACTTCTTCCTATTGTATCCTTGTAATTTTTGCGCCAATCGCATTCAATCGCTCGTCGATATTCTCATATCCCCGGTCGATTTGTTCAATGTTCGAGATCTTGCTGGTTCCCTGGGCTGACAGGGCGGCAATCAACAGGGCGACACCGGCACGTATATCAGGAGAACTCATATTGGTAGCCCTGAGCATATATTTGTGGTCGAGTCCAATGACCGTGGCACGATGAGGATCGCATAGGATGATCTGGGCGCCCATGTCAATGAGTTTGTCAACAAAGAACAAGCGGCTTTCAAACATCTTCTGGTGAATTAGTACGCTGCCCTTGGCCTGGGTGGCAATTACAAGGAATATACTCAGCAAGTCAGGTGTCAGTCCTGGCCAGGGAGCATCAGCGATGTTCATGATCGAACCATCCATAAAGGTTTCAATCTCGTAATGGTCCTGGGCTGGGATGAATAAGTCATCGTTGCGTGCTTCTACTTTAATTCCCATTCGTTTGAATTGCTCAGGAATGATACCCAGGTGGGCAATTCCAGCATTGCGAATGGTAATTTCAGAGCTGGTCATGGCAGCAAGCCCAATGAAACTGCCCACTTCAATCATGTCGGGCAGTATCTGGTGTGCGCAACCGTTTAATGAACTGACTCCATTGATGGTAAGCAGATTGGAGCCGATACCTTCAATGGATGCACCCATCGACACCATCATTTTGCAAAGTTGCTGAACGTAGGGTTCACAGGCTGCATTGTAGATGGTGGTCGTTCCTTCTGCCATGGAGGCTGCCATTAAAATGTTGGCCGTACCGGTGACTGAGGCTTCATCCAGAAGCATGTAGGCCCCTTTCAGTTTAGAGGCTTCAACGCTGTAGAATTGCTGCTCGGCATTGTAGTTGAAGGTAGCCCCAAGGTTCTGAAGGCCTGTGAAATGGGTATCCAATCGTCTTCTCCCGATTTTGTCCCCTCCCGGTTGAGGGATGTACCCAAAGCCAAAGCGCGCCAGCAGGGGACCGAGTATCATGATCGAACCCCGGAGTCTGGATGCTTGTTTGGCAAAAATATCGGTTTTCAGGTAGTCCAGCTTGACCTGGTCTGCCTGAAAGGTATAATTTCCTTTGCTGGTGCGCTCGGTTTTAACGCCCAGTTCTGTGAGGATTTCAATTAATTTAATGACATCACTGATCTCAGGAATGTTTGAAATCTGCACCTTTTGGGGTGTGAGCAATACTGCACAAATAACCTGGAGGGCTTCATTTTTTGCTCCCTGTGGGAATAAATCGCCCTGTAATTGTTTTCCACCTTCGATCTTAAAAGTTGCCATTCCAATAAATGAGGTTTAAGTCAAAGCCCAAAGTATACGATTGATCTGTGTTTACTGCCGCGGCTGTTGTTTGCTGCGGTCCTCTGGCTTCTGGTATTTCCGTCTTTGAACGTTATCCAGAATTGGCTGAGGTTTTTTCTTATTTCTGAATAAGATATCTTTGGTGTCAGCGAGCTGTAATTGGGTTAATTTAATTTTACCTTTCGAGATCTCGTTGATGTCTTCCATGATTTTATCGTCGGTCACCGAATCTTTGTTCCACATGATATAACTTTTCTTCATGTGATTGGCAATGAGCTTAATGAGCTGTTCTTTTTCTTTTTCATTTTCATAAACAGCTGCCTTATCCAATAAGAACTCGATGGTTTTTCCGTAATGACGGTATTTGATCTTGTTCAGACTATATGGAATCCTTTGAGGGGGGGTATTGAAAAATTCGGGTTCAGGGGGTGAATAAGGATAGTCGATGTCTAATTTGAAATCAGTCATAATGGCCAGGTGATCCCAAAGCTTGTGTTTGAAATCGTTGATGTCCCTCAAATAAGGATACATGTTGCCCATGATATCGATAATGGTTCTGGCGGCCCTGTTACGCTCATTGCGGTCTTCAAGGGTCATGATATGGTTCACCATGTTTTGTAAGTTTCTCCCATACTCAGGTAAGGGCAACTTACTGCGATCAGAATTATAATCCATGTAAATAAATAAAGTAGTTACTAAAAATCAGGCTGCTATCTTAAAATGGTAATTAGTAGAGATAATCAGGATGAAGATGAATACAAATTTAAGGCAAAATAGTTTTGTAGACAAATAAAAGCGCAAAAAACTGATTGCTTGGATTCACACTGCAAAACTAACTAATTATCCGCAATTTAGCGAATTTTAGTAAAAGTTGTTTTTTGCCGGTGTTCTGGAAAAAAACCGTGGCCTGTAGATCGGGCATTTGGCCTTCCATCTGTAACACTTTTCCCCGCCCGAACCGCTGATGTTCAACAATCATTCCTGCCAGTATTTCCTCAGGGTTACTATAGTCAAACGCATCGCCTTCCTTTTTTGTTTCACGAAGCGTGGATAATTTTCGGTACATATCGGATTGACTGACCGATGCAGGCTTTAGTCCGGGGATCACATCCCTTTGCGGTCTGGGTTTGGGCGCAGAAAATGGCAAGTCAGAACTATCTGAATAGAAATTGGGATCTTTTTCAACGGGCATGTTCAGGTATTGGGCATCAATTTCATCGATGAAACGGCTCTTGTTGCAGAATTCCAGTTTCCCCCATTTGTACCTTTGGCGGGCATAACTGATATAGGCATGTTGTTCGGCACGTGTAAGGGCGACATAAAACAGTCGGCGCTCTTCCTCGAAATCCTCCATCGTTTTTTGTCCATTCTGGTTCGAGGGGAACAGGTTTTCTTCCACCCCCACAATGAATACATTCTTAAATTCGAGGCCTTTGGCAGAGTGGATGGTCATCATGGTTACCCGGTCGTTGTCTTCGGGCTTCTCTGTATCCTGGTCAGTCAGCAGGGCCACATCTTCCATGTAATTGTTCAGCTTATTGGGTGTGCCTTCTTCTTTGGCTGAAATGGAAAACTCCTGGATCCCATTGAGTAACTCCTGGATATTCTCAAACCGGCTGACTCCTTCAGGCGACTGATCCTTGTATAAATCTTTCATGATCCCGGTTCCTGTGGCAATTTCACTGGCCAGTTCGAAGGCATCATGGGTTTCCAGCTTTTCTCGGAATGTTTCGATGAGCCTTGTAAATTCATTGATCTTGGAGGCCGTTCCCTTGTTGAACTGCTCCAACAGCTGGGGGATATCGGTTACAAATTCCCAGATGCAGATATTGTGACTGGCTGCATATTGTTCCATCCTGGTGAGGCTGGTGTCTCCGATACCTCGTGCAGGATAATTGACAATGCGTTTAAAGGCCTCATTGTCCTTAGGATTGATCACCATTCGGAAATAGCTCAGCAGATCCTTGATTTCTTTTCGTTGGTAGAACGAAAGTCCACCATAAATGCGGTAGGGGATATTTCTTTTGCGCAGGGACTCTTCAAATATACGCGATTGCGCATTGGTGCGGTACAAGATGGCGTAATCCGAATAATTGAAATGGTCGCGCATCCTGGTGTCAATAATCTCATTAGAGACCAGGTAGCCTTCTTCGTTGTCGGTAATGGCGCTCATGACCTTAATCAAGGTACCTACTTCTTTTTCAGAAAATACGTTCTTCTGAATCTGACGTTTATTCCTGGCAATGATGCTGTTGGCAGCGTCGACAATGGTTTGAGTCGACCTGTAATTGCGTTCAAGCTTGTATATTTTGTGTTCGGGATAATCTTTCTGAAAGTTCAAAATGTTCTCGATGCGCGCACCACGGAACGAATAGATACTCTGGGCATCGTCGCCTACCACACAGATATTTTTATGAAGTTCGGCCAGCTTTTTGATGATCATGTACTGGGAATGGTTCGTATCCTGGTACTCATCCACAAGGATGTAGCTGAAAATACGTTGGTACTTGGCCAGTATCTCTGGGTGGTTGCGGAACAACACATTGGTTTTCATCAGTAAATCATCAAAATCCATGGCTCCGGCCAGAAAGCAACGCTTGGTATATTCCTTGTAAATTTGACTGATGAGCGGCATTTTAATACTTTGGTCATACTCCGTCGTTTCGGGCATGGTGGCATACATCTCCGAAGAGACCAGGTTGTTTTTGGCCGCTGAAATCCGGCCGGCAATCACGTTGGTCTTGTAAGTTTTATCGTCGAGTTTTAAATCTTTGAGGATGCTTTTTATCAGGCTCTTCGAGTCAGATGAATCATAAATGGTGAAGTTGGAAGGATAGCCCAGTGTTTCGGCTTCGGTCCTTAAGATGCGTGCAAAAATGGAATGGAAAGTTCCCATCCACAGATGTCGGGCAGTGTTGGGGCCTACTGTTTCCGAGATCCGTTTTTTCATTTCTTTGGCGGCCTTGTTGGTAAAGGTAAGGGCCAGAACCGATCCGGGTTTTACTCCATTTTGCAATAAATGGGTAATGCGATAGGTTAAAACCCTCGTCTTTCCTGATCCTGCACCGGCAATGATCAAGGATGCACCGTTGAAATTTTCAACCGCAAGCCGTTGTGGCTCATTCAATTCTTCTAAATAATTCTGCACTTTTTTATAGTCTAATTATACTTCAAAAATAAGCTTGTTTTTCCAATTTTAGATGGGGCGAAAGGTAAGTAGTTTTCAACAATATTGACTTATCCTGTGTCAGATGATAATTTAGTTGTTTAAATTTTTCATCTTCACTACCTTTAACGGGTGGCAGTTTTGGAAAATTTCAAAGCCTACAAAAGATAAATCAATATTTAGCGTTAATATTGTAAATTCTTAAAGTAAATAGAAGAATGAAGATTCAAAGAATAGTTGCAGGATTGATTGTTGTGACCGTTTTGGCGCTCGTGCCGTCACTCGGGTTTACCCAGATTACCTCAATTGCCAACAGCGTTGTTCCAACCGAGTATTCAAGTGGCAGCCAGGATGTCATCCATGTATTTTGTGGCAAAAAGGGTGAGGTCAACGCTTCGTTAACTGCCACCAGTGCAGAGCCGGCAAGCTTTGAATGGCAGAAATACAATGTCAGCACCGGGAGCTTCGATTTATTCATCAACGACCAGTCTGGAAGTTTAACATCAACCATCTCAAACCTGCAGGATGGTGCCTATCGTGTAAATATTACCAATACTTCAGGTGTGAAACCCTATACTGCATGGGTCTTTAACAACTACACGGAGACAACGGCAGAAATTGCCAATTCGGATTGTAATTCATTTACCCTGAAAGGGACTCTCGACACTCCTACATTTACCTACATCGATCTGCCAACCCGTCAGTCCAAGGGATTGAACAAGGGGATACAGGTGAAATGGACCAAGGACAATGTATCGGTCAGTACAGTTCTTACCTCACAGGTATTCAGTCCACCCACCAAAGATACCGACTATACCTTAACCGTTACTGACAGATTTGGCTGTTTGTCCCAGTCAGTGGTGAGGTATATCTCCATTGTAACCAAAGCCTCATTTACCTACCAGCCCGAAGATCAGACCAAAAGCCACCCTTCAAAGGTAGAAGCTCCCTTGCCTGTGGTTTTTACCAATACTTCTGAAAATGGGGATGTAGGTAAATATGAATGGTTCATTTATAAAAGCAGGGAGGATATTATTAAGGAGTCGGAAGCAAATCCTGGCACCGTGATCGACAGTTTCCTTACCAAGATTTACACCGATAGCCCCATCTATGTTTTTGAGAAACCGGGAAGCTACAATGTGAAATTGGTGTCGCAACATAAGTCAGAATTTACCACCTGTTACGATACCGTTTACATCGATAAATTCATCGTCGTGGAAGAATCGTTTATTGAAGCGCCTAATTTTTTCACCCCAGGTAATGGGGATGCGGCCAATGATTATTTAGAGATCCGTTTTTTCTCCATGAAGACTGTTAAGATCTCGATCTTTAACCGTTGGGGAAAGGTGGTACATGTATGGGAAAGCAACAATGTACAGGGATTCGGACCCACCCGCGAATCTGATCCTCAATCAGTGTGGGATGGTAAGGTGGGAGGTAGGCTGGCTACTCCCGGAGTTTATTATTACGTGGTGGAAGGAATGGGCCGCGATGATATCAAGCGACACGCCAATGGTTTTGTCCACCTGTTCAGGGAAAAATAGTTCAGGAAAAGCGGCTGTCAATAAAAATAAATATAAAAACCCGGGTGGCTTACCCGGGTTTTTGCATTGAATAAATTGAACAGATAAGAAAAGTATTGGTTTTATTCTTCTTTTTCTTCTGATGCATAAGCAGCCAACAGTTCATCTTGTACTTCCTGTGGCACTTTTTCGTAGGCGGCGAATTTCATGTTGAAAACACCCCTACCACCAGTCAGCGAACTGAGTGAGGTCGAGTATTTGTTCATTTCCTTCAGTGGAACACGGGCTGTGATTTTTTCATACCCTTTTTCACTTCCCATTCCCATGATCAATGCACGGCGACCTTGTAAATCGCTCATTACATCCCCCATTCTTTCTGACTGTACCCATACATCCAGATCGTAGATTGGTTCAAGGATCTTGGGTCCTGCATTCTTAAAGGCTGTGCTGAAGGCATTACGGCCTGCCAGACGGAACGAGATTTCGTTTGAGTCAACCGGGTGCATTTTGCCGTCGTAGATGTAAACCCTGATGTCGCGGGCATAGGAACCAGTCAATGGGCCTTCTTCCATCTTTTCCATGATCCCCTTCAGGATGGCGGGCAGGAAGCGTGTGTCGATCGATCCTCCCACGATACAGTTGTGGAAAACCAGTTTGCCACCCCATGGCAGTGGAGTTTCCTGGGTATCACGGACCGAAATTTTCATTTCCTTTCCATTGTATATAAACATGTTCTTGGGAGTGCTTCCTTCTTCAAATGGCTCGATGATCATGTGAACTTCACCAAACTGACCAGAGCCTCCCGATTGTTTCTTGTGGCGGTAATCAGCTTGTGCGAACTTAGTGATCGTTTCGCGGTAAGGAATTCTGGGAGATTTGAATTCGATAGCAATTTTATGGATGTGATCGAAGTACCATTTCAAGGTATTCAGGTGGTATTCACCCATCCCTTCTACGATCAGTTGCTTTAATTCTTTTGAATATTTTACAATGTATGTTGGATCCTCTTCCTTGACCTTGTGTAGGATTTCACCCACTTTTTCATCATCTGATTCTGAAAGTGCTTTTACAGCCACCCTGAATTTGGGTTCAGGGAATACAATGGGCGCAAATTTCAGATCCATATCCTTCTCGCACAGGGTCTGGTTGAATTTGGTATCTTTCAGCTTAACGGTGCAGCCGATGTCGCCGGCTACCAATTCAGTAACGGGGGTACGGTTCTTCCCAGCGGTTACAAAAAGCTGTGACAATCTTTCTTTCCCGTTATTAAAGGTATTGTATAAATCTTTTCCTTCGGTTACTTTTCCCGACATCACTTTGAAATAAGTGACCTCACCCACGTGTGGTTCAAGGGCTGTTTTAAAGATGAACAGTGAAGTGGGGCTTTTTTCGTCCATCACCACTGGTTTTCCCTCAATGATTTCACGCATGGGCACCTGTGATGGGGCGGGGGCGATGTTGCATACAAATTCAAGTAAGCGGCCAACACCCATATTTTTCTTGGCAGAAACGCAGAAAACAGGGAACAAATCCCGTTTGGTCATCCCGATTCTCATTCCTCTGCGCATATCGTCTTCTGAGAGTTCTCCCTGTTCGAAATAGAGTTCCATCAGTGATTCTTCATTCTCGGCAGCCATTTCAGCCAGCTCGTTGTGCAAGGCATCGGCACGTTCTCTTTCAGAGGCAGGAATGTCAAGTATTTGCGGCTTTCCACCTTCGGGGCCGTACTTGTACATTTTCATTTTCAGCACATCAATAATGGAGTTAAACCCCATACCCGTTTCAACGGGATACTGTACGATTGTTACTTTATTGCCAAACTTTCCTTTGAGCAATTCAATGTCCCTTTCATAATTGGCATTTTCATTGTCCAGGTGATTCAGTACAAAGATCACCTTCGCGTTGGCAGCTTCTGCATGGCGGGCGGCCGATTCAGTTCCAGCTCCAATGCCTGTGGAAGCATCGACCACCATCAGCCCAAGGGCTGCTACTTGTAAGGAAGAAACTACTCCTCCGCAAAAATCATCCATCCCAGGGGTATCCAGAATATTGATTTTCTTGCCGTTCACTTCAGTGTACATGAGTGAAGAAAATACGGAATTGCCGTATTCCTGCTCAATCAGATGGTAGTCGGACACCGTATTTTTACTTGCCACATCCCCTCTGCGGTTGATTACTCCACCCTCCAAAAGCATAGCCTCTGCAAGGGTGGTTTTCCCACTGCCAGCATTACCAATCAGTGTAATGTTGCGAATCTCATCCGTTTTATAGACTTTCATATTAAGATAGTTATATTTGGTTTACTAATTATTCCTTATCAACTTTATGACACGATAATCAACAGAGACGACCAAAATTAGTAATAATTAATTAACAACCAACATGCATACTTATTACTTGAATTTGTTACCACTGCAGATGATTTTATGCATTATTAAATGATAAGTAGATCAGTGCATTGGATTATTTGGTGTTTCTGTACCCATTATTGTATATGTCTCATTGATAGTTTTATAGATAAATAACATGTTCTTTAATAGGTTTGAAAAATAATCCATTCTTTTTATAAAATTGTTCATTCTTTTCCCTAACTTTTAGGGCTAGTTTTACATTGATAATTCTGATAACCAATAAACATTGAGGAACATCTAACCAATAGAAAATTATACCTATGAAACATCCATTGATACTGATCTACGCGCTTGCAATTTTGGCCATCTCGTGCCAGAAATCTGTCGTCCAACAGAAAATCGACCTTGCCGGTACCTGGCAATTTGCGATGGATCCTTCCGACAAGGGCGTTTCAGAAACTTGGTTTAACCAGGCATTGACCGATAGTTTAACTCTACCCGGATCGCTCACCTCCAATGGCAAAGGCGATGATATTACCCTTAATACACCCTGGACGGGCCAAATCGTTGACAGCTCTTTTTACAGGAATCCAGAATATGCCAAATTCCGTGAACCGGGGAATATCAAAATTCCCTTCTGGCTGCAACCTGTAAAGTATTATAAAGGTGCGGCATGGTACAAAAAGGAGGTAACGATCCCCGAAAACTGGAAGGGCCAGTTTATAGGCTTATTCCTCGAGCGCTGTCATTGGGAAAGTCGTTTGTGGGTAGACAACACCCAAGTTGGAATGCAAAATTCATTGGGAACTCCCCATCAATATGACTTGACCCATATCCTTACGCCGGGCAAACACCGCCTGACCCTTTGCATCGACAACCGGGTGAAAGATATTGACCCCGGTATTAATTCACACAGTATTTCAGATCATACCCAAACCAATTGGAACGGCGTTGTGGGCAAGATGTACCTTGAAGCCCGTCCCCTGGTCAATATCCATGGTATCCAGGTCTTTCCCGATGTTCAGAATCAAAAGATTTACGTCAAGGTAAAAGTTCAGAACCCCACTGCAAATGCCACTTCTGTGAAGCTGAACCTGGATATAGAGGGAGGCTCTCAGAAGCAGTCAAACGAATTTGAATTGAAAGCCGGCGAAAATGTATTGGAATTGAACCTTTCAATGGGCTCTGATATGAAATTGTGGAATGAATTTCATCCCAATATTTATTCACTCAAAGCCAGTTTAAAAGATAAAACCTCCGGACAAACAGATGTTCAGACCACTACCTTTGGGATGCGCGAATTCAAGGCCGTGGGAAGGCAGTTGCAAATCAACGGCTTGCCCACCTTTCTTCGTGGAACGCTCGAATGTGCCATCTTCCCCAAAACAGGCTATCCAGCAACTGACCTGGAGGAATGGCTGCGCATCTTTCAGGTTTGTCGTGCCCATGGATTGAACCACCTGCGTTTCCATTCATGGTGCCCACCCCAGGCAGCATTCGATGCTGCCGATCAAACCGGTTTCTACCTCCAGGTTGAATGTTCGTCCTGGGCCAATCAATCCACCACCATTGGCGATGGAAAACCCTTTGACCGATACCTGTACGAGGAAAGTGAGCGTATGGTGGAAGCCTACGGCAACCATCCTTCCTTCTGTATGATGGTGTACGGGAATGAACCCGGCGGTGCAAACCAGATTCCTTTCCTGACAGAGTTTGTAAAATACTGGAAGAACAAGGACAGCCGCCGCATATATTCTACTGCATCGGGTTGGCCGCTTGTTGCTGAAAGTGATTACCTGAGTACCCCTGATCCGCGCATACAGGGCTGGGGACAGGAGTTAAAAAGCATCATCAACGGCGAGGCTCCGCGCACGGATTACGACTGGTCTGCCTTCAATTCAAAGTATCCGCAGCCGGTTGTCAGCCATGAAATTGGCCAGTGGTGCGTCTATCCCAACTTTAAGGAGATACCCAAATATGATGGAGTCTTACGGGCCCGTAACTTCGAGATGTTCCAGGAAACACTAAAAGACCATGGCATGGCGCAACTGGCCGATAGCTTTCTGCTGGCCTCCGGGAAATTGCAAGCCCTCTGTTACAAGGCAGATATTGAAGCTGCCATGCGTACCAAAGACTTTGGTGGGTTTCAACTGCTCGACCTGCATGATTTTCCCGGACAGGGAACCGCCTTGGTAGGAGTGCTCGATGCCTTCTGGGGCGAAAAGGGATACATCTCCCCGGCTGAATACAAGCGCTTTTGTAATTCAACGGTTCCACTGGCACGACTGAAGAAATGCATTTTTACCAACAATGAAACCTTTGAAGCCCCCGTTGAGGTAGCGCATTATGGCGATGGACCCATCAAGGCTTGTACCCCGGGATGGAAAATCACCGATCAAAGCGGGAAGCTTCTTCAAGAAGGTAAATTGGCCCAAACGGATATTCCACTTGGAAATGGCTTCAAATTGGGGACTGTTTCATTCCCCCTGGCATCGGTAACGATCGCCCAAAAGCTGAAGCTGGAAGTGAGCGTCAATGAGCTAAGCAATGCCTGGGATTTCTGGGTGTATCCTGCCGTTAAAGAAGCTATACCTGGAGTGGATGCTATTAGAATTGTTCAGAAACTGGATGCTCAGATTATTCAATTTCTGAATAATGGTGGTTCCGTTTTGTTAAACCTTCGTAAGGGAAGCCTTTCAAAGCAGATGGGTGGAGATATCAAAATTGGCTTTTCAAGTATTTTCTGGAATACTGCCTGGACGCATGGACAGGCGCCTACTACGCTTGGTATTCTGTGCAACCCGCTTCATCCTGCATTGGCTGATTTCCCCACAGAATACCACAGCAACTATCAGTGGTGGGATGCCATGAGCCATTCGGGTGCCATCAACATCAGTAGTTTCCCATCTGAAATCAAGCCCATTGTCAGGGTCATTGATGATTGGGTCACCAACCGCCCCCTGGCATTGATTTTTGAAGCCAAAGTAGGCAAAGGCAAGCTACTTGTTTCGGGTATTGATCTTCAAAGTGATGGGGATAAACGTCCCGAAGCCCAGCAGCTGCTTTACAGCCTGAAGAAATACATGACAGGCGGAAAGTTCAATCCAGCGGTGGAAATCAATGTCAACCAGGTCAATAGCCTTGTGATTAAATGACAATATGCCTGGCATCCCCTTTTCCATGGTTTTTAACTTTGGAAAAGCTGGGGCAACCCAAAGGGCTACCCTTTAACGCATTCATTTATTTGGGACCATTGATCAGCTTGCAGGTGCATTAATTTAGATAGTTCATCCCGAATAATTTTGTAGTGATACAGGAAATAGTGATCTTTGGTCAATGTATTGGACGTTTAATATCAATGTTCAATTCATTGGGTTTCATTAAACATTAATTGTTCATTTTAACAGTAAGCAACCATGGAAAATATTACATTAGGGATCGTAAACACGGTGGGAGATTCAGCTTGCGTAAACGCGGAAGATGGACAAAGAGTTTTTGAATTAATCAAAGAGACTTTCGCCGAAGGACGAATGGTCACTTTGTCTTTTTTAAATGTAGAAATGCTTGCCTCTGATTTTTTAACAACTGCCATTGGTCAACTTTATCGTGATTTTTCAGTTCAATTCATCAAGGAAAATTTGAAGATTGAAGATCTGTCACTCACAGGCGCAGTTTCATTAAAGCGGGTGGTCGATACGGCTAAGTCATTATACAATGACCTGCAGGCAAATGCCAAATAAGATGCAACAATGATGGTCAAAACGGTGCGCCCCTGCAGGAGCGCCCGTATTGACCATCAGGCCATACTGTTCACCTTTTCGATCATATAGTCAATCACATGGCTGTGCTCGGTCTGGGGACTGAACATGATGATCTCCGCGTCCTCGTCAACTTTTACATTGTGCCCAGGTGGCCAGTAAAACAGGTCGTTCGCCTTGACCGTTTCTTGTGAACCCCTGGCATCGGTGGTGGTGATCTGACCACGCACAACAAAGCCCCAGTGGGGGCACTGGCACAAATTGTCTTCCAGTCCTTCGAACAAAGGGGTCGTATCCACCCCCGCCGATAGACTGAAGTACTCACCACTGATTTTGCCATACCCGCTTGCATCGCCGAAATCCAATCTTTGACGAAGCTTGGCACCCGGGATGTCCAGCTTGACATCCACATCCTCTTTGGCTATTTTCATTCTTGTTCCTCCTATGATTTAATGGATGCTTGGTGTTCAGTGGAAGGTCTATTGCCGCATCCGTTTCAAACAATTAGACACCCAATTGCAAGCCAGACAGTAAATTATACAGGCTGCCAGTGGATACGATACGTTTTTATTTAAAAATGGATTCGCAGATTAGTCTATAAAATAATTCCCGATCACCGGGATTAGTTGAATAGATTATATAGTCCTTTGAATCAAATTTCTTTCTCCTTGCACCTGGGTTTAAGCCCGGTTAAACTGATCATGACCATATATTCTTTTCTTGTCTGAGACCTGTTTGACTGATACCAAAGCGCTGCCCACGTCGTAGCTTCTGTAAGGTAACTGTAATCTATCTGTATAGTATCTGTAATCTACAATACAGATACTATACAGATAGATTACAGTTACCTTACAGAAGCTACGACGTGGGCAGGTACCGGGCAGGGTTTTGGTATCAGCAAGGTAGGAACCTGGATAGGAAGAAAGGGTAGGAGTATTCATACTAAACAACAGTGAGTGAATGTGTTGTAATTATTTTTGGATCATTTGACCCAGCTATGAGCCGATGCTCCAATCCTGGCCTGGATGCTCCGTTTGTAAAAAACAAGATAGTCCATTGTATTTTTAAAATTGTTCATTCTTTTCGATGGTATGGAAAGTTATTTTTGCATAGACTAATTTAATAATAGCTGTGGAAAAGATCAAATACAATCATCGGTTTATTTTGGGCATCACCCTGGTTTCGGCCATGGGTGGCCTGTTGTTTGGTTACGACTGGGTGGTCATTGGCGGGGCAAAACCTTTTTACGAGCGGTTCTTCGATATTGCCTCTTCGCCTTACCTTCAGGGATGGGCCATGAGCAGCGCCTTGATTGGCTGTCTGTTTGGTGCCATGTTTTCAGGATGGTTCAGTGACCGCTATGGACGAAAACTCCCATTGATCATGGCTGCACTCCTATTTACCATGGCGGCATTGGGAACGGGCATGGCCAATCAATTTACGGTATTCATTATTTACCGCTTGATTGGAGGATTGGGCATTGGACTGGCTTCAGCGATCTCACCCATGTATATTGCTGAAATATCGCCAGCCTCTATTCGTGGAAGGCTGGTTTCAGTCAACCAGCTAACCATTGTGATCGGTATTTTGGCGGCACAATTTATCAACTTCCTGATTGCGGAGAAGATTCCCGCAGGAGCTACTGATTTGCAAATTCTGCAATCGTGGAACGGCCAGATGGGCTGGCGATGGATGTTCTGGGCAGGAACGGTGCCTGCGCTTGCCTTTTTTATACTTGCCTTTTTCATTCCTGAAAGTCCCCGCTTCCTTGCAAAATCCGGCAAATGGGACGGTTCCCTGAAAATCCTGGAACGGATCGGGGGTCGTGAATATGCCCTTCAGGAACAAAAAAATATCGCCGGTACTTTGGATGAATCAGATGCCAAAGTGGATTGGAAGGCCTTGACGGCCAAAAAAGTTCGTCCGATGCTGATTCTTGGCATTGTGTTGGCTGTCTTTCAGCAATGGTGTGGTATCAACGTGATATTCAATTATGCCGAAGAGATTTTCACCTCTGCAGGCTATTCAGTGGGCGATATGCTGTTTAATATTGTAATTACCGGTACAGTTAATCTTGTATTCACTGTTCTTGCTATGCGGATGGTTGATAGCTGGGGAAGAC
>DASXUZ010000106.1:0-1844 GCA_036504555.1 Prolixibacteraceae bacterium | reverse complement strand
CATCAAATTCAGGTATTCAACTCTGCAGGGCAGTTGGTGAATACATTCATAACAAACGGATTGGTTACAAAACTGAATTTAGCAGAACTGAAGAAGGGTGTTTATTTCATGAAAATTAAATCCGCACAAAATGAACAAACCATCAAACTATTAAAAGCCAAATAAAAGGCAAGGAACACAATAATGGGTAAAATCTCAAAGAGTTCGAATTAACCTTTTCTGTAGAAAGGAAAATCATCTTAGCTTCCATGGAATTATTTGGTTTCGATAATCTTATGAAAGATATTATTCATTTTTGTTTTATGTTATGAAATTTTTAGTAGCTTTGATGTGCTTTAAAAATTCACAATATGGCATCACAACTTATGGATTACAACTTTATCAGTAAAACTATTTTAATTGTTGAAGACGAAGAGGTTAGCCGGTTTTTTTTTGAAAAAGCATTAAAGAAAACCCAGGCTAACCTCTTCTTTGTAAATGATGGGTTAGAAGCTGTCAATATGATCAAGCAGAATACCGAGATTGATACTGTTCTGATGGATATACGGCTTCCGGTAATGGACGGTATTGAAGCAACTTATAGAATAAAAGAAATAAATCCTGAAATGCCTATCATTATTCAAACCGCTTATGGGATGAGTTCTACAAAGGAGGAAGCAATAAGAAGCGGTTGCGATGATTTTATTACCAAACCTATTCATATTGAAACTTTACTTTCCCTGCTTCAAAGACATTTGAATTATTAATGTGAGTTCGAAATAAGAAACATGTTCTTCAATTGAAAGTCACAAAGTAACAGAGTACCAAAGTTCCTAAGCCATTCACCTCATTTTAGGGATTATTGCTTCTAAAAATTTACACAGAAATAGCTAATTCAAGCCTGTTTTTGCTTTGTTACTTTGTCTCTTAGCTACTTTTTACAATCATTTGCTTATATCGAACTCAGGTCATTAATTGACCGGCGGATAAAAGGCATCTTTGAAATGTTCCAATTCAAAATCTCCCCCATAAAAAACAATCGATATTACATCAAAGCGTGTGTCCAGATGGCTGTTCTTTTCCTGAATATACGCCTCGGCTGCATTGACCAGAAAGCGAATCTTTTTGTTTGATACCGCTTCTACCGGATGTTCGTAGGAAGCTGTCCCGCGTGCTTTTACCTCTATGATTACCAATTCATTGCCATCTTTTGCAATTATATCAATTTCAAGGTGATGTGAAAACCAATTCAATTCCAGTATTTCATACCCAATCGACTGCAGGTGGGCAACTGCAATCTTTTCTCCTCTTCTCCCAAGTTCGTATGCTTTATTCATGTTGAATCCGTTTTAAAATACACCGGTTTTCTACCTCCAGCTCATATTGGGCTCCCAGAATCAGCGAAATGTTTTTGGGAATATGACCTACCGGTAAGTCAAAACAAACGGGGAAATGATAGGCCTGAACAGCATCAAGGATGATTTCGCAGACCGATTTTCCAAATGGATTCTCATTGTCTTTCATTTCAGTAAAGCCTCCAACTACCAGACCAGCCAGATCCTTCAATTGACCCGACAGGCGAAGGTTTTGCATCATCCGATCCAGATGATACAAGTATTCTCCCACATCTTCGAGAAACAGTATTTTACCCCGTGTATCCAGCTGCCAGGGCGTTCCCTGCAAGCTGTATAGGAGTGATAGGTTCCCGCCCACCAGTTGACCCGTACACTTGCCATCGCGGTTGAATGAATTGGATTCCATTACCACCTGTGAATTGCCCGTAGTCAGGGCTTCCAATAAACTGTGGAAGCTCTTTACCGGCTTTCTGTTTTCAATAAAAGCTCCTGGCATTGCTCCATGCACCG
>DASXUZ010000105.1:0-8616 GCA_036504555.1 Prolixibacteraceae bacterium | reverse complement strand
ATGCCAACTTCCCTTTATTCATATCTTTCAAAACTTGCAATCTCAAGTTCCGATTCTTTATCTTTAGCTTAAAAGCGCTTTTACCTTGTCTGAAATATCTTTTCCATCAGCCAGGCCAGAGAGCTTTTTGGAAGCCAATCCCATCACCTTGCCCATTTCCTTGATACTTGTGGCACCGGCTTCAGCAATAATTGTCTTGATGGCTTCGGTCAATTCAGCCTCCGACATCTTTTGGGGAAGGTAGGTTTCAAAAACTTTTACCTGGAACATTTCATGGTCATACAAGTCCTCGCGGCCTTGTTCTTTGTAAATGTTGGCCGATTCGGTTCCCTGTTTGGCCAGTTTCTGGATGATCTTCAGGGCCTCCTGATCGGATAATTCGCCTGTTCCGCCTTCGGCTGATTTAGCTTCCAGCATCACTTTTTTGATACCGCGCAAAGCTTCGAGTTTTTCCTTTTCCCGGGCTTTCATCGCGTTCATGATATCACTGCTTATTTGGTCGAATAGATTCATGTGTTTATAATTTTGAAACACATAGGCACATAGGACACATAGTCAGGACACATAGTTTATCCCGAGGCCTCGGGATCTATGTGTCTATGTGTTTATTTTTCATTTGTTTATAAACCAGATCGGACAAAGTTAACGCCAATCCAAGTGCTCGGGATATAACTTTGAGTCTATGTGGTAAATTTTTCTTTTTGTATAACCTCTAAATGTCAACCCCAAATCTACGGGCGATACGATTTACTCATCGACGAGGGCGTGCAAACGATACAATCGGCCAGGCCCTTACTCTCCTGATCCAGTTCATCAATGGTGTCTTGTTCGGTGGCCCCGATGGTCATCACTTTTAGCTTTGGATTGGCCCGTTTAAGGTACCATTCGATTCCCTGGTGATGATCACTGTGGTAGGAGCCATTGAAATGAATCAATGTCTTTCCCGAAGACCAGTTTTGCAGAATAAACCAGGCCATGGTGGCATCTTTCACCGCTTGTGACTTGGGCAGATTCTCGCCCCCGTGACCCTGCGCCTGTTTGAAAATATCGCGGTAACAACTCAGTGTACTATCGTAAGCAATGGGCAGTGGAGCAATCCATTTTTTAGCCTCTGGATGGATGCTATCCAGCACTTCCAATCCCTTGGCATAGACCATGCTGGCATAACGTCTCGGAATATTGGTAGCTACAAACCTCAATTTATTTTCCTTGGCCATGTCAAGCAGCGGCTTATAGTCACTGGGGTAATTGGTCCATAACTTCCCCTCGTCATTCATCGTCTTCTCGGAAATTAAACCAGCCAGGTACTCATCCACAATGATCTGATCATCCGATTCAAACATTTCAGCGCCCAGGATCAGCTTATCCTTTTTGTCAGCATACAGATCCCTGGTCAGTTCCTGTTCCAGCCAGTGGACAATCGGGTTATTGTGTAACTCGCCAAAAAGGATCACATCGGCCTCCCTGGCCTGTTCCAAAAGCTGGTGGTAATGGATTTCCCTGCCTTCTGCATTGAATAAAACATAGGCCGGTTTATCACTTTTAAACGAGCATACCAACAGTAGGCCGATCATCAAAACTAAGTATTGTTTTACCATATTGTTTATTTTAAAATCATTTTCGTTTAAAAGTAGTCTTAGAACAAATTGAACCATTTTTTTCCACTAAATGCCAAAATTGAGGTTCTTTTTTTCACTGTCATTACTAATCCCGTAGGGATGAAAGGCATCTTCAGTTGGATGGAATAAATTCCTTCCTTACAATATGATCCGAGCCTAAGGCTCTTGTACATCCTTGGTGGATATCCTATATGAGATATCCAACGTCCCAATCCCGTAGGGATGGCCCATCTTGTAACCACGGATTTTAATCCGTGGGAAATGAAAGGCATCTTCAGTTGGATGGAATAAATTCCATGCTTACAATATGATCCGAGCCTACGGCTCTTGTACATCCTTGGTGGATATCCTAACTGAGATGTCAACGTATCAATCCCGTAGGGATGGCCCATCTTGTAACCATGGATTTTAATCCGTGGGAATCCCCGAAAGTTTTCGCAGGACTTCCAGTATCCCTCACCGTATGGTTCCTGTATGGCGTCTGTATTGTTTCTGTATAGTTTCTGTATACATTTTGTATCGTTTTTCTATGGTTATTCGATCAATTATGTGTATATTTATAGGGATAGTATTCTAAAAGTATCCTGGGGGTTTGGTTGTAATATTTCTTTATGAGCGATTGTAATATTACCATTTATGAAATGAGGTGAATATTTTCAAGATCGGTGATATCATATACGAACAGACCCTGCGTATTGGCAACAGTCAACATATTTCCTTCCATTTTGCAACATTTTCCTGAAATTCCGGGATATTTTTTCACAAGACTGAGCTCGTTTTCAGAGGCCGCATACACGGAAAGTTCGGTTCCGAGGGTAAGCAGCTTGTCCCCGACCCTGAATATTTCTACGGCATCGGTTGCAAGCTGGTAATCTTTGTAGGTCATTTTAAAGCCTGATGTTCTATCGCCACCGATAAAGACACCCCAGACTGAAGTGCCCGAAAGCGCGAAAAAAGCATTCATCTGTGGCATGTAACTAACATCTAATGGCTTAAAAGTCGGGAAATAGAGCTGATAAGAAACCGGTGACTTTTCATCATACAGATTGCAATCGCAATAACCGCTTGAAAGGCTGTATCCAATTCCCAAAATAAAAATGATATCATCCTCCAAAAACATCTGCACGGGCTTGGCATTGCTGTAGTAATAGGGAGGTGCATATTTCCCCCTGGGTGTTGTCCACAAATCTTCCTCTCTTACGCTAAAAATTCCCGACCGGTAAGTGCAGATAGCCCAACTGTTGTAAGTTCCGAAGGTATATATTTCATCTGCTCCCACTTTGATCATTTCGGGGGAGGGTGCGTCATATTCGAGATGATCTTTGAGCCAGATATCAGGTATCACTTTGGTCATCAGATTGCCATACAGTTGATCCAGCTCACTGAAATCAAGATTGGGCTGCCGATCGGTTACCACACCCGTAAGTTCATGTGTCTCTGTACCTACAACAATCCCCTTTCCTTCCACATAGGGTAAATCCCAGTATTCCTTATAGCTTGTGAATCGGTTAAAATGATTTTTCTGCCGGTGTAATACGCTGATCTTTAACGGATCGCTCACGTCAAGAACCACCATATCCAGCAGGTTGTTACAAAAAAGCCGGTTATCAGCCAATTCGAAGTCTTTGATATACTTGCAGGCAATAAAGCACAGATAGCTGACACCCGTGGCCTTCTTTTCGTATACATGCAGGCCTTTCAGCTTATCGCCCACAAAATAATACCTGTCATTGGACAGGATCTTAAACGGGGCTACAATGGTCGAATTCGCTTTGACCTGTATATTCCCAATTTCACTCATATCGAGATATACGGGATACTCTTTTGACTCTGTTTTGCTAATTGAATAATGGGTTGTATCGTCCAATGTACCTTTACATCCGAATAGAAACAATACCAGGATCAGATAGAAAAGTTGTTTCATGGGGAACTTTTTTATAAAGATAGGAATTATTGTTCATAGGATGAACATCAACCCCAAAAGGTTGCGTGTCAGGGGATGAATTATTCAAATCGGGGAAAATCGATACAGTTTGCCAGGGCTTACTTCAGTCCCACCATCATCCGTTGAAGCGAATTAATTCACGATTGCGTAAAAATCCAACAACCCAAACAAGAATTAATATTACTGACGGCATATAAATAGGTAAGCCTGAAATCCTATGAGCAACGATAGCTCCGCCCATGTACGCATTAAACAATGGTATCCCCCATTTATTGGTTTTTGGAAATAAGAATAGCGCCGTTGATACGATTTCTCCAATTGCAATAATGATACGTCCATCGCCCAGTTTGAGTGATTCCATCATTTGAGGACTGGTAAACTGGCCCATTGCACTAAACAGGAATAGGGCGGTCAATAAACCGGCTCATATTACGAAACTCCCAATGATTCAGGCCAGGAATGGAATGCTGATCGTAACTGTTGTTCCTTTATGAAGCTGGGAGTCTATCGAGAGGGTTCCCTGGTGTATGCGGATAATTTTATCTGAGAGTGTAAGGCCAAGTCCGTTACCGGAAATGGTTTTGGCATTTTTAGCCCTGAAAAAGGGATGAAATATACTTTCCATATCGGCTTGGTTTATACCTATACCCTTGTCTACAAATTTGGCAATAATGCATGGGCCTTTGACGGATAATAATATTTCCACGGATTTATCGGAGGAAAATTTGCAGGCATTGTCCATCAGGTTAACGATGGCTGTTTTAAGTAAATGGTCATTGCCTTGTACCGTTAATTCCTTTTCATCTTCAATTGGTTCACTGAATTTTATTGAAATGTGGTAGTCATTTTTGCGTTCGATAAGTTCTGACCTAGTTTGCCAAAGAATTTCATCAATTCGCAACGGTTGAAGCGCAATGGCGGAAATATCGGAACTGGCCTTTGCCAAGTCAAGCAATCCGTTGGAAAGTGCATTCAGATTTTTGATGTCTTCAAGGACAGATTCCAAAATGGTTTCATATTCTTCCTGTGTTCTTGATTTCATCAGCGAGACTTCTATTTGACCTGTGATGGAAGTAAGGGGTGTACGTAATTCGTGTGATGCATTTGAAACGAAACTCCTTTGCATTTCAAAAGCCAGTTCCAGACGTTCAAGCATTTGGTTAAAGGTGATGGCCAGTTGTGCAATTTCATCTGTTCCATTCCCTTCATTTACACGCATATTCAAACTGGCAATGTTAATTTTATCGACTTGTTTGATTACATCCGACATTGGCTTGAGGGCTCTGTTTGCATAAATTCTACCTAAGTAAACGGTCAATCCAATACTGATAATTAATCCGACGATGATAATCCATATCAGGTTATGGAGTTTAATTCTTCCGTAATTGTCATATGCGGAAGCGATTACTGTATATTGGTCAGACTTCAGGGTAAAAATAAGCCCGATTGCTTCATTTTGACCCTCATGGTAACGAATGGTTTTGAATCGTCTTATTTTATCAAGAAATGGTTTTGAAATTGGATTTGAATCATTGTCCAAACTATTATAAATCAGATGGTTTTGAGCATCATAGATCAGTACCACTTCATTATCAAGAGCATTGAGCGTATTTCTATCGATAATCTTCATCAGGTTATAATCCACTTCTTTCACTTCAATTAACAGTTTGGCCGTGGTCAAGGCCTTCTTTTCCAATCGGGAATAAAATTCGGTTTCCCGATAACTGGCTGAGAAATAATAAATAATAAGAGAAAAAAGGACAAGGATAAAGGTAACGATATATGTAAACTGGAGAGCGAGCCGGGTGCGTATGGTGAACTTCATAGTTTTTCTTCTTTTAAAATATATCCAACGCCCGTCTGGGTATGAATCAGTTTATGAGGAAAATCTTTATCAATTTTTTTTCGGAGGAAATTCACATACACATCGATAATGTTTGTTCCGGTATCAAAATTGATGTCCCACACATTTTCAGCGATTTCGATTCTGGATACCACCCGTCCTTTGTTTCGGAGCAGGTACACCAACAAGGCAAATTCCTTTTGAGTCAGATCTATTTTTCTTTCTCCGCGTGTAACTTCATAAGTAGAAAGGTTCACTTTAAGGTCAAGAAAGGCGAGAAGGTTTCCTCCTGTTTCGGCAATAGAAATTCTTTTTAACAGGGATCGGATACGTGCAAGCAGTTCACGAAACTCAAAAGGTTTCACCAGGTAATCGTCAGCACCGGAATCAAAGCCTGAAAGTTTATCTTCGGTCGTTCCCAGGGCGGTAAGCATGATCACTGGGATTTTCTGGTCACTGCTCCTAATTTCCTTACACAAAGTAACTCCATTTTTATATGGAAGATTAATATCGAGAATGAGCAAATCATAGTCTCCTTTACCAAACATCCTTTGCCCCATTAAACCGTCAAAGGCAAGGTCACAAACGAACCCGTTCTCTTCAAGTCCGCGTTTGACAAATGAAGCAACCTTTGGTTCGTCTTCTACCACAAGTATCTTATTATTCATCTGGGGGTATTTTTACAAATTTAGTTTATTCATTTTGAAAACAAGCACCCCCAACGAGTTACTTCATTGTTCGGGATCATCAATTTTCAATTCAATTTTAATCAATCTTTAATCTGCTGTCTTTAATCGGTTGGTAAATTTGTATTCCAATTGTTTAAATAAAAAATCTTAAATCATGGAAGAAAAAGAAGAGAATAAGTTTATGAACAAATACGGCTTTTTGGTTGTGGTTTTAGTGCTGATTGTTGTTTTTTCATTGCTAAAACTAATAGGTTTTCCAGACTTTTTGTACAAGTAAAACAAACTATTTGTTTTCAAAGACTCAGTCCACGTTGTACTTTATAAGTACTTTAAAATTGTTTTAGTTTATATTGCTGCATGCGTTTTTTTGGGATACCGGTGGAGATAATAGAACAAGGCTGACGCTTTAAATAATTATAAATTCATATGTTCTACCTGATTCTATTCATATTTGTCATGGGGTATCTGGCCATTGCGCTCGAACACCCATTGAAAATTGATAAGACAGCAACCGCCTTGATTGTTGGAGTTTTGACCTGGACAGTTTACATTCTCAATGCAAACAATATCCTGAGTTTGGGCTTTAGTCCCTCCTGGACTGCATTTGGGAATCAGATCCAATCTATCTCTGACCATATAAAACCGACTCTTTCAGAAACTCAATGGCTAAGTTCAGAATGGGCTGATAAAATAGCTGTTTTCAAGGAGCCCTATCATTTTGTTGTCGAAGAATTAGAGCATCATTTGATTGAAATTGCAGAGATTTTGTTCTTTCTGTTGGGTGCCATGACTATCGTTGAAATTATCGACCAGCATGAAGGTTTTAAAGTCATCACCGATAAGATTACCACCACCCATAAAGTTAAATTACTCTGGATTATTGCCATCATCACATTTTTCATGTCGGCGGTGTTGGACAACCTGACCACCACTATCGTGATGGTAGCTTTGCTTAAAAAGTTGATTGTTGATCAGAAGACCCGCTGGTTTTTCGTATCAATGGTTGTTCTTGCCGCCAATTCAGGGGGTGCCTGGTCTCCCATTGGAGATGTGACAACCATCATGTTGTGGATTGGAGGTCAAATTACTGCCCTGTCAATTATGGGCAAGGTTATTTTGCCCAGCATGGTAAGTATTATAGTTCCATTAGTGATCGTATCATTCTCCATGAAAGGAGAGATTGAACGTCCGCATAAATTGAAACACGAAGTCACATTTACAACTTATCGGGAACGAATCACGGTGTTCTCTGTAGGTGTGGGGGCCTTGCTTTTTGTTCCGGTTTTCAAAACCATCACCCATCTGCCACCCTACATGGGAATGTTGTTTGGATTGGGTGTAATTTGGGTTCTTACCGAAATTATTCATCGCCAAAAGCCCCCTGAAGTCAGCAATAAACTGAAGGTTTTTAATATTCTTCGCAGAGTGGATACGCCTACGGTCTTGTTTTTCCTGGGTATATTAACTGCCGTTGCCTGTTTGCAATCCGCTGGTCATTTAAATATAACGGCAGCCTGGCTCAATGAACATTTGGGGAATGTTTACCTCATCAACACTGCGATTGGCATTTTATCCTCGATCGTGGACAATGTGCCATTGGTGGCAGGATCCATGGGGATGTACAATATCGCTCTTCCAGGAGCTACTGGCTATGATGCATTGTTCGTTCAGGATGGAACCTTCTGGGAATTACTCTCTTATTGTGCAGGAACCGGAGGAAGTATCCTGATCATCGGGTCAGCTGCCGGGGTTGCAGCCATGGGAATCGAGAAAATTGATTTTATCTGGTATCTGAAGAAAATCAGCCTGCTGGCACTTGCAGGTTATTTTTCAGGAATAGCTACCTTCTATTTGATGTTTGCATAGATGAAGCTCATCGGGAAAGTTTAAAAATAAATTCAGTGCTTCTTTTTTTATTCATTGGTGTCTATTTGCCAGAAGACTGTTGAACCAGTCCAAAAGTCAGCACTGGCAAGGTTATACTTTTCCAGTACCTTATCTGTTTCATACTGCCCCAAAAGCCCAATCAGGAAATTCACACAATTGTTGCACTTGTATCCCTTTAAGGTGGACTCCATCAAATCTCTCGAAATGTATGAGGGAGCCTTCCGTATTTGAAACCTTCTTTCTATTTGTTCGGAACGGTAGGTGTCAATTGAAATATTGATTCAAATCATATATAAACTGAAAAAGAGTTACAAGGAATAAGCCTTGTGTCCACCAAATTACCAATCGGTTCTTTAGTAAGTTCAATTTTTGATTTCTTAATTCATAACTAATTGAATATTGGGATAATATAAGGAACAAAATGAAATATCAAATAGGCATATTTCATGTAAATACTCTCAAATAAATTACTCTTATCTCTCAATTCATCCTTTTAGAATAATTAAAAACTTCATTTTTATATTTAGTAATACATTACTACATTTGATACGATCAATAGGATAATATGAAAACAATTTGGGAAACCAGTCCTCATAGTCCGATTCAGTCTAAAATAGATTTACTCCCGTAGCT
>DASXUZ010000104.1:0-4286 GCA_036504555.1 Prolixibacteraceae bacterium | reverse complement strand
ATGAGTCAGGCCATGGTTCAGCAATTGGGCGGAGCTGCCCTGGAGGTCGCTTTATCCCAAAAGCCACAGCAAACAAAAGATTTGTTTATGACTTCTTATGGTATCGGCACAACGGTGGGAGCGATGTTGCCATTTTCACGTCAACAGGAAACCGAAGCTGACAAGTTTGGATTGATCTTTGCCGCCATGGCCGGTTATGACCCCCGGGAGGCACTTCCTTTCTGGGAACGGATGGCAAAAGCGGGAGGAGCCAGCCAGCCTGAATTCCTGAGTACTCACCCTTCCAATGAAACAAGAATTAGAAAGATCCAACAATTTATGCCCGAAGCGATGAAGTATTATACGGGTAAAAAATAACAAGAATAGTATAAAATAGATACCTGGTATCCCAACCCATCAGGCAGGATTTCCCGGATTTAACGGAACACACCCTATAAAAAAGCTTCAGTAACCTGAGGCTTTTTTGTTGATTGACATTTGATGTAATCAACAATGAGCCATGAGGATTGTCCGAATGATGGAGAATACCATTCATTAATGACAAACGAAATAGTACATTGATCCATTGGCATTGCCTTGAAGCAGGCACAGATCAGAGTACGATATACTCTTACCGTAGTTCATTCCCTTTTCCGAAGATACCGAAGATACCGCAGCTCTGCATAAACTGCGGTATCTTCGGCAAGCTAGGTGCTTCAAGCGCAAGTAACAAGCAGCTATTGTGTTGTGATACGATTATTATGACGCATCTTCCTTGTGACAATTTACCTTCAGAGCGTCATCCCAGGTCAAAATAGCTTTAAAATGAACCTTATTATTCTTTTAACACCTTAGTAACTAGATATTCACTCTAGAACCCAACCTTATTTACCTTATGGAAATAGAATTTTATAATCTATAAAGTAAATAAGGTTGGGTTCTGGAGTGAATGTCTAGTTACTAAGGTGTTAAAGGAAAAGTAAGGTTCTTTAAAAAAACATCCTCGCATTCATATTTCAAGAACTTTTGCCCATCAGAATTGAGGTGAAGGTCCATACGATTGCTCGGGATCGGCATTACACCTTGAACGACGTTCCTGATTCTTGGATCGTCACATTATCAGTTACACGACATTTGTTTTGATGATCCCGATTTGACGTACCATGCCCACATGATTTGATCAGTATGAGCAGGGTTGAATTACTAAAATTCCAAACTGAGCACAGTTATCGTACTTTTAGGGTACTTATTCAGCAAGTCAAAGTAGATCCAACCATTGTTAAGAAATAAGTCAGGGAAGTATCCCGTCAAGAGTATTTGGTTGATGATGGATTAATTGGGGAAGTCTTTTGAAATCAACATTTGAGGTGATGCATTCACAAGGTGAATGGTTCCAGTTTTACTCTTACCCTGAGATTGCTACCATGAGAATTGAAATGGGCTGTTAATTTGGCTTTTGATGGGGATATTAAATAAACTCAGGATCAAGCAAGGGGGATGGAATCATTTGACTGCAAATAAAAAGCCCACCATTCCTATGGAGTTCGGAACAGTGGACTTTTCACATTTAAAAATCGCCTTATTACTTATTCGAAATCATTTTGCCTGATTGAATGATTTTGTTATCTCCGTTCACCTGGTAGAAATAAATTCCAGAAGGAAGATTTCCAGTAGCCAGCGTGGTAAATGGTTTTGTGATTATCCGATGAATTACTTGTTTGCCCAGGATGTTATATATCAATACTTCACAGTTTTTAATTTGCGACACCTCGTTGATCATGATATTGATGGAAGAGGTGAAGGGGTTCGGGTAGATGTTCACTGTTTTATTTGCTGAATTAGCCGTATTAATACCTGTTTGTGTGCAGGTGGAAACCATGGTGGTCGTTACTGCATTGGTGGTCAAAGAACCCATTGTTGTAAGGGCTCTGCCATCCAGGGTAACACCTGTATTGAAAGCACCCAAAGCACCATCATGACAGACGATCGTTCCTACGAATTCAGAGTAGTTGTTGATGCTCACGGCACCTTCAATCTTCCAGAACACGTTTTTTGCCTGTGCACCGTTCATCAAAATAACTTTTGCATACGTGCTTGTCGAAAGGGCGCCATTGATCTGGATTACAAATACTGCATTTGGATTACTTTGTGCATTGAGATAAACTGATCCAGTAAGCACTGCTGCAGCATTCATCAGGTAAGTATGGGGAGTAAGAACCAGGTCGTTTCCAAATTGAACAGGATACAACAATTCAATATCGCTGGGAAGTTTGTCCAGGTATTTATATACATTCTCCAAATCAACTGCACATTTGGCCGTTGAAGCATCCGGAATTGGATGAATAGTACCCGATACTAACAGTTGATTGAATCCGGTAGTTAAACCGACATTGGTACCAACATCACCGCTCACAGTAGTAATACCTGTGTTTGTAACCTGTCCGTCAGATGAAAACAAGGCATAACATTGGGTTGAACCCAGATCAGGAGACACGGGGCCTGTAAGAACACTACTTCCGCAACCGATGGGTGTATAGGCCAGCACGCCGTCAACAGTAATAGCGCCGGCAGTTGTTAATGCCCGGCCTTCAAGGGTGGTACCAGTATTCATGATAATGGCAGCGTTGTTGGCAATAATGGTTCCCCTCATGATCGTTCCTGAAGCCATGTCAACCAAGCCTTCTACTTTCCAGAATACATTACAGGCCAATGCCCCGTTTACCAACTTGATATTGGAGGAAGCGTTGGTGGAAAATGCACCATTTATCTGAAAAATAAAGACAGCATTCGAGTTTCCCTTTGCATCCAGAGTAAGATCTAAGTTTAGGGTGGCAGTGCTGGATATGGAATACACACCTGCAATCAGGGTGGCCCCGTTTCCAAGCAATGAGGCAGGAAAGAAATTTGGAATGGTACTGTTGAGCTGATTGTAGGCAACGAGTAAATCGGCTGCTGCCTTCGCAGTTGCGAGGTCATTGTCATGCATCACCCCATCCACATTGCCAAAAGCAGTGCTGGATCCATTGTTGGTTCCTACATTACCGGTAATGTGTGAAATGCCGGTGTTGCTGACAGCCCCATCGGTAGAAAAGAGTACAAAATCTGCTGCTGTCCCCAAACTGGGAGCCTGTCCGAAACTGACCATCGGAATAGTAAACATGGCCACAGAGAGAATAAATAAATGTAAAATGTTTTTCATAACAATATAATATTAGTGTTTGTTTTTATTATTTATTTGATTTTTCTCATTCAGCCGGTAACCTGGGGTTGCCGGCTGATTAGATATTGTGAGTTTCGTCAATCGACAATTTTGCTATTCGGGTTTATTGCCAAAATAGGAAGTGAATAAAAGTTCGGAAAGGAGTTTATGCAATTCTTCTTTTGTCTTTCCCAGCTTTGCCTGTAACCTTTTCAACATCTCTTGATTCTTGCTTTCTTCAAGTAGCAGATCATGATCAGTTAAAATGGCAAATCGTTTCTTGAGTTCTTCTTTCTCAACATTCCATGTTTCATTCGCTGCATTTGTTACCATTATTTTTTTATTTGAGTTGTGAGAGAATATTTCCTTTGCAAAGATGATGCTTTCATGTCCTGTAAATGTTACACATACTCAGGGAAGAGTTACAGAATTCACAGGTATTGAAAGAATAATTTAACCCTAAGGGCTGATTGATTTATAGGAGGGAAATGGGCAAGTAGTCTATTCTTAGTTTAACCTGCCCGGTTTGATCGATTGTCCTGACAGGCCAACGATTGAATTGCAAATCCTGCAGGACTTTATGTAGGAAGGTATGGTATGAACCAGTGGAAATAACAGCACATTGGGAAAAGTGAACTGTTTTTACCGAAGTAAGGAATTGCTCATTTCAAGGAGAGGAATCGTTAATTGAAGAAAGGCCTTGGAATTAAATCCCCTGGTAAAGCTTGTGAACTTCTTCCTTTGTTTTGCCTAGTTTGAGTTCCAGCCTTCCCATCCTTTGCTCATGCTGACCTTCATCAAGCAATTGGTAATCGTCTGTCAAGAGTGCAAATTTCTGTTTCAGTTCTCCTTTTTCTACAGTTTGGTTTGTTTCCTTTTCAGCGTCATTCATGGCTTTAAGTTTGAATGGTGAATGAATTTTCACAAGGTAAAGATGATACGCGGATAGTCTGTAAATGTTATACAATTCGAAAGAAGTGTTATACAGTTCACAGGTTTTGAAGCGATTCAATATCTGCTGTCTCATGTAATATGCCTATTTTGGCATAGATCTTTAAAAAAGGATCTACAGAAATGCGTTCCGATGGATTAATTTGAGTGGTTACTT
>DASXUZ010000103.1:0-17858 GCA_036504555.1 Prolixibacteraceae bacterium | reverse complement strand
GTGGAAGCTTACAGGATTATTCCTATCTGAAGGAGAAAAATGTTGCTCCACATCCATTTGAACACAGGGGATATCTGGAATTCAGTATGGGACTCTCCTTTGCAAAGGAAGAATTTGCATCCAAGGTGCCGGTCAGTAACTATCCGGGGATGGAAATGGTTGGATTCAGCAGCAAAATGACGATGGGATACTGGTTTACCAGAGGAATAGGGGTCAGCTTTGCATCGCGTACCAGTCAATATGACGTGGTGGGACATTCATCCAGGCTCATGTACTGGGATTTGGATGCTTTTACGCTTGGGCCGGTAATTTCAGTGCCCCTAGCCAGGAAATTACGTTTTGACCTGACCCCTTCTATCGGTTTTGCCACCGCATACCTGACGGTAGATGATGAAGAGGTTTATACCGGCGAAGGCCTGGGAATGAACATCACCGGGGCTTTGGTTTACCACATGTCCAAGCGCTTGTTTGTATCTGCCAGTGCGGGGTACCTTTCATCCAGACAGGAATACAACGATGGGGGAAGTGGCAACGCCCGTGATATGGATGTTGAACTCGGCCTGGGGTACAAATTTGGCAAACGAAGTTTATAAAAACCTCAGGAGAGAAAAGGTACTTTAATATTTTATTTTTGCTTTAAAATTGAAAACTAATATATCATTACTTGGATATTTGAACGTTTTAGTTTTAATTTGCAGTTAACTTATAAGTGAAGTCAAAAATTGAAATAGAACTTTTTGAGGAACATGATAAAGTAAATTTTTATACACTCAGGTTCCAATTCCAGGACGAAGAAACCGAGGTGGATAAATTTCTTGACCAATTCCCAGAAGGGTGTAGATATGATAAAGACATTGATATAATTATTAAATGGATTGAAGAAATAGGAAAACGCGGAGCGCTCGAACGTTATTTTCGCCCTGAAGGCAAGAGAAGTGATGATGTTTGGGCAATCCCGATTGAAACAGCGTCTTTACGTTTATACGTCATCCGTTTATCAGACCATGTTGTAATTCTGGGGAATGGAGGAGTTAAAATTACAAAAACATACAATGAAGATAATTTTCTCCGTAGTTGTGTAGAACTTTTGCAGGAAGTTGACCATCACATCAAAGACAAAGTTCGAAAGGGAGAATTAAGTATTTTTGAAAAACAGTTATTTGGAAACCTTACATTTCATCTGAAAAAGAAAAAATGATGAAAAATAAAAGACTCGAAGAGAGAAGAAATAAAATACCAAAAGATATCGACATTTTTGTAAAACAATCTTTTGATATTGTGGATCGCATTCATGAAATCCTTGCAAAACAAGGAAAAGAGCAAAAAGATCTGGCCCTGTTATTGGGCAAAAATGAAAGCGAAATCAGCAAATGGATGAGTGGTACCCACAATTTTACCATCAATACACTGGCCAGGATTCAAGCTGTTTTAGGCGAATCGGTTATTCAAACAACCAAAGAGAAACAGCCGGGCAAACATAAAAATATTCCCATTTCAAGTTCTGCGCGTTCACGGAAAACAAAGGGTGTCGATTTATCCTGAGCGACTGATCTGATGATTCGAAGTCATCGGATCAGTAATACACACACTCATTCATTTTAAATTCTAACAACAATGACACAAATGACAAATTGTCAATTTGTCATTTGTGTCATTGTCTGGGTATCCAAATCGGATAGACTTCCTTACGAAAATAGGTTTACAGTTCCATTATCTCCATTATCAATGACGCTTTGATCATCTTCTATTGAAAGCTTGAATTCCGTTCATTCCCCATGCGCTCCCTGATATCGCGTAATTCAGACTTGATCTGTTCCAGGTTGTTATGGATTTGTGCCTGGCTGTTATCCAACACTTCGGGAATCTCATCACTCATATAGAGTACAAATTTCCAGATCTCCCGGATGTCAAGCACCGAGAGGTCATAAGGGTGGTACTCGGGGTTGGTGGAGATCATGCGCAAGGAGCCATTCTTGAGCAATTCATTCTTTACTTTCTTGAAAACGATTCCTTCGTTTAAGGTCAGCACGATGTACAGCTGATCATCTTTGACCGCATCGAAGTCCTGTACAAATTCTCCCACCACCAGGGTTTTGTCCTTCAAGGGCAACATGGAATCTCCTGAAATCTGGAAGGTGCGGTATTTTTTGTCCTGTGACAGGAAGGGCAGGTTAAATACAGGCAGGTTCGAGATGTACTCAGGGTCAAAATAACCGGTGGTATAGCCAGCCTTTGCCTTGATGGATACCAGTTCGATGTTGTCCTTGTTGGTCGAATCAACGGTGGTGGCCAAGACCCTCATTTCATTTCCCTTGACAAATACATCCGATCCATGCAGCACCTGGTACACCTGGCTTTCGCGTAAAGCCGGCAAATCAACGCGCAACAAAGTGTCAATGGAGACATGGAAAAAGTCAGAAAGACCGATCAGCACATGAACAGGAGGGATGGTTAAATTATTCTCGTAGTTGTTGATGCTCGATCGGGGGATATTAAGTGCTTCACCCAGATCAGATTGCGTGAGCCTTTTCCTTTTCCTTAAAAATTTAATGTTCGTTGAGAGGTACATAGGTGTAAATGGTATTAGAAAATAGACTATATTAAAACCATTAATTTTGACATTTTAATAGTCAAATATACGCATTTTTTATTCTTGTACAATTATTTAAAAAAATATTGAGATGGTTTAAAGTTCAAAGTTCAAAGTTCAAAGTTTAAGGTTGCGTGCCGATCAATAGCAATAGATCCTTTAACTTTCCCCGAGGACTCGGATTGGCGTTAACTTCAATTCTGATAGGGAAACGTTCTTGAAAATTAATGTGTGGATGGTTTTTTCAAAAAACCTTAGTAACAAAGGTAAACCATAAGTCCCTAACCTTATTTACCTTATGAGAATAGAATTATAAGGTAAATAAGCTTGGGCTCTGGGGTAATTGTCGGGTTACTAAGGTTTTAATAGAAAAGTAAGGTTTTCTAAAAAGCTTTTATTGACCTGTATGATTTGCAATTCCACCAGAAACGAAGTTAACGCCAATCCGAGCACTCGGGGTGAAGTTGCATCCAGATCGGCACGCAACTTTAAACTTTAAACCTGAAACTTTAAACTTTTCAAAGCAATAGGCTCAATATTTAGAATTTAAAAAGGGAAGGAGGAATCAAATGAACTTTCAGGACAGAACCATTGTACACATGGATTTAGACACTTTTTTTGTATCGGTGGAAAGGCTGGGCAATACCGCCCTGATCGGTAAGCCCGTTATCATTGGTGGCCTTTCCGACCGGGGGGTGGTGGCCAGTTGCAGTTATGAAGCCAGGCGCTATGGCGTGCATTCGGCCATGCCCATGAAAATGGCCCTGAACCTGTGCCGGGATGCGGCCGTGATCAGGGGCGACATGGATCAGTACACCAAGTATTCGCGCCTGGTAACCGATGTCATTGCCGCCAAAGCCCCGGTGTATGAAAAGGCCTCGATTGACGAACATTACCTCGATATTACAGGCATTGACCGTTTCTGGGGGGCCGCCAAATGGACCCATGAACTGCGCCAATCCATTATCCGTGAAACTGGTTTGCCTATCTCTTTTGGCCTGTCGGCCAACAAGACAGTCAGCAAGATTGCAACCGGGGAAGCCAAGCCAAACGGAGAAAAGCAGGTAGAGAATAATTCCATCCAGGCATTTTTAAACCCGCTTTCCATCAAGAGGATTCCCATGGTGGGGGCTAAAACCTACCAGCTTCTGCGGTCAATGGGGGTTTCAACGATCCAGAACCTCAGTTTCATTCCCCTTGAGATGATGGAGAGCGTACTGGGCAAATCAGGCATTGACATCTGGAGAAAGGCCCATGGAATCGACTTCAGCCCCGTTGTTCCTTACAGTGAAGAAAAATCCATCAGCAAGGAACGGACTTTTGAAACCGACACCATTGATGTGCTGATGCTCAACCAGCTGCTCAGTTCAATGGTCGAAAAGCTATGCTTTAAACTTCGGAAGAAAGAGAAACTGGCCTCGGTGGTAACGGTCAAAATAAGGTATGCCAACTTCGATACCCACACGGTGCAAAAGAAGATTGCCTATACATCGCTCGATCATGTCATGATTGCAACGGTCAGGGAATTATTCAAACGCCTGTATGAAAGACGCATGATGATCCGGCTCGTCGGGGTGAAATTTGGCGGATTGGTTAGCGGGGTGCAGCAACTGGATTTGTTCGACAACAATGAGAAAAAGATCCGGCTCTACCTGTCGATGGATAAGATCAGGCTTCACTATGGCAGTGACTCAATTCTGAGGGCCTCAGGCCTGATGTTGCGGGGCGGGTAAGAGGGCGGGGAGCTTGGAGAACGGAGAAGGGAGAACGGAGGAAATGGGAAAGTGAAAAACTTGCGAATCAATCATTCAACTTTAGATCCATGCTCCACGCCCCAGCTTTCTTCCCTTCTCCCTTCTCCACGCCCCAAGCCCCATGCCTAGTTAAAATAAACTTAAGTTCGTTCACCATGTACTTCAATACCCATAGTTATTACAGTCTCCGGTATGGCACCCTGAGCATTGATCAGCTCCTGGAGGAGGCGGAGAAAAAAGGCATTTCTTCCATGGCCTTAACCGACATCAATACCACCATGGGTATTCCTGAATTTGTTCAAAAGGCCAAGCAGAAAGGCATCAGGCCCATTGCAGGGCTTGAAGTCAGGAACGGCGATGAGTTGCTTTTTATAGGCCTTGCCCGTAACCGGGAAGGCTTGCGTGAGCTCAACGAATACCTGAGCTGGCACAACCTGAATAAACAGCCATACAGCCTGGATGCCATTGACTTTAAGCAGGTACTGATGGTTTATCCCTTTGGTCAGAAGAAAGCCGATGAACTGTCAGCCCATGAATTTGCAGCTATCAGGCCCCAGCAGGTCAACCAACTCTTCAGCTCTGAATACAGGCATTACCAGGATCGGCTACTCATCTGGCAACCTGTTACCTTCCAGGATGAAAAGTCATGGTTGATCCACAAGTGCCTGCGGGCCATCGATCACAGTACCCTGCTCAGTATGCTCAGTGCCGACCAGTTTGCCGACCAGCGGCAGGTGATGGTTCCCGAAAGGCGCCTGGCTGAAATCTTTCATCAGCATCCACAGATCATTGAAAATACCCAGTGGATACTGGATCAGTGCTCCATTGATTTTGACTTCAAGGTCAGCAAAAACAAGAAGACCTACAGCCAGACCAGGGAAGATGACAAGCTGCTGCTGGAGAAACTGGCCCTGGATGGAATGTTGTACCGCTATGGGAAGAACAACCCTGAAGCGCTCAAGCGCATCAAACATGAACTGGGGATCATTGACCGCCTGGGGTTCTCCTCCTATTTCCTGATCGCCTGGGATATTATTCATTACAGCATGTCCAGGGGGTTTTACCATGTAGGCCGTGGAAGCGGGGCCAACAGCATCGTGGCCTATTGTCTGAGAATCACCGATGTGGATCCCATCAAACTGGACCTCTATTTTGAACGTTTCCTGAATCCCAAACGCACCAGTCCGCCCGACTTTGACATCGACTTCTCGTGGAAAGACCGTGACCAGGTGCAGGACTACATCTTTAAGCGCTATGGGAAGAATCATGCGGTCCTGCTGGGGGCCACCTCCACCTTCAAGAACAAATCGATCTTCAGGGAATTGGGAAAAGTATTTGGATTGCCCAAGGAAGAGATTGATCTACTGGTCAACGATCCCGGCAACGCGTACAATAAGAATGAGGTTGTACTGGGTATCATCACCCTTGGCAAAGAGATCCAGGATTTTCCCAACCACCGAAGCATTCACGCCGGGGGAATCCTGGTCACCGAAGAGCCCATCACTTACTATACGGCACTCGATCTGCCTCCCAAAGGGTTTCCTACCACCCACTGGGATATGTACATAGCCGAAGACATGGGATTTGAGAAACTCGATATCCTGAGCCAGCGGGGAATCGGTCACATCAAAGAGGCCGTGGATATCATCCAGGAAAACGGGGGCCGGGAAATAGACATCCACCAGGTGGATCGGTTCTTTGAAGATGAAAAGGTCAAGTCGCAACTGAAAAACGGGGAAACCATCGGTTGCTTTTACATTGAAAGTCCTGCCATGCGGGGTCTTTTAAAAAAGCTGAGCTGCGACAATTACATCAGCCTGGTGGCAGCCAGCTCGATCATCCGGCCGGGGGTTGCCAAGTCAGGAATGATGAAGGAATATATCCGCCGGTTTCATCACCCGAATGATTTCGAGTACCTGCACCCGATCATGAAAGAACAGCTTTCGGAAACCTACGGGGTGATGGTCTACCAGGAAGATGTGATCAAGGTGGCCCACCATTTTGCAGGACTGGACCTGGCCGAAGCCGATGTGCTCAGGCGCGCCATGAGTGGCAAGTACCGTTCACTGAAGGAATTTAAGCAGATTGAAGAAAAGTACTACGCCAACTGCCGGCAGCTGGGTCGCTCGGATGAAATGGCACACGAGGTGTGGCGGCAAATAGAGTCATTTGCCGGGTATTCTTTTTCCAAGGCTCATTCGGCCTCCTACGCGGTGGAAAGCTTCCAGAGCCTCTATTTAAAGGCTCATTACCCACTTGAATTCATGGTAGCGGTGATCAATAACTTCGGAGGGTTCTACCATCAATGGGTCTATTTCAACGAAGCCCAGCGGCAGGGGGCGACCATCGAACTGCCCTGCATTAACCGTAGCCTGAAATCGACCAGGATCATCGGCACTACCATTTACATGGGCTTTGTGCATGTGCAGAACCTTGAATCGCTCATGATCGACCTGGTGATCAATGAACGCAATTGTCATGGGCCCTACCTGTCACTGGTCGATTTCATTGACCGGCTGCCCATTACCAAGGAGCAATTGCTGCTTCTCATTCACCTGGGGGCCTTCAGGTGCTTTGGGGGTAACAAATGCGCCATGCTGTGGGAGTCACACCTGTATCTGAAAAAAACGCCCGTACAGGCAAGTTCCGCCAGCATGTTCCCCGTTCAACGCAAGAAGTTTGAACTGCCCGTACTCGAATATTCCACCATCTCGGATGCCTATGATGAAATTGAGCTGCTGGGCTTTCCCATCACCATCAGCATGTTCGATCTGCTGGAAACTCCTTTCAGGGGGGAGATACAGGCCCGGGACCTGATGCAGCACATCGGGAAGACGGTCAGGATGGTGGGCCGGATGGTCACCATCAAGTATGTATGGACCACCCGGAAAGAGATCATGCATTTTGGGACCTTCATCGATTCAACGGGCGAGTTCTTCGATACCGTTCACTTTCCTCCCTCGCTCAAACAGTATCCCTTTCGTGGAAACGGGATCTACCTGATCCTGGGAAAGGTGGTCGAAGAATTCGGCTTTCCCTCCATAGAAGTGGATAAGATGGCCAAGCTGCCCATCAAGCCCAACCCAAAAGCCTGAAGGAGCCGATCCTGGTGGATTCTTACCAGGAATGCGTAGGAATGTCACCGATTCATTCTTGATGGCAGGTTGCGCAGGGGGAGTGTCTAATATTCAGTAAAGTAGAAAAGAATTAATCATGTGAATTTACCAAAGCATCAGCAATATTTCGTAAATTTATACCTACGCTTATTTATTTTCTCATTGAATTGTAATTGAAAAAAATAAAAATCATGACTGCTAAAAAGATCATCGTAGTTTTCGGAGCAACCGGTTCCCAGGGAGGCGGGCTTGCCCGGGCCATTCTCAATGACCCCAACAGCGAATTTTCCGTTCGTGCAGTAACCAGAGATCCAAATTCAGACAAGGCAAAGGAACTCGCTCACATGGGGGCCGAAGTGGTGGCTGGGGAGATCGACGACCTGCAAAGTATCAAACGGGCATTGACGGGTGCCTATGGCGCTTATTTTGTCACCTTTTTCTGGGCCCATTTTTCTCCCGAAAAAGAGAAGGAAGAAGCCAGGAACATGGCTGAAGCAGCCAAAGAAGCCGGGTTAACACACGTAATCTGGTCGACCCTTGAAGACACCCGTCTCTATGTTCCCCTGGATGACAACCGCATGCCTACCCTGCATGGTAAATACAAAGTTCCCCATTTTGACGGCAAAGGTGAATCTGATCAATACTTCCTGGATGCCGGTTTGCCTGTCACATTTTTATTGCCCTCCTATTATTGGGAAAACATGCTCTACTTTGGCATGGGACCCAAGAAGGGCGCCGATGGCAAATTAGCCATCACCTTCCCCATGGGAAATAAAAAAATGGCAGGAATCGCTGCTGACGATATTGGTAAATGCGCCTATGGAATATTTAAAAAGGGCAAGGAATTGATCGGTAAAAGGGTAGGGATTGCAGGCGATCAGCTCACCTGTGACGAAATGGCCAGGGCCCTTTCAAAAGCATTGGGCAAGGAAGTATCCTACCATGAAATTACTCCTGACCAATACCGCAGCCTGGGCTTCCCCGGTGCCGACGACCTGGGGAACATGTTCCAGTTTTACCGTGATTTTGATGAGCTTTGCAACCGTACGCGTGATGTAAAGGTGTCAAAAGAGCTGAATCCTGAATTGAAATCCTTTGACAAGTGGCTGGCTGAAAATGGCAGGCTGATGCCACTGGATTAACTTTCATAAATGCAGGCAGCGATCAATGCGAATACAAAAAACTGAATATAGGATGGAGAAAGTGGAGAAAGTAGAGAAAGTGGAGATAACACGGGATTTAGATCCCGGGTCACCGGGATCTAAATCCCGTTCCGAACCTACAACATTCGTTCAATCAATGTTTATCCACGTTCTATCATCGATCGATGGCAACAAAAGATGCAACCCGCCTTGCGATAGCATGGATTCTGCAATGGCTTTGTAAAGAAAAACCAACTGTCGACTTACTCCGAGGGAATGAATTGAGGGACTTGACGACGTTTGGTCCCGTTTTCATAGGCATAGGCGATTTCCAGTAAAAGAGGCTCACTCCAGGCTCTTCCGAAAAAGGAAATTCCAACGGGTAAGGCATCAATGGCACCCATGGGGACTGTAATGCTTGGATAGCCAGCTTGAGCTGCAGGAGATGAACTTCCGATTTGAAAACTATCGCCATTGATCAAATCGCTTATCCAGGCAGGACTGCCGGTAGGAGCGATGATCGCATCCAGTTTAAGTTCATCCATAACCTTGTCAATTCCTTCTTCCCTGCTGCCTTTCATCAATTTAGCCAGTGCTTCCACATAGGCTCCTTGGGTAAGATCTCCTTTCTCCTGGGCCATTTCCAGAAATTTTTGGTTGAAATATTTCAATTCTATCGGGTCTGATTGATTAAATTTAATCAGTTCTTCGACACTTTTGATGGGGGCACCAGGTCCAAGCGATTGAAAATATTTGTTCAATCCGTCTTTGTATTCATACAACATTATTTCCATTTCATAGCCGTCAACTGACCCATTTGACAGTTCGTTTACATCAATGACTTCAGCCCCCTGACTTTTGATGAAATCAACTGCCTCTGCCATTAGCGCATCGACTTTGTAATTTTTGCCCAATGGTGCTTTGTATAGCCCGATTCGCTTGCCCTTTAATCCATCTGCTTTCAGGAATTGGGTGTAATCGTTGTAGTATTTTCCCTGGCTTGCCACTGTTTTTACATCGCTAGGATCAATTCCAGTCAGCACACCCAAACAAATCGCGGCGTCTCTGACGCTGCGGGCCATGGGTCCCGGGGTATCCTGCGTAAATGAGATAGGAATCACCCCTGACCGACTTACCAGTCCCACGGTAGGTTTGATTCCTACAATGCCATTGGTCTGTGAAGGACAGACAATAGAGCCATCGGTCTCAGTGCCTATGGCCAGCATGGTAAGGTTGGCAGATACGGCTACAGCCGAACCCGAGCTGGATCCACAAGGATTCCGATTCAAAACATAGGGGTTTTTTGTTTGTCCACCCACGCCACTCCACCCACTGGTGGATAGCTGACCCCTGAAATTGGCCCATTCACTTAAATTGGCTTTTCCGATGATAATGGCCCCTGCTTCTTTCAACTGACGTGCCACATAGCTGTCCTTTAAAGGGTGAGAATTCATCAGTGCCCTTGAGCCGCCTGTTGTAGCCATCTGATCGTGGGTATCAATATTGTCTTTTAACAACACTGGGATTCCATGAAGCGGTCCCCTGCTTTTGCCCTGACGCAACTCTTTATCCAATGCTTCTGCAATCTGAAGGGCATCAGGATTTAGCTGGATAATGGAGTGCAGTGCTGGGCCTTTCTGATCGATCTCACTGATTCTGTCCAAATAGGATTGAACCAAGTCCTTGATGGTATAGCTGCCATTTTTATATCCCTGCTGAATCCGGGTGATGTCTTGTTCCAAAAATCTAAAATTTTCAGTGGGTGCATTTTGGGCTATCGCGGTTGAAGGCTGGCACAATTGATATAAAAATATAAAAATAAAAATACCGGCTAATTTCAAGTAGTATTGATGGCTCATGGGTTTATTTATTGTTTCAAGTTTAAGGTAATGAATAGATTAGCTCCAAATTCCAGTTGTTTGAATTGCCTACTAAATGTAACTATTTTTTCTTTACCTGGGAAATTTGTCGGCAATTAAATTCAAGTTGATGTTGTATTCCAAATAGGCTTTTAAGCCGTCAAGCACAGTTGTAAAGCCACCCGTATTATCTTTTATGGCCTTTATTAAATGTTCACCTTTCTGATCAAAGCCATAATTTCGAATCACGACATAGGTTGAGTTTTCAGTCAATGCGGTCAACTCAAAATCCACGGTTGTTTTTGGATCACCCCATTCGATTGAGATTTTCTTGTCCGTGATTATTTCTTTCACAAATACATGGGTGGAAACATGGTACATTTCCCAATCCCACCTGATGGTTTTTCCAAGTTCCAATTTTCCGCTTGATTTTGTAAACCAAAAATTAGTGGTAACAGCCGGATCAATAAATGCTTGAAATACATCTGATACTGGCCTTCTTATCATCATTTGGGTTTCTACCATTGCTTCGCTTTCCATGTCAAGTCTTTTTTATTTGAAACAAATTTACGGTTTTGCTTAATATTTTGTTCATCGAAGTAGATATTTAAAGTCAATCACCAGAATAATTTACTCCATAAATTCCATTAGGCCTCCCGCTTAGTAATTGTTGGTTGTGTAAATAGCATCCAATGTGCTAAACCTCATGGATTTTGCCTTGTTCGTTTTTAAAATTGAAAGATTGGAAGGATACCGCGATTGCTAAATCGCGGGACCCGATGGACATACAAATTCAGGCGCTTTCTTCAAACTCGTTTTTCCCGGGGCTTTCCATTTGATTGATCGGTTCGTTGATCGGTAATGTAAAATAAAAGGAGGAGCCTTCATCTTCTGCACTTTCAACCCATATTTTCCCTCCATTTTTTTCTACAAAACCTTTTGACAATAGTAAGCCGATACCTGCACCTTTGTCTTCTACCCTTGCTTTTGAAAGCGTTTTCATTTGAGGGTTAAAAAGCATTTCCTGTTTTTCTTTCGACATCCCAATGCCGGTATCTTTCACCCGAACTAGAATCATCGCCTCATTTTCACTGGCTGAGATGGTGATCTCTCCTCCTTTGCGCGAATGTTTGATGGCATTTGATACCAGGTTTTGCAGGATGGAGATGACCATTTTTTGATCTGCAAACACCCATGTGTTTTCTTCAACCTTCTGATGCAGGGTGAGTGAATTTTGAGCAGCGACTTCATTCAAGGTATCAAAGACCTTGTTTATATATTTGCTCAGATCAATTTTAGCCGGAGAGAATATGTCGGTAGCAAATTTTATTCTTGCCCATTCCAGTAAATAGTCCAGCATGTTTAATTCTTCAGTGGATGCTTTATCCAGGACTTCAACCATGTGTCTGATCTCACTTAAACTCATCGTGTCAAGATCCGATTTTAAATAATCGGCAATACCAACAATGGTACCCAATGGGCTTCTTAAATCGTGGGAGAGGATGGCCAATATGTTATCCTTGTGAGTATTAAGTTCCTGCAGTTCTTTGATATATTTCTGGATTGCTTCCTCTGATTTCCGTTTCTCGGTCAGGTCCCTGAGTATTTTAACAAATCCCAGCAACTCGCCACTTTTACCGATGATTGGAAAAATCACTCCATAGGCATAAAACAGACTGCCGTCTTTACAAACATGCCACCGACTATCGGCCACCCTTCCTTCCTTTAATGCAGTCTCAATTTTCAATTGGGGGACGTCATTCTTTTTATCCTCCTCGGTAAAGATAATTTCACAATGTTTACCGATCACTTCATCGGTTTCATACCCAAATATTTTTGAAGAGCCGGCACTCCAACTGTTTATGCGCAGTTCTTTGTCGGTGGTGAAAATTGAATAGTCTTGCAGGCTATCAATGACCTGAATAAAAAACTCAGCCGTTTGAAAGAATTCATTGTTCTCCATCTTTGGATCAATTTGCGTTGTTCCCATCAGATTAATTAATTGGAATAATTATTCAATGAACATCCACAGAGCAATTCGGTCTCATTCAATGAAATGGGTTGGTGAGCATGAAAGAAAAGAAAAATACAATGTCTGCAATCAGTCAAAGGGGAATTCCTTTTCAAACTCCCCATGGATGGTAATTGCTGGCAAATGATAATTCCTATATACGACAAATAAAAGAGTAAGTTCGTATGAATCAGCGATTATACTGCATTTAATTTCATAGCCGGATCACCTTACCCAAAGATCCGAATTTTTATCTGTTATCCGAAAAAATGCAGGTACTGAATAAAAATAAATTTTTGTTTTTTTTTATTCGTTTTTTCTTTGTACTCTTGAACAATTATTTTCAGAAAGTCCCTAAAGACGTGACTGAATTTGTATTAGGGAAGGACGATTCCGGGTTGAAATTTAGGATTCAAATCATATATCAGCATAATCATTGTTTGAAGTCATCCAATTAAGAAAAGTAAATCCGAAGGATCGTTTCTTGCGAGGTTTTTACAACACAATTCTGTTACTGTTCAGTGAATTAGTATCTATATATCTGGTATTTAATTTGTTATACCTAAAAACATTGCTTTATTCTTGCTCCGCCATACCTTCAATATTTCAAAAACAGATTCTTTTATGACCGGATAAGAGATGGAACAGAGAAATCAAACATGCGGAGGTATCCATAATTTGCTCTTTTTTGCTTAACTAATATAAATAATTGTGATTAAAAAAACTAAATTTTAACTGTATGAAAAAAACTTTCCTTTTAGTAATCAGCTTTTGTTTTACCGCGTTCCTCTTTTGTAACATGGTGGCAGCACAAGCGCCAACTGGAGTTATTGCAAAGGCCACTGCAACTCCCCAAATTGATGGTGTTGTTGACGCAGTTTGGGCCAATGCCACTGTGTACAACATTGATAAACGGCTGAAAACTGAACTGCCTACTTTAGGTACTTCAGGCCAAACCACCTGGCAGGCTTTGTGGGATAATAACGGTGTTTATATCCTGCTGAAAGTAACGGATGATGTATTTTATCCCAATTATGCCGTTACCCCAGCCGGAAACAACTGGGAGTATGATAAGCCAGAAATCTATTTCGATGTGAACGATGTTCTGGCCGATGGCTTAGGCTCAAAAGACAATAAAGGTCATATTCAAGTGGCACCTGGTTTTCCTCAAGGGAAAGTCGATGGCACCAAAAACGTTCAATCGGATGGCATTGCTTATGCATTTTTGGTGACCGGTAACAATTACATTGGAGAGTATTTTATTCCTTATACAAAACTGGTGGATAAAGTTGGGTTTGAAGTGAAAAAGAGCAACACCATCGGTTTCGATGTACAGATTATTGACCGCGATCCCGGACTTACCATTCGAAGGGGTGTTTGGGCCAATGTGGGCGCTATCAATGAATCATACAACAACATGAATGATGCTGGAAAAGTGACTTTCCAGGATGGACCATTACCCGTTTATACGACAAAAATTACCTTGAATACTGGCGGTAAAGTTACATCTGACAATGGAACCTTGCAGATGGTTCCAACTATTGAACCTGCCAATGCTGACAAAAAAACCATGACCTGGACCGTCACCAATGGTACAGGAATTGCTACCATTAGTGCTGCCGGGGTTGTTACAGGAGTTGCCGATGGCACTGTCACTGTAAAGGCGGTAGCTACCGATGGAACCTTGATCTCAGCAACAACGGATGTGGTGATCAGTGGACAAGTCATTGATAAAAATGATGTTTGGAATGGTTATAACCTGATCAAGAACTGGAATTTTGATACCAACCTCACCTCATGGAGCAATTGGGTGGATGGCAATAGCCAGGTAGCCCCTGCCATTGTGAACGGCGTTTGTGTCATGAAAGTTAACAGAGCCACTGATGGCGCTGGATGGCATTATCAATTCAATCAATCAGGAATGATGGCCGCAGCCAATGTCGCCTATACCTTGAAATTTAAATCCTGGGCCAATGTAGATGGCACCCCTTGTATCGTTGACTTTGAGGACATTGCCGCCAACGGTAACAAGCGTTATGGCACCTCAACCGATGCTGGCAATGTAGGTGGAGCTTCTGAATGGAACTATAAGGTTTCTACCACCCCAACATGGTTTACCTACCATGTCGTCTTTGACAAAATGGTTGCCAATACAGTCCAGAAACTGCAATGGATGAATTCACTCTCACTGGCCACGATCTCCCTGGACAGCGTGCTTCTGATCAAAGATTCAGAGATGCCTGTTTTTATTGATAAAATTACATTGAACACTGGAGGCACCATTTCAACAAACGGGGGCACCTTGCAGATGGTCGCTACTGCCTTGCCTGCCAATGCTACTTTCAAAGAGATGAAGTGGTCGGTAAGCCCAGAAGGATTGGCAACCATCAGCTCAACTGGGCTTCTTACAGCAGTGACCAATGGTACTGTCACAGTGAAGGCTGTTGCAACCGATGGAACCATGAAAGCAGCTTCGGTTGATGTGGTGATCACCAAACAAGTAAAAGATTATTTCAACAAGTTCAACCTGATCAAGAACTGGAATTTTGATACCGACATGGTCTCATGGGGTGGTTGGGTTGATGGTGGTGTAGCTGGTCAGCTTGCACCTGTTTCAAAGGATGGTGTTTGCGTTATGAAAGTTTCCAAAGCCAGCGATGGTGCAAACTGGCATTATCAGCACAGTCAATCTCCATTGGCAGCGGAAGCCAATATTGGTTATACCTTGAAATTTAAATCATGGGCCAGTGTCGATGGTACGCCTTGTGCAGTTGATTTTGAAAGTGGATCCAGCATTACCCCTGCCAACGGAGGAGATCAGTATGCTCGTTATGGTACAACCACCGATCCTGAATCAGCAGATGGAAAATCAGAATGGAGTTACAAGATCAATATGACCCCCACCTGGTATACTTTCCATGTAACCTTTGATAAAATGATTGCAACTACCATTCAGAAGGTTCAGTGGATGGCTTCACTTTCAAACGCGACCATCTACCTGGATAGCGTTATTTTAATCAAAGATTCAGAATTGGCTATCCGTGCCAATAAAATTACTTTAAACACAGGAGGTACTATCACAACCGACGGAGGTGCACTACAACTGTCAGCCTCTTTTGAACCTGAAAATGTGACCAACCAGGAACTGAACTGGTCGTTAAGCCCAGAAGGAATTGCCACGATCAGCCCTACAGGGCTTGTGAGGGGAGTTACCAATGGAACAGTAACCGTAAAAGCTGTCACCATGGACGGATCATTGAAAACAGCAATGGCCACAGTAGTGATCACTGGCCAGGTGGATGAGAAAGCACTTTGGAGCAGCAGCGATAACCTGATCAAGAACTGGAATTTTAATACCGACCTCACCTCATGGGGTGGTTGGGTTGATACCGCTCCTGCAGGTATGGTTGCCCCTGTAGTAATAGATGGCGTTTGCGTTATGAAAGTATCCAAATCAGCTGATGCCTGGCATTATCAACACAGCCAATCTCCATTGTCTGCCGAAGCCAATGTGGGTTATACCTTGAAATTTAAATCATGGGCCAGCGCCGATGGCACCCCTTGTGCTGTTGACTTTGAAGACACACCAGCCAACTCTTATAACCGTTATGGTATCACTACGGATGCTGAATCAGCTGATGGCAGATCTGAATGGCATTACAATGTAAATGTAATTCCAACCTGGTATACTTTCCATGTCACCTTTGACAAAATGGTTCCAACCACTGTGCAGAAACTTCAGTGGATGAATTCACTTTCAAACGAAACGCTCTACCTGGATAGTGTGATTTTAATCAAGGATTCAGCCTTGCCAGTCATGGTTTCTCCAATTGCCAATGCGGGAAATGATCAATCAGTCAAAGAATTGGCATTGGTTACCCTCGATGCATCGATGTCTGTCGATCCCAATGGAAATGTATTGAATTACAGATGGATCGCCCCTGCCGGGATTACCCTGAGCTCGGCCACGGATAAAAATCCAAGCTTTACAGCTCCTGAAATCACTGCCGATAAAATTTACAACTTTTCACTGGTAGTAGGTTATGGCACCGTGAGTTCAACAGCCGATCAGGTAGCCGTTAAAGTGAAACAGGTCAACAAAGTGCCTGTTGCCAATGCAGGAGTTGATCAATCGGTCAACGAAGGCGCAACGGTTACTTTAAGTGGTTCAGGAACCGATGCCGATGGAGTGGTTGCTACTTATTTGTGGACAGGCCCAGCCAGTATTGCCCTGAGCTCGACAACTGCTAAAAGCCCAACCTTTACAGCCCCCAATGTGAATGTCGACCGATCATACACCTTCTACCTGGAAGTAAACGATGGTATGGATTATTCAGTTGTTGATCAGGTTGTTGTGATGGTTAAACAGGTCGATAAAGCTCCTTACCTGTTAAATAAAATTCAGAACTATTCGGTTGACAAAGGCTCTTCAGACCAGGTTGTTGATCTGAAAACCATTTTTGCTGATTACGACTTCCTGGATGAAATCAGCTATACCGTTACCAATACCAATACACAGGTTGTTACCACCAAAATTGCATTGGACATCTTGACTTTGAGTTTTTCAAAATTGAACAATGGAACAGCTGACCTGGTGGTTACTGGTATTTCGAACGGGAAAGAAGTGAAAGCTACCTTCACGGTTGAAGTGAAAATTCCAACTGGAGTAAATTCAATAGCCAATGAAGCTTCCTTCCAGATCTATCCAAATCCGACCAAAGGGAAATTACAGCTGAAATTCAGCCAAAGCCCCAAGGCAGGAACGATGATCACTGTTTATAACCATTCAGGCCAGGAAGTACTTAAAACGGTTGCCAGCGACATGATCGTAAACCTTGATTTGAGCGGCAAACCTGCAGGTATGTATTTCATTAAACTTGATCAGAAAATGTTTAAACTGATTCTTGAGTAAGCTTTCAGGGATCAACATTTTTCATCCTACTATCAAAACATCCATCGGTATTCCGGTGGATGTTTTTTTTTTGACTTGCCCGCATCCTGTCACAACTGGATATTTCTTCCAGGCAAAGTATCCGAATTGGATCATAAGAAATGGATACAACTGGCAATACTCATTTTATTTAAATATTGTACTTTGTACTCCTCATGTGTTTGATTGAGCTTTAAGTATTGGTATTGTCGTGTAACAGCTAATAAGCCGGGGGGAGAGATAAAGGCATGGGGCATGGGGCGTGGAGCATGGGGTATGAGGCGTGGGGTCGGCAGACTGGCATTCTCCTTCCTTGATCCCATCCTTCTGTCATTGTCATCTGTAACCCATGTGTAACTCATCTGTAACCTTTCTGTAACCTCACCATACAGAAAGGTTACAGATGGGTATCAGAAAAGTATCAGATAGACGCGTTCAATACCCTCTTCCATCAGG
>DASXUZ010000102.1:0-7399 GCA_036504555.1 Prolixibacteraceae bacterium | reverse complement strand
TGCCTGGGCTCATTGGGCGAATAAATGATCCCGCCGCCACTGATTTCAATGACCTCAGCGAAGGCCCCCAAGGCAGGTTGTACCATGGGAATTCCTGCCGCCATGGCTTCGAGTTGGTACAGGCCAAAAGCTTCGCCATTGAGCACAGGAACCGAAATCAGGCGAACGGTATCCAGGAACTTCTGTCGTTCTTCACCTTCAAATTCATCCACCCAAAAGACATCGTTTTCCAGGCCAGCCTTCGATATTTTATTTTTTTGCTCTTTGATAAAATGAAGATCATCACCTGTTTTTCCGCCGGTAATTTTAAGTTTTACCGCAGCATACCCGGGGTCCTTCCTGAGTAAAATAAAGGCATCAACCAGGATGGCCAGGCCGTTTTCTTCACACATCCGCGACAGATAGCCAATCACAGGGTCCTTGCCTGTAACGGGTTTAGGGAAATAATCAGATGTGTCAACCCCTAAATAGACTGTCTTCATTTTATCTTGCGGGATGACCATGCGTTGATTGATTTCTGCCGAATAAAAGTCGCTGACCGGAATAAACACATCGACATCCCTGCCGCGCTCACTCATCAGGTCCCAAACCTGCCTGGGGTATTCACCGCTCATTGCATCCACCCACACATCTTCATCCTGAAGGGAGCAAATAACCGGAACATTCAATCTTAATTTGATTTGTCTGGCCAGACCCAGCAGCAAGGCATTGGAAAGGTGCACCACATCAGGTTTGGCCTCATTGGCCAGCCAATCGACCAAGCGTTCCAGTTCCTCTTTTTGAGCTCCCTCTTCGCCTAGCAACATCGAAATGGTCATTTCCTCCAAACCCTTTGCACGGGTTGAACCTGCCTTCCGGGCTGCCATGTGCAGCACACTTTTAGAGTCAAGCGCATGTTCGACAAACGAAGGCATGTGTCTGAAAATAGGGAATTGTTGTTTGAGGTAAAGATTGACAGCCCCATAAAATACAGGTACTTCATCCAGATCGTGGGCATCCTCGAAAATGGGTAAATACAAGGGCACTTTAATTACCTGGTGCCCCAGGTCTCTGAGCGCCCTGATATATTTGCTGTCGCGCATGCAGTTTCCGCAGTAAAAACTACCGCCTGAGCCGGGAATGATGTGTGCAATTTTCATCTTTTTATAGTATTAAACACATAGGTAAATAAGACACATCGTTTATCCCGAGGCCTCGGGACTATGTGGACTATGTGCCTATGTGTTTATTTCTTTTATTGCTTCTAATCTGCAACTGGCGGCTGATTATCCAAAGATATATATTCTGCCGTCACCTGCACCTACCACTATTTTTCCTGAAACGACCGCCGGACTCCCAATAATGGGACTTCCCAACTCATATTTCCACAGTTCCTTTCCTGTATTCAAGTCATGAATATAAATCATCCCATCCATTGTTCCAGTGATTACTTTTCCGGCGGCAATCACAGAAGAGGACTCCACCCGGTTGCTGGTTTTTACTTTCCAGACCACTTTCCCCGTATTTTTATCAAAACAGTAGATAAACTTGTCCTGGTTGCCGATTACAATCAGGTTGCCGCTCAAAGCAGGGGAGGCAATGAAGGGCAGGTTTTTCTCCACACCATCATAGGTCCAGGCTAATTTTCCTGCTTCCAGATCGATACAGAAAAAACGACCCTCATAATCGCCCACAAAAGCATATTTTCCATCAATGACGGGCGAGGAAGCTACATAGGTTTCCAGTTTGATTTTCTTAAACACCTTTCCGGTTTCGATGTTCACCAAATGTACAAAGCCGTCGCAGCCGCCAAACACGGCATTTTTTTCATAAATAGCCGGAGCACCATTGATATAATTATCCGATTCGTATTGCCAGATGCTGTCGCCTTTGGTAAAACCTACTGCATGTAAATTATAATCATAACTTCCAACCACCAATCGGATCTGGGTACCCACTTTGAGCCAATTGGCCGAACCCATGATTTGGTTATCTGTTTTGTATTTCCAGATTTGCTTGCCCGTTTTCTCGTTTAACCTGAAAAACAAGCCATCCAATGAGCCGAATATAACCGATCCGTCCAGAAGTAAAGCAGGTGCCTCAATGGCATTTCCCGATACAAATTTCCATTTCAGCTTACCATCTATCCCAATGGCATACATCGATCCATCAGTCGATCCACAGAAAATAGTCTGTCCTGACACAACTGGCGAAGCTTTAATATCATCACCGGTTTGATAGGATGACAACAATTTCAGCTTCTCGGGTATATTTGCCAAAGTCGATCCAGTGAGCTGCTGGTTACCGCGGAAGATGGGCCATGAGGACTGAGCCGTTGCTGAACTAAAGATAAAATAACAGACCTGAAAAATTAATAGTTGAAATAACTTCATTGGTTGAATTGTATGGACTATGTTTCAAAGCTATAAAAATTATGGAAAAAATGAAAGTATTTAGAGCCTGAAGATTCCGATATTTGGTATCTTCTGAATCTATGACTTCATCTGTCATTTTTGGAAGTTGACAGGGTGATGGAATGTTCGTTTGGGAACACAAGAAATTCCAGCAATTATTATTCTAATGGTTCAGATGAAATGACACCCTGTTCTCTGACAATTCCGATAATTTGTATTTAGTGAAGTACATAGGTTTATCAAAGTTATTGAAGTTATTGAAGATATTGAAGTTATTGCAAGTAGTATATTTTGGTTCGCATCAGTCCAATGAGGGTTTAACCACGTATTAACCAACGTTGTGGGCAGGGAGCAAGGCGTGATGCGTAAAATTGACCCCTTGCAATAACTTCAATAACTTCAATAACTTCAATAACTTCGGTACCCACTTTGGGTTAACAGTCAATGGCAATGAAGAGTCTGGTTCCTTAGATCGAACTCACCTAATTCTCAAAGTTGTTCTTCTTCCGCAAACATTGCCAGCGCACCTGTTGGGCATGCTTTAGCCACGATGGCTGCTGTTTTTTCAAGCCCTTTCTGAATGCTTTCATTGAATGGAACACCTACTTTAACATCGAATCCACGACCGATAAAGGTAAAGCCGAATTCTTCCTGATGTTGCCTGGTCAGTCGAACGCAGATGCCACATTTGATGCACTTTGCTGGTTCGTATACAATGCCATCGCGGTGAATGAACTTCACAACATTCTGGCGTTCATCGCTCTGGAAGCGTTTCTGAACCGCATGGTAGCGATCAGACAATTCGCGCAATACACAGGTCTCTGGATTACGACAATCGCAATGCATACATCGTTTTGCTTCGCGAATGGCTGCATCGCGGGTGAATCCTTCTTTCCCAGCCTTTTGCCGGGGAGCAGCTTCGGAATCTTTCTGATATTGAATAAATTCGATCTCACCCAATCGCCCAAACTTTGAATTGAATCTTTCCGGGTAACCTTTAATTTCAGCAGTTTTAAAATAGGTATCGATCACTGTGGCCACTTCTTTGCCTTGACCCACCGACCGTACGGCTAGTTTGGATGTACGAAGTGAGTTTCCGATGGCAAATACCTTCGGATTGGAAGTCTGGTAGCTGGATTTATTAGCATCAATTCCTGCTTTTGAAAGCTTTAGACCGAAGGCAGAATTTCCTTCGTGAATGGTTCCGGTGGCCACTATCAGGACGTCAAATTCATCCTGTAGAAGAGCAAACCGGGACTCGTCAATCGATTCGCCCAGGTTTATCTGAACTCCTGTTGCAAGGATTTGTGCGACTTCCTGCTCTATGATTTCAGCAGGTAACAGGTCATGTTCGATCTGGAGTAATTCTCCCCCCACCTTGTCATTTCTGTCAAAGATGATGGCCTGATGGCCTTTGATCTGCAGATAATAAGCGGCAGCCAATCCTGCGGGACCAGCACCAATGATGGCTATTTTTTTGCCCGATGATGGTTCAATCAAAGGTAGAAAGGGCTTCCCGCCCTTCAGGTCTTCATCCGCAGCAAATCTTTTCAACAAGCAAATGGATACGGCTTCGTCCACTTGTTTTCGTCGGCATCCGGCCTCACAGGGTGCAGGGCAAATGAGTCCCAGGATAGCAGGCAAGGCAATGTCTCGCTTGACCACTTCAAGGGCTTTCGAAAAATCACCTTTGGCAATCAGCCTGTTCATCAGAGGAATATTCATGTGTGCCGGACAAACCAATTGGCAGGGCGCTTCGCAGTCACCCACATGTTCGCTAAGGAGTAATTCAAGGGCAACTTTACGCGATTCAATGGTCTCTTCATCGTTGGAAATAATGACTTGACCCTCTGAAACAGGAGTGGAGCAAGAGGCAAAAAATCGTCCATTTTTGGCATCCTTAACAAGACAAATCATACAGGAGGTAAAATGCTCGGTTCCCTCCAAAAAACACATAGTAGGGATGTCGATGTCAATTGATTGAGCTGCCTGCCAGACTGTGGTGCCTGCTTGAACCTCAATGGTACGATTGTCTATTGTAAGTTTTACCATCTTTTTTATTCATTCAGACCTGCCAGGTTTAAAAAACCTGGCAGGTCTGAAATTATTTATTTTTTAATTAATTCCTCTGCAATAGTCCGTCCTTGTTTTACACGGTCTGCCATGCCAATGCCGTCGCGGATATTTCCTGCCAATATCAACCCGGGGTATTTTTGTTGTAGTTGTTCAATCATCTTGTATCGGGTTCCTGTACTTTCGGTGTACTGAGGAATCGCTTTCGGATATCGCAGGATGCGGGTCATGTCCGGATTTAAGGTTCGGTCGCTAAGCATTCGCGGAAGGTCTTTATTTAAAAGTGCTTGAATCTCGACATCATTCATCCCGGCGATATCAGGACGTTTGGTACCTCCCATAAACACCGATAACAATGCTCCATCATTTGGGGCGCGGCCTTCAAAGAACGAGGAGGTAAATAGGACACCAAGAATATTTTTCTTTTCCTTTCCTGGTACCAATCCGCCAAAAGCTTTCAAGGACATGCCTTTCCATTTGGTAAATCCAAGCAACACCTGTGTAACAGGGGCATATTTTAAGTCGTTGAAAGGGGCAATTTCCTCTTCATTTAAAAACGGTAACAAACCGGCTAAAGCATATCCTCCACAGGTGGTAACAACCTTGGTCGTTTCCATTGAAATTAAACGTTCAGGAGTGGTAATTTGAAGCTGAAATCCGTTTTCGCTAGGCTTGATCAAGGTGTTTTCAACCGAAAGGATCATATTTTCTGGTCCAATTGATTCGGTTAAAGCTTCAATGAGGCGGCTTAATCCGCCTTTTACAGAAAAGACTTCACGGGTCGCTTTTTTATCTCGCTCACTTTTGGGAAGTTTGGCTTTTTTGATGGTTCCCCGAATAAAACTTCCGTAGTCTTGTTCCAGTTGCCATAGTTTTGGAAGGGCATAACGGGTGACCAATTCATTGGGATTTCCTGCATAAATTCCTGAAATAAAAGGATCTATCGCATAATCAAGGTAACTTTTCCCCAAACGACGTTTGACGAGTTCTGCCAATTTTTCGTTCGGATCGGTTCCTTTTGCCCTGAAAGGTTCGCCTAGAATCCTGAATTTATCGTACCAGGTAAATAGTGGAGTTGTGATGGCCGACCAAAGCCCGGAAGGAAGGGCGTTCCATTGATTATCTTTCCAGATCAGGCGTCTTTTGGCACTTGGATCAGCAATTTCCAGGCTGCATTTTCCCGCCAGATCTTCAAATAATTCAGTCATTTCGGGATGCGAAACAACTCCTGTATTGGGACCGGTTTCATATACAAAACCCTTTTCAATGATGGTTTGAATTACTCCTCCGGTTTTCCCCGATTTTTCAATGATCCGAAAATCAATCCCGGCTTTCTTCAAATAAAAGGCCATGGTCAGACCGGTCAATCCGGCACCAACAATAATGACTTCGGTTTTAATTGATTCTGTCATTGTTAAACTGGTTTGGAAAAGTTAGTTTGTCCCGACTGGGTCAATGGATCAAGTGATGCAGCGACGGTGCGGATAAATAATTGTCCTTCAGGGGTAATTTGTATTTTTTCATCTGAAAGGCTTATAATTCCGTCGTTTTCAAATTGCTGAAGCAGTTCTGGATTATAGGTTGTATTTTTCTTTATTTCTTCGGAAGTGAAGCCTAGACGGTCCCCAATTTCGCTCCATATAATCTGTTCATTGCACATCAGTTCGTTGATGATTTCGCGTAGGATTACCTGTTGATCAGTAAGGGCATATCCTTTGATCGTTGTGAGCTCACCCTGATTGATTTTTGAAATATACTGGTCGATTGATTTGGTATTTTGAGCATAAACTCCACTCAGCTGACTGATTCCAGTTACACCGAAAGCATATACCTGGCCGGTCGTGCGGCGGGTGCAATAACCCTGAAAGTTTCGATGTAATTGTTTGTTGTGCCTTGCTATCGTTAGTTCATCATTGGGATTGGCATAGTGATCCATCCCGATGGCATCGTAACCGTTTTGAGTAAGCAAAGTATAGGCAGCTTCGTACATCTTGATTTTTTCGTCAGCAGCAGGTAGTCCAACCTTTTCAAGTTTCTTCTGAATTTTGCTAACCCATGGGACATGTGCATATGAAAAAGTAACCAGCCGGTCTGGTTTTAATTCAATGGCTTTACGGATTGTTTTGCTAAAATGTACTGCAGTCTGCTTGGGCAAGCCATAAATGAAATCAAGGTTAACGGCAATCTGGGGCGAATCTTGTTTCAGGAAGGCCATCAGTTCATGAACTGGCATACCTGGTTTATCGCGGTTCACCGCATCCAAAACTTCCGTGTCGAAATCCTGGATTCCAAGACTGAAGCGGTTAAATCCAGCCTTTTTAAGCCCGGTCATTTGCTCAAAAGTAAGATAAGCAGGATTGACCTCAATGGCAATTTCTGGATCAGGAATAAATTGAAACGTTGAAAACAGCAATTCGTTGATTTCCTGCAGGTATTCCACCGGAATGGCATTGGGGGTACCTCCACCATAATGGATTTGCGATACAAAGCGGCTTTTGTCCAGTCTGGAGGTAACCATTTTGATCTCCTGAATCAATGCCTTTACATAGGCATCCACTACTTCAGTCTGACGCAATGCATAAGAATTACATCCGCAGAAGTAACACATTTTCAGACAGAAGGGAATGTGAATGTAAATGGAAATATTCTGAGGCTTCCATTCATTCGACTGGATGACGGCATCGAGGTAGTTGCCCGGGCTAAATTCTTCGGTGAAAAAATTGGCAGGCGGATAACTGGTATATCGAGGTACCGGATTGTTGTATTTTTCGAGTAATTCGCAATTAATCATAGCTCAAAGTTTCAAGTTACAAGTTCAAAGCTCCAGGTTACGCTTCTTACAAAGCTTCAACTGTTTCGATGAACTTGGTCAATATTCTATCCTTATACGTATTTGAACCCCATTTCGGGTTCATCTCAATGTGAATTCATTT
>DASXUZ010000101.1:0-14196 GCA_036504555.1 Prolixibacteraceae bacterium | reverse complement strand
TCAAATTTTTTCTTTTCATATTTAATTTCTTTTAAGGCATTTAATTTGTGATATCAGGCTAAATTAAAATAGTATGTATTTCAATCTTTCTTAAAATTTAGCCTGATAATTAACAAAATCAAATATAATTATTTCCTCTTTAATATTTCGTACATGATCCGGTTACCGGCTGCGCTGTTATAATAGCAATTCAATACGAAAGTCTTTGTTACAGGATTGTAATAGTTAATGGTTTTGTCAGCAGGTGCTAATGCAGCATCGCCAGTCCATGTTGTAAACATGTCACCAACCACAACGCCGGATGCATCCATCGGGATAGCAATTACTTTGAAACAAGTTACGCCACCAACTACGACAGTCTGAGAGGTGATCTCGATACTAATATCGTATGCTGAATAGTTTCCGAAACCGTTTTTCTTAACCGTTTTACAATCAACGGTATTAAATGCCTGGATTGTACCGGCAGCAACAGGTTCTGTTGCATTTCCCGGACGAATACGATATGCTTGAACCACTTCGTAATTACCAGCATAAGGATTGGCAATTGGAAGGGCCAATAAATAACTCTTCATGTTTCCTCCAACCGGAATATCTACACCAGAGGTTGTTGTAGCTGATTCGATGGAAATGGCAGCGATGAAATTGGCACAAGCATCGAGTGATTCAGCACCCCAAACTTTGGCTGAGGCTGTGGCATTGCGGGTACCCTTAGCGATCACAAGGCTCTTGGTCAGGATTTCCACATTCGGAAATGTTGAATAAATAGTCCTTTGAGCCTTGGTTGGGTTTTCTGCATTCCATTTAATATTCGGTGCATTATAGGCTGCAACTGCATCTGGATCAACCTTGAAGGTCACAGTGATGTCTTCCGTAGGTAAGGCATCGGTAGCAATGTTGACAAGGAAACTATAGTTTACATCTCCCGCTACAGGTTGCAAAGCCAATTGTTGAAGATTAGCCTTGACGATGGTTGCGTACATTTTTCCGGCTACTCCATCGGCCCAGTATTCGCCTACGTCATCTTTCAGGCAAGAGCCCAAAAGGAAAATTGCGGCGAGGAAAGTAATAATCAATGTTATTCTATTTTTCATACTCTAAATTTTAATGTAATGAATTTGTTATTAACGGTTCTGCCAGAAAATCTTAGACGTAAAGGCGTCGATCTCTCCAACTGCTACCACATTGTCGTTGTTCACTGATATTTCACGTTGTGGATACAACAGGCGTACAGGAGGTGCAGCATTGGCTCTGTTTGGATCAGCAGAAAAAGTTAGCGTTGATGGAATGCCTGATCTTCTGTAATCTGTCCAGATTTCAAATGCATTAATCCCATTCAATGAAGCCCATTTCTGAGCCAGGATCAAATTGATTTTATTGGGAGCAAGATCGAAATTCACCGCGTTCTTTTCAGTTCCAAGGAATGTAGTTGCTTCAGCAGCAGTTAATCCCATGTAAATAAATGATTGAGTAATGGCTGCATTGTAGAAATCTTTTGCTGAACCGGTGATATAGCCTCTTTGTGCAGCTTCAGCCTGGATGAAAAGACTTTCAAAATCGGTCAGGATGGGAGCTGATTTGTCAAAGGTACCGATCATGGTGCCTTTCACTCCAACCTGGTATCCTAATTTGGATGTGTTAGATGCCGTTAAAGGAGCAGGATCAGTGATACCAAGGGTATTTCCAGCAAAACTTGTTCCACTATATGGGTTGAAGAAACGGCCAATACGTGGATCAGCATTGTCAGTTAAGAAAGCAACAGCGGCTTTACCGGCATTGTGGTAAGTTATACCATCAGCAACGCTAGTGCCATCATTTTTGTAATAATTGGCATAGAATGGGTTCATTTTACCATCTGAGTTCAGGTAGCCAGGATTTGCAAGAGCACCTTCGCCTGCGCCAAGGTAACCTACAGATGCAGTGGTGGCGATGGCTGATTTGATATAAGCATCACGACCGGTCATTCCTGATTGGTGAACCAGCATTCTTAATTTAATAGTATTGGCAAATTTGGCCCAAAGGTTCATGTCGCCATGGAAGATGATATCGCTTGAAGCAGGAATTTCAGTAGCATCAACAGGAAGATCCTGAATGATTTTAATGGCTTCATCTAATTTCAAGACGATATCTTCATAAATAGCCTTTTGATCATCATATTTTGGTTTCAAGATACCATCCTGAGTTCTAAAAGCTTCAGAATAAGGTACGTTACCATAAAGGTCAACCATGGTGTGCAAGATATAGGCTTTCATGGTCATAGCGATGGCTTTATATCCTAATTCTTTAGGATCAGTCACTTTTTCAATCTCGGTAAAGTTCTGAGCAGCGGTGTAACTTTCTTGGAAGTTATTCTGATAAGAACTGTTCAACAGACGATACTGAACAAGTGCAGAAGGCTGAGAGTAACCAGAACTGATACTCCACAGACCATACCATAAATAGACAAATTCATTGTTGTCAGGGTTGTTCATTGTGCGTGCTATGTTGTTAATAGCAGCAGGCAGGATCAGTTTTGCAGGAACTTTAGAAGCACTGTTTGGATTTACCTCGTTAACGGTGAGAAAATCGGAGCATGAACTTCCTAAAAGTGCCAATGAAATTAATAGTATAAATATTTTCTTATTCATCGTATTTAAATTAATATTTTTAGAAAGAGAGTTTAACGCTAAAACCATATGTTCTGGTTGGAGGAGTCTGATCTTCAGTAGTGTAACCTACAGCGTTGCTGGTAGCAGAAGAGTTGTTAAACTCTGGATCTGTCCAAACATTCGCCTTAGGACGCAACATCAGTAAGTTTCTGCCAACTAATCCAATCTGGGCAGTCTTAATGACATTTCCACCAAACAAAGTTTTTACCGGAATATCATAAGTCAAGGCAACTTCTCTCAATTTCCAGAAAGCAGCGCTTGTAACCAAACCTCTATCGGTCGTATGATAGGCTGAATTTACCCAGAACTGACGGGAAGCTTCACGAACCAAGGCCGTTGTATTGGGTGTATAGACTCCAGGAGAAGTTTCAATTACTGATCCTGGGATGATAAATGACTGACGACCGTTTAAAGCTGAATGTTCTGAGATACCGGTGAAGTCAAGTGCATTACCAACGCGGTTATTAATCACGTTACCACCACGGTATTCAACAACTCCAGATAAAGTGAAGCCTTTGAACTGGAGATTGGAATTAATCCCTAAAATATGATTGGGGTTACCATGTCCAACATGTTGCAGTGAAGGTTCAGTAGCTGGAAGACCGGTGGTTGCATCAACGATGATGTTTCCTTCTGGAGTTCTTTTTACGTCTGTTACCTTAATGGCTGGAAATTCCTGGCCAACAACTGCATAAGAAGAAAAGGCGGTAGTTCCGGCACTGTTAGGAATTGCCAATTCATCCAAACCTGGTAAAATTGAAAGAACTTTGTTGGTCATGTAAGAATAGTTCAAACCTGCATTCCATTCGACTCCTGCTATTGAAACGAGAGGAGAGAACTTCAAGTCGATTTCAATCCCTTTGTTTTCCAATTCACCTGCATTGATCAAGGCTGAATAATATCCAGTTGTTGAAGAAATGGTAGCAGGAATGGTCTGGTCTAAGGTGTTTGATTTGTAGACATTGCCTTCTAAATGAATCTTGTTATCAAGGAAACTCATTTCAAGACCAGCTTCAATTTCTGTGGTTTGCTCAGGTTTCAACAATGGATTGCTCAATTGGGTGCTCAGGGCAAAACCTGCATTGCTTCCATAGGGAAATCCAGTTGCTGCAGGATAAGATGGCAATGTTCCATACCAACTGTCCAGAGAAATTTGTCCGGTTTTTGACCAGCCCCCTCTAACTTTCAGGAATGAAAGTACAGAATTCTTGATCGATGGCATCATATCAGACAGCACAAGACTTCCGTCAACGGCTGGATAAAAGAATGAACGATTTTCTTTGGTTAATCTTGAATCCCAGTCATTACGAGCTGAGAAGTGAACAAAGGCAAAGGATTTAAAACCAAGAGTTGCATCCGCAAATACGCCCAAAGAGTTGCGCTCCTGAGTGCTTTGTGAAACGCCTGGTTCACCAACACGGTTAGAGACGTTGTACAGCCCTGGAATTACCAATGCAGTGGCGGCATCATAGATGGTTTCATATTTTTGTGAATACATTGAACCTCCAAGGATTCCTTTTACAGAAATATCACCGATGGTTTTGTCAAAAGTTGCCAAAAGGTCATCTGTCACAATGAATGTTTGTCTCATCTGATCGTTTGAATTTCCAGCATAGGGAGAAGTGACTCCCATGTGGCCCTGGCTCCATGGATCAGAATGTGAATAACTACTATAGATAGCTTCATCTTTGTAGTTATGATTGTTGGTGGTATTGAAAGTAACACCGGTACGGTTAGAAATTTCCATCCATTTTAATGGTTTCAAAGCCAACAATACAGAACCCAACATGTCATTGCGTTTTTCATTCTGACGTGAATGTTTGATCTGCCAGTAAGGGTTAGGATAATAGGCATTGAAATAACCATCCAATGTTGCGAATGGATTGTTCACGATGTCTTTGTAAGCCGTAATTGGAACGTGGGCAGGGGTATTGAGTACATTCCAGTATACACCACGATCCTGGTTCATGTCACCACCCGATAGGCTGGTTTTGGTCTGTGTAAAGCTGAGGGTGTAATCGGCAGAAAAAATACCTGATTTTTTGCTGGCTGCCATACGAATACCTGATCTGCTGTTGGTATCATCAAGGATTGTACCTGTTGTTCTAACATCCTGAGCAGAAAGATAGAATGAACTGTTTGCATCAGCGCTGCTGATAGAAATGTCATTTTGTGAAGAAACTCCTGTTTGAAAGAAATCTCTTTTATTATCCATTCCAGTGAAAGGAACCATCTGGTAAGAACCATCCACTAATTTTCCACCTAAGATAACCATTTGTCCATTGTATTCAGGACCAAAGTTTTGGTTTTCGTAAGAGGTATAAGGGTCCGTGTTACGGTCTGGTCCAATCCACATGGTGTAATTAGGGTCAGAATTTGAAGTTGTTTCGCTTGAACCTCCACCAAAGCGTTTTTGAAGGTTAGGCAAATAGGAAACCTGTTCGAAAGTAGTGATGTTACTAATCTTGATGACTGTTTTTCCTTTTTCACCTCTTTTGGTAGTGATAATTAATACCCCGTTCGATGCGTCGTTACCATACAAAGCAGCTGCAGAAGCACCTTTCAAAACGTTGACATTTTCAATGTCGTTGGGGTTAATTGAATTCAGGTAAGTGGCACTTACAGGAACTCCATCCAAAACGACTAAAGCCTGGTTAGTGGCCAGAAAGTGACGGTTACCACGAAGGGTAATCTTGGTTTCAGGTTTCACACCATTGTTGATGGTATTAATCTGCAAACCCGAAACTTTAGCTGCCATACCGTTCATGACGTTGGAAACTCCAGCCTCAGTCAATTGGTCGTTCTCTACTTTGGCGGTAGCAACCCCCATTTCCTTGGGTTTTCTTTTGATACCGAAGGCAGTAACAACGACTTCATCAACAGAAACGAAATCTGAAGTCATTACCACATTAAAAACTGACTGATTGCCAATTGCAATTTCCTGAGTTTTCATACTCACAAACGCGAAGATAAGTGTTTTGGCATCTTGGGGAACTTTCAGTTTGAATGCACCATCGAGGTCGGTGATTGTTCCCAATGTTGTCCCTTTAATCGAAATAGTCACTCCGGGAATTCCCCCTCCATCTTCGGCTGAGGTTACTTTCCCTGTGATCTCCTTGGTTTGGGCCATCAAGACCTGCAAACCAATTGCAAAGAATACAAGCAATAACGCGATTTTTTTCATGTAAAATAATTTAAAATTAAACAGCATCGATTTTTTTAATGAAAAATAAGGCAGGTACACTCTTATTTAAAACCCCCCTACGGCAGTCCTTCAACTTAAAATTTGATTCCCCCAAATCAAATTTCCACAGGAATTTTATCAGAATAATATGAGACCCCCCTTTTCAATAAGTAAAATCGGATATGTGATAATACTTATTTGGGAGACAAATTTAAAAAAATGTGAATAGTATCGTTGATCTGCAAAATAGATAATTACAAATTTTAACACTGTTAACAAATATTAAAATACTATAAGGCAGGTTTAAATAATAGTCGATATAATAAACAATCTGATCTTTAACGAATTGAAGGAAGCTCCTGATTGTTTCATTCTGACTATTAAGAATGTTTCTAAATTGCAGTATTGTTACTAATTGATGAATTATTTGAAGAAATACGTTTTGTCCCCCTGTTGTTATTCCAAATAAGTTGAATTAACTACTAAAAAGTTCGAATTTATTAAACCTGTTGGGCTATTTATTTCAATTCTAAAAGTTGTCTCGATAATTCCTTAATGATTTATTCACATTGCAGGGAGTTTGATTTTTATTTGATATTCCCGCGGTAATTTTGATGCCAAAAGTATTTTTTCTTGAAGGATTGTATTGTTAAATGAAGTGGCTGCATAGTTTGAATAATGGATCCCTGTTTAAAAAAAAGAGATGGTTCCAAGGCCAGCCTTGGAACCATCTCTTTAAACTATTTGAATTTGTCCTTTTAAGAATCCGTTACAATTTGTACGTGATTTGCCTAATTGGCAACATCCCACCACACACGGTCAGTAAGCGTAAGACCAGTGGGTTGATTTTCACCATTGTATAATCGATCATCAAGTGGGTACAACAATCTTCGGGGGATCTGATTAATCACAGCTCCTGTTGCTACTTTTAAGACAGGAAATCCTGTCCGGCGCCAATCGGTCCAGGTTTCAATACTTAAAAATGAACTCAGGTATTTTTGGTCCATAATCTTTTCCAGGGTAATGGTTGCTGCCGTTTCCGTATGGGCTGTATACCAGGCGTCATCATAAACCCCCTCCCGCTGAAGAGAAGCTTTTAACCCGTCGTTGTAGGCGGTGGCGGCCCTTGCCGTATTGTTTGTCTTAAAACTTGCTTCCGCTTCAATAAATTTAACTTCAACATAGGACATTAAATAGACCGGCGAAACATCTGAAGCATAGTTGGTCCCAATGGTGGCTGCATCCGCATTTGGTTCACCTGGTTTTGAGCCAAGTGTTCCATTAAAATAAACCGCTTTACGTGGGTCATTCGCAGCCGTAAGCATATCCATATAGGTTGCGCTTGCCGAATAGTATCCTGAGCGTTCTTGTTCAGACTGGTAGATGGGGTTTGAATTGTTATAGGCCGTTCCAAAGACAACTTTTAAATCATCGTCATTGCTTGTGTATGAATTGGTTATAGCTGCCAATGCATTGGCGTAAACAGTTGCCCCCCTCCTTTTTTCAAGGTGCATGTTATAGCGTGCCAGCAAAGCATAGGCTGTCATTTTCCATTTCGCCAAATCGCCCAGGTATATAATATCTTCTGCATCTGGACTAAAGAGACTGGTTGGCGCATCCAGGTTTACAATGGCTGTATTGAGCAGAGAGAAGATGGTATCGTAGATACTTTCCTGGGAATCATATTTTGGTTTATATTTTCCCTCTGTACCTTTAAATGCCTCTGAATAAGGAATATCCCCCCAATGATCGGTCGTTACTCCCAATTGGTAGGCCATCAGTATTTTACCAATCCCGGCATAATGCGGTGATTTCTGAACGACAGCTTTATTCATCAGGATTTTGGCATCGATCATGCCAGGTGAATAGAGATTATAACCCCAGGCATTGTTGGCATCTGATTCATTATAAATGTAAATGTCATTTTCAGCCGATTGACTCTGTATCCCTGCAATTTGCTGCATCCATACGCAATCCCACCTGGCTAATTCTCCTCCGACGATGTAGGCTAAATTGGCTTCAATAGGTGCTACCAGTTGGGCCATGGCCACATCGGTTGGATTATTCGGATCCACGTTTATATTGGGATCAATCCATTTATCGCAAGAGCTGAATAGCGCTACGATCAATAGTATGGGGATAATTATTTTTTTCATCTCTGTAAATTTTAAAAGTTTAAAAATCAAGTTTTACCCCAAATACGTAGGACTTGGTATTTGGCATATTAAAATAATCGAGTCCTTGTGTATTGTCTGCCCCAAACAGGTTGGTTTCCGGGTCAATCCCATCGTATGGAGTATCCAGCCATAGGTTACGACCTGTGGCATAGACCCTCAATTGTTTTATAAATGTATTCTTGATCACCTTACCTAACTCATAGGCAATGGTTACTTCACGCAATCGTACCCAATTCGTCTTTTCAACAAACTGTTCTTGTGCAGGGCTTGCTCCCCCGCCGATATTTGAATAGTAGTATTGTGAATAGGTAGCCACAATGTCGTTCTTGGCACCTGTTGATACTATTTCTCCACTGACGGCATCAATATGTCCTTTAGTGCCATCAAAAGTGACATTTTGGCCCCTGTTTTCCGTTACTTTTGCCGTACCAAATCCGATCATCCTGGATTTGGTCCCGTTCCACATAATACCACCTTGCTTGATATCAAACAAAAAAGACAAACTGGCGCCCTTGTATGAAAGGTCATTGCCAATACCCATGGTCCAATCGGGAGCAATTTTACCCAACGATTTGGTGATGTCGTTTTTAATCGGATATCCGTATCCTGCACTGGCGGGATCATCGTTGATAATGACATTGCCTTGGGCATCTTTGTAGAACCCGGTACTAAACATACTGCCATAGGCCTCACCAGCCACCACATTGATGGTGCTGCCGGTAAATCCACCCAAGCTAATATCTGTAACCCCTTCGGCCAGTGATAAAACTTTATTCTTATTCTGGGTAAAGTTCACCGTTAAAGTCCAGTTTAAATCCCGTGTCCTGACTGGTATTACACTTGCGGTAATCTCGATGCCTTTATTTTCCATTTTTGCCGCATTCATATATGTAGCGACGTACCCTGTACTTCCGGCAATGGGAACGCTGATTAATAAATCGCGGTTTTGGTTGTTGTAATAAGTGAAATCAAGATTAATGCGGTTTTGCAAGAATTTTAACTCCAGTCCAACCTCCCGGGACAAAAGGCTTTCTGGTTTGATCGTTGGATTTGCTAGTACGTTGGTGGGCGAAAATCCAGCTGTTCCATTAAACGGGAAGGAGCCTCCTGTTGCCCAACCATCAGAAATGGTGGCTGAAGTAAAGGTATTTTGGGTACTATAGGGAGATGCATGATTCGCAATTTCAGCATAGGAGGCCCTTACTTTACCATAGGACAGAATCTTATTTTCTTTTAAAGCGGGTAATTCGCTGAAAATAAATCCCAGACTGGCTGAGGGAAAGAAGAAGCTGTTATTGGCTTTTGGCAAGGTGGTTGACCATTCGTTTCGACCGGTAAGGCCAAGGTATAACATGCTTTTATACGCGAATTCCAAATCGGCATAAAATGCTGCGGTGCGAAATTTCTGGGTAATTTCCCGGACGATCTGGGAAGACGTATTTGAAATATGGTAGAAATCGGGAACTACAAAACCGTTCCCCTGAGAATACAATTGTTGATAATTGCTCTGAAACATGTTATGACCCACCGTAACAGTGGTAGTAAGATCAGTGATTAAATCCTTTGTATAGGTGATCCTCAAATCCGAGTTGAGGTCATTATTGTAGTGATGATCTTCTTCCTGCTGCCCATCCGGGATGTTGGCTGACATCAAAGCAGTATGCCCTGAACGCCGGTCAAAATAAATGTCATCACCCAGCTTGTAATTCACGGTCAGATAACTGAATGGATTGTAAGTCACCGAGGCATAACTGATGAACCGGTCCACCCTGTCGGTCAGCACATTTTTATTCACCGTCCAGTTGGGATTGTCATAGGTGGCATATCTGCGCGGAGTGCCATCGGGATACTCATAGGAATCTTTAAACTTGTACCCGTCTTTTCCATGTCCGTTGTTCATGTCAAAAGTGGGAGTTTGGCGTAAGAGCCCAAGCATAACCCCTGAAGTATTGGAGCCTTGTTGTAACCGATCACCTCCAGAGCGAATGTAATTGGTACTGGCTGAAACTTTAACCTTAGAGCCCAGGTTAGTCTCGCCCGTTAATTTTATAGAAGTTTTGTCAAATTTATTCCTTGGAACAATCCCCTGGTTGGAAGAATTCCCGATGGACATGAAAAAATTGGCATCTTTATTTCCCCCTGTTATAGATAAGTTGTTATTGGTTGTTATACCGGTTCGAAAGAAATTCCCGACATTGTCGTATGCATGTGCCAATAAATCTTGTCTAGCCGTTGGATCAGTGGAAAGTACCAGGTGGCCATTTCTATCACGGGGATAATCAGTGGCGCCATCGAAGCGTAAATCTGAAATTTTCGGGCCCCATGAGCTGGTCGTGGAGGTCCCGTATACTCCATTACTTCCCTGGGCATACATCGACTGCATTTTAGGTAATTGATTGACCTTATCGAAAGCGATCGAGGAACTAAAACTAAGGACTACTTTCCCTTCTCCACCGCCCTTTTTGGTGGTAATCATCACCACCCCGTTACCGGCTCTTAATCCATAAAGGGCCGTTGCTGCTCCACCTTTTAAAACTGAAACCGTTTCAATGTCATCGGGGTTCAGGTCGATCGCACGATTCGAATAAGCCACCCCATTGGTAAGGTTGTTGATTCCATCATCCGGATTTCCTGAATAACTCATTGAGTTGTCGATGGGAACTCCATCGACCACAAAAAGAGGCTGGTTATTTCCCGAGATTGAGTTTTGTCCGCGAATGTTGATAAAGGAAGAGGCCCCAGCGACTCCGGCAGAACTTGTAATGTTCACACCTGCCACCCGCCCGGTCAGGGCTGAAAGCACGTTGCCCGTTTTTGCATCATTAATTTTATCCCCATTCACATCCTGAACTGCATATCCCAGTGATTTTCTCTGTTTGGAGATTCCCAAAGCAGTGACCACGACTTCTTCCACTGAAATGGATTCGTTGGCCATCTTCACATTGATGATTGTTTTGTTCCCGATAGGAACTTCCTGGGAGGCCATCCCTACAAAAGTAAATACCAGGGTTTGGGCCGATTCTGGAACCCGTAAGCTATAGGTTCCATTCATGTCGGTGATCGTTCCCATGCTCGTTCCTTTGACTGAAACTGATACTCCGGGGATCGACCCTCCATCTTCAGCAGAAGTTACAGTGCCTGTGATCTCTTTGGTTTGGGCCATCAGGACCTGCAAACTAAATGCAAAGAATGCAAGCAATAGTGTAAATTTTTTCATGAAAATAAGTTTTTAATTAAATAGCCTCTCAATTTATTATAGGGGCTTTTACCTCTAATTAAAACTTCCATTTTTCAATCTTCAATCCTCCTGCCTACATCCCACCTGATTCAATTTGCATTTCTGGAAATTCAATTAGAATGTTTCTGTGAGCCCGCTTTATATGCATTCGTCATTCAGATTTTGAGCTTTCCTTTCAGTTCATGGCAACTGCTTTGCTGCAGGTAGTGTCATGTTCCAAATTTCTGATATCTATGTAATCTGAATCAATCAAATTTAAACATAGGTTTCATTCATGTATTCATTTATTCTTTCAATCCTTCCAAAACTTCACCTCATTTTGCACCTTTGTACGTAAAGAATGAGTTGTTGTTTATAAAATAAAGATAATAAAATCAATCGTATTATTTATTATTCTGGAAGGATTTATATTCAAAAAAATTAATCATTTAACGATTAGATGCATTGTTAACCAGAATGTTGGAAGGCTATGCATTCAGCTCACCGGCCATAACGAATTACAGCCATCTCTCCTGTAAATGGTTGTTCACAGAAAATGCGTTGCGCTGAAATAAACTGAGAGGTCGCCTGGTAATAAAATATTGTCAACAACAAGTTTACCTGCTCATCCATCGGGTTAAACCCAAATGTAGCTGGAAATCTGCAATCCAGATTACCCAATCTTAATGAGCACTTTGCACGATTTGCACGATTTGCACGGTTTGTATTTTCTCCTTGACCCATTTCAAAAAACAGACCATTGAACTGGATCAAATAAAACGACCAGGCGTGCAAATCGTGCAAAACGTGCAAAACGTGCAAAACGGATTTGAATACAGGAGGTCCTGTAATTTGGTCTGATCACTCAGGTACGATGATCATGAAAATAATCAGTATGCACTATAAAATTTCAAGCAAGCCCTTGATTTCCTGGATGAAATAGGTTTTCTGGGACTGTTTCAATTCTAAAAAAGAGGAAGTTGACTGTGATAAATGAAAATGGATTGATTCAGGTACCTTGTGTTGGCCATTGTTTAAAAACATGATCTGATCCATTCCAAAACCTTGAGCCCCTAAAATGTCGATCTCCCATGAATCCCCGATCATGATGCTTTTTCTCTTCAGCGCATTACTCGATTTTAATGCATGTTCAAATATTTCACGGTGAGGTTTAGTAGATTGGATTTCTTCGGAAATAAAAATCCTGCCAAAGAATTCGGATAGACCGCTGTTCTTCAGCTTGTCGTGTTGAACTTCAGTAAATCCATTGGTGATAATATGCATCTGGTAGCCTTTGGCTTTCAGGTAAGTAAGTGTTTCCAGGGTGCCAGGGAACAATTGGGTCTGCAGGGCCATGCATTCGAGGTAATGGCCGTTGATGCCCTGCCAGTCCTGTCCGGTCACATGGAAAGCTTCGAGCGATCTTGAAAATCGCTCTACAATTAAAGCTTGCTTGGTAATTTTTTTGGCCCTGTAATCGATCCAGAGCGAATCATTGATCTGTTCATAGAACTGAAAGTAATCATCAAATGAACCAAGCTGGCTGATGAGGTTCAGATTTTCAAGGGCAAGCTTCAATGCTTCACGTGCGTTGGCCGTAAAATCCCACAGTGTATTGTCCAGGTCAAAAAAGAGAAATTCATATTTCCTCATTCTTCTGTTTCCTCTATTATGGCAGATTTATAGCCCTCCAAAACGATCACGATTTCACCTTTGATGGTTTTAGAGCTGAAGTATTCGATTAATTCAGCCAATGTCCCTCTTCGGTTCTCTTCAAAAAACTTGGACAATTCCCTTGAAACGGATGCCTTTCTATCAGGCCCCAGGAACTCGGCCAATTGTTCGAGGGTTTTGATTAACCGGTAGGGCGATTCATAGAAAATCATCGTTCTGGGTTCTGTCAGCAGTTCTTTGATCTTCTTGTGACGGCCTTTCTTTTGAGGCAGAAATCCTTCAAAGGTGAAACGGTCAGTGGGGAATCCCGAATTGACCAATGCCGGAATCAGGGCAGTGGCCCCGGGTAAACATTCTACTTCGATTTCTTTCTCCAGGCAGGTCTTTACCAGTAAAAATCCAGGGTCACTGATCCCGGGAGTCCCGGCATCGGAGATCAGGGCCACATTCTTGCCATTTTCAATTTGTGCGGCAATCATTTCCACGGTTTTGTGTTCATTGAACTTGTGATGCGACACCAGTTTGTTCTTGATTTCGTAATGATTGAGCAGTTTAGCCGAAGTACGGGTGTCTTCAGCCAAAATCAAATCTACTTCTTTTAAAATGCGTATTCCCCGGAAAGTCATGTCTTCCAGGTTACCGATCGGAGTTGGAACCAAAAATAATTTACCCATCTATCACTCTTATAAGGTTTCCTGAATCTTTCATTTATTTACCCAAACTATCCTTTACTGAACCTCTATCCTTTGCTCCCGATTTTCATCGGGACAGGCTGTCTGGCTTCAGCCGACGGTTAAAGCCAAGCAGCAAAGGAATATTCATATTCCTATGGTGTGAACCGACGTTTTAATAAATCAACAAATTTCATGCTTGCCTCGTTCTTTTGCATGCTCAGATTGGCTTTCAGGTATTCAACCGCTTCTGAGATCTGTTCCATTTTATCCAATTGCTCGATCACCTTGTTGTACTTTTCTGAATTGTTGTCAAAAATCTCCCGGATAAACAAAAAGCGGTCGTTCAATCCGATGGCTGCCCGTAAACTGGTAATGCGGCCATTGGTAAGTTTTGAATCCATGGATTTCTTTTCACCCATCGCATCGTTGAGCGAAGGTTCCTTGTGGTATTTTTCGCCTACCACCATTTTTTCATGCGTCTCCGGCTCCATAAAATCAGGCTTGGGGATTTCGCGCATTGGCGGTCTTGGGCTGGAATCGCTGAGGGGGGTAAAGCGAATGGGCTGGATGTCATCATCATCCTCATCATCGATATGAATTTCACGCACCCCAGGCTGTGGACCAT
>DASXUZ010000100.1:0-10974 GCA_036504555.1 Prolixibacteraceae bacterium | reverse complement strand
ATTGGTATCTGTAATGTATCTGTAATCTAACTGTAATGTATCTGTATTGTAGATTACAGATACATTACAGTTAGATTACAGATACATTACAGATGCCAATACCCTGGCAGTAGTCTGGGGATGGATCAAACCCCTTGGAGGGCAGATCCATTGGCCAGGATTGAAAAGCTTCAATTAAAGCCTTGACTGATTTGTTTTTGATTGAATTATTTCGTAACTTATATCCTGTAATTCAATCTGCTGAATCATGGAAACACATAGACCCAATTCATCAAAGGAGGCACTACAAAGCTTCGGATTGGCAATGATGGCCGTTGTTGCAGGGGTTACTTTGTATGTATCCGTTGTCCTTGACGGTTTGGTTGAGCCGGAGATTGTGAGTGGCCCGACATGTCTTTTTATTTTTGGTCTGGTCAATGCCCTCTGTTGTTTCTTTCTTGTCAGGCATAGCCCACTGAGCATTTGGTATGTTCCCCTTTTATTGAATGTCTTCGGCATTGTTGTGCTTGTCATGGAACCCGATTATATGAGGAGCGCCTTGTGGCTTCCCGTTTGTGGCGGATCCTTGCTATGTATCATCGCTTCCATTGCAGGAGCCGTAATGGGTAATAAAACCAACATTTCACAGCATCCTGATCAAGGGATTTAGCCCTTCCTGGTAGGAGGGGTAAATGCCATTCACCACTTTTTCAAAATATTTTTAGGGGAAAAGTCCGATTTTAAGGATGATTTTTCGTAACTTTTACTGAAATTTTAACCAACCCACTGATGAAGAAACCTACAGGTAATTTACCAAAAGCAGCCGTTAAAAGTTTAGGATGGACTTTGCTGACTGTTGTTGCAGAAGTGATTGTATATGTATCGGTGATTGTGGAAGGTCTGGTTGAGCTTGAGACATTGAACGGTTCGCTGGGCTTTTTCATTTTTAGCGTCATCAATGCCATCTGTTGTTTCTTCATTGTAAAGTACAAGCCCATCAGCATCCTGTTTGTTCCATTGATCATCAATGCATTTATCCTGGTGATGTCGTTTTTTAACACCGCCTATTGGATTGACCCCTGGTGGTTGCCCGTTGTCGGTGGATGGGCATTTTGTATCATGGCCTCCATTATTGGGGCACTGGTGAGAAAACGGAGGGTCCAATCTTACATTCATTTGGAAGGGGTATCGTGATCCTTCAAATGAAAGTTATACTTTGATTGTTGGTTTTGATTGGTTTAAGCCCTATGCACCCACTTTTAATGGGCGATCTTTATATCAATCAATTCTTTGATGTCATTGATGAATTGATCGTTTTGAATGTCAATCCTGATTCCGCGGCCTTCGGCATAAACCCTGGCTGAATCAAGTTCTGATTTAATGTTCTGTGAAACCTTACTTTGCATGATGGTATCGGTTGCTTTTTGACCAAATACAAAGGCCACCTTGAAGAATTGATCCCTGGGCAAAAGGTAAATGAGGGCCCGCTTTTTGTCCTTTATCCTGAAATTCCAGCCATATTTGTCTCCCGAATAATTCCACTCATCGGTGGCTTGCGGATATTGCAAGTGAACGTATTGGCGGATTGATTGCCATAAATCATCCAATTGGCCCAATGAATCTTTCAGGAGCGCATCGGTTGGAACGGCTGTTTTGTTAGTAAAAATACTCTTGTCCATGGTTGTCAATGCTTGAATTTTTAATTTCTGCTTAATACTTTTGAGAGTTCCAGTTTATATTCTGGGTTGATGGTCATCCCATTGTGTCCCTTGCCCAGGAGGGTGATTAAGGTGTCTTGTTTATTGAACAACTCTTTTAGTTTTAAGGATGAACCGTAATAGATCACTTTGTCCTGTAAGCCGTGAAAAATCACAATGGGCATCTTGCAGTTTTTAATAAACTGGCTGGTATTGAATTTGTATCTCAAAATAAAGGGTGGGAGGATCGGATACCGGTGCTTCATGATATCTGTCAGGCTATAATAAGGAGCCAGCAAAATCAGTAATTTGGGGTGATTGGTGGAGGCCAGTTTTGCTGCAAGTCCCGTTCCGATTGAATAGCCAAGGACGATAATTTTGTTTTCCTTATACCGTTTTAACATTTCGTTGTAGGCAGTTTGCACATCCGAGAATATTTGTTTCTGACTGCTGATCGAGCCTTCGCTTTTTCCAAACCCGCGGTAATCCAGCATGAACACGTCATAGTGTAAGTCGGTATAGGTTTTGGCCGCTCCTCCCCAGGTACTCAGGCTACCGGCATTGCCATGTAAATAAAATACCAATCCTTTCGAGCTGTCTGATTTAAACAGCAGCCCGTTGAGTACTTTCTGGTCTTGTGTCTGGATGTTGATTTCCTGAAAATTCTGGGAAAATTGAAATTGAAAATTCTTCGCTAACTTTTCAGGGAAGAAGATCAATTCTTCCTGGAATATAAACAGGAACCCACAAATTCCTGTAAAGAGAATCAATAACAGGGAGACTATTTTGAGTAGTATTTTTTTCATGCCGATGTCTTTTTAACCCTTTATACCAAGAAAAGTGGAGACTATCAAATATACGAAAATCATTCATTGCGATCAACAAAACAGGGGAACAATTCATCGTTTTGTTCCTGATTTATCCCTTGCTCTGGTGCATTAACCAATGACCAAACAAATGGGTGATTTTTTATTCATTCTTTTTGAATTGGTCGCTAGATCAGCCTATGAAAATCCAAAGATTGAGGGAAGGGGTTCTATTTATGAAACGGTTAAAAAATGATTACTCCTGAATTGAATTTAATAGAGCTTGAACTTCGATACCTGAATTCTGTTTGTATGCTTGAACTTAATTTTGAAGGATGACTTTATTAAAGACAGAAAGAGAGCCACTGCCGCGTTGGATGAAATCGCAATTGCCAAAAGGTGAGAGCTATATGAAGGTGAAGCGCTTGATTGCAGACCATCATTTAAATACCATCTGTACCAGTGGAAATTGCCCCAACAAGGGGGAGTGCTGGAATGCCGGGACAGCCAGTTTTATGATCCTGGGCGATAAATGTACTCGCAACTGCAGGTTTTGTTTTGTCCAGAATGATGTACCTGAACCGGTGGATTGGCTGGAGCCTCTTCGCCTTGCCAAGACCATTCAGACCCTTGGATTGAAACATTGCGTAATTACTTCTGTCACCCGTGATGACCTGGCCGATGGAGGCGCCGGATTTTGGGCTGCTACGATCAGAAAAATCAAGGAATTGAATCCCGGTACAAGCATTGAAACCCTGATTCCTGATCTGAATGCCCACGCAGAACTGATCGGGCAGATAATAGATGCAGGGCCCGATGTTATTTCACACAACATGGAAACCGTTCGGCGCCTGACACCAAAAGTTCGCAGTACGGCCCGCTACAATCGCAGTTTACAGGTAATATCGATCATATCGGAAGCAGGGATTGTTGCAAAATCAGGCATCATGGTCGGTTTGGGCGAATTGGAAGAGGAGGTATTGCAGACCATGGATGATCTACGGGCTGTCGGTTGCAAGGTTTTGACCATCGGGCAATATCTTCAGCCAGCTTCGAATTTATTACCCGTAGTGGAATATATCAGACCCGAGGTATTTGAAAAATACCGGGTTGAGGGGATCAAGCGCGGTTTCTCGTTTGTTGAAAGCAGCCCGTTGGTTCGCTCCTCGTATCATGCTGAAAGACATGTGAAGGGTTAACAACCAATTGTGGGAGTTGGAATTTGAATTATAAAAAGGATGAAACGAAGAAAGCATACGGTTTTAGAAATTATTAATTTAACCCCTGAAACTTTTATTTTAAGGCTTGACAGGCAGGATTTAAAGTTTGAACCCGGGCAATACGTTGTTTTGCGCATGCCCGATGAATTGAAAGGACGCGAATATTCCATATTCAGCGCCACCACAGATGATTACCTTGATTTCCTGGTAAGGGAAATTCCCGAAGGCGAATTTTCACGTTATCTGAGGCATCTGCCCAAGGGTTCGGAAATTGATGTGGAAGGTCCCAAAGGCTATTTTGTGCTGGATGGGCGAAGCAAACAGGGAGCACCCATCATGATGATTGCAACGGGAACAGGGATTTCACCCTTTCATTCCTTTGTGAAATCATATCCCCAGCTGAATTACAGGGTCTTGCATGGAGTACGGTTTGCAGATGAGGCTTATGGACGCGAATCCTTTCATCCCGATCGTTTCCTGGTCTGTACCTCCAGGCTTGATGATGGTGATTTCTTTGGCCGGGTAACGGATTATTTGCAGCAAATCTCCGTCACCCAGGATACGATCTGTTACCTGTGTGGAAATTCAGATATGATCGACCAGGTCACCACCATCCTGGAGGGCTATGGCCTTGCGCCTGAGAACATACGGACCGAGGTTTTCTTCTGAAAAATACGAATTACACGAATTGATACAAATTACACGAAGGGTTCCTGATCCTGCCTTCCCGGAAAAGCATTCTTTCGAAATAGATGGAATTCCAGGAACGACAAATTTGTCAATATACGAAGTTAATTTTCTACATTATAACTTAAAATTTATTGATTGTTAATTGATTATTGAGTACATTTATTGCTAGTAATCAATCATTAGTATGCCATTTGATGCAAGAGGGTAAAACCATGTAGGAGGGCTGAATATATTATGCTATCTTTGATTACCGATGTCAAAATAGACTGACTGAAACCAAAGAACTGGGAACAGTGAAATAATTTCATGAAACTATTCTAACTATTAGGGGTTATGTACACGTAGAAATGTCATAATTATATTGAAAGCATTTGGGGGATACTAAAAAACTGAATCTATGAAACTCTTCCTGAACTGTTGGTTTATCATCGGCCTGGCTGTTGCAATAGTCATCAGTCCTTTCGTTGTTCATGCCCAGTTGAGTGAAAGCGGCTTGCCTGAAAGTTTTTCCCTGGACCTAAAAAATGCAGCCATCCTCCCAAGCCTGCAACTGGATTCTGTTCATGTACAGGAGATGCGGGCAAACGATCAGGAATTCAAGATTGACAACCGTTACGGAGTCGTTGAGCCATGTGACATCAACATCAGGGAAGCCGGAATTAAGACCGAGATTCCAGGTAAGGGAACCATCTGGCAATATAAAGTTGAATCAAGTGATGCCTATTCACTTGGGCTGTTCTTTAAGGACTATTATCTTCCGCCAAAGGCAAAGGTGTTTATTTACAATGCCTCCAAAAGCCAGCTGAGGGGTGCATTTACCAACCGCAACAACAGCCAGTCAGGCCATCAATTGCCCGTGGCTGATTTTCCGGGCAAAGACCTGATCATTGAATATTTTGAACCGCAGAACGCTGAGTTCGCAGGCGAGCTGGTACTTGGGGGTGTTTCACAGGCTTACATGGATATAAAAAGTGACATCATTGCCCGTATTGGCATTAATTGTCCGCAGGGCGATAACTGGAAAATTGAGAAGAACAGTGTTTGCATGATCACTTTCCATGACTGGCGATACATTTATTTCTGCACCGGCACTTTGATCAACAATGTCAGAGAAGACCAGACTCCCTATTTTTTGACAGCCAACCATTGTATCCGCAATGAGGCCATGGCCAATACGCTGATTGCCTATTTCAATTATGAAAATTCGGCCTGTGATACCTATGATGCTGCCTATAGCCATACCTTATCGGGGGCGACCTTTAAATCAGGAAGCGATTATTCTGATTTTGCCTTGTTACTTTTAAAAGAATACCCGCCCGATGACTACAATCCATTTTATGCAGGTTGGGATGCCAATGGAGATGATCCATCCAGTGGTGTTTGTATCCATCATCCAAGTGGTCTGCCCAAGTGCATATCCATCGACAGTTTTCCGATATCCAGTTACCCGGAGAGGGCACAATGGAGCATCAATGGACTTAGCACTTTACCAAATACCCATTGGTCTGTTGAGCTTACCAAAGGCTCACCAGAGGTCGGTTCATCGGGAAGTCCTTTGTTTGATCAAAATAAGAGAGTAGTGGGGCAACTGCACGGAGGGGCTAACTTTGTGCTATTATTTGGAAAGTTTTCTGAGTCATGGAACCATTCCGCTGCTCACGAAATGCAGTTGGCTCATTGGCTCGATCCTGACAGCGTCACTCAAAAAAGGATGGATGGAATCTGGAGAGTTTATCCCAAAGCTAAATTCCGGGCAGAACTGCAAGAAGTTTGTCCACTTACTCCTGTAATGTTTTACGATGAAACGACCCAAAGACCCAAAGATTGGCTCTGGAGGATTAATCCCTCTACCTACTACTTTGCCAATGGCACCGACAGTATTTCCCAAAACCCGCAAGTCGTGTTCCTTGATGAAGGACTATACTCTGTCTCATTGAACACATCGAATAGATATGGGAGTGATGAGCTGACACAGCAAAATTACATATTGTCCAAACGCCAGTTGGACGTGAAGCTTGTCCAACTGGGGCCTCTCAACGAGGTCTGTGGCTGTGATCTGAAGGCTTTCCCGGTGGTGGCCAAAGGGGCGGCCTATTTTGATTTTAAGCTTGAAAAAGCAGCCCTGATTGAGACCAAACAAAAAGGGGATACGCTGTTTATGACCTTAAATCCAGCTGCCAATACAATGAATTCATGTGATTCCTGGCTGAAAGTTGTTGGAACAAATGGTGCCTGTATCGCTTCCGACAGCATGTTGATTCACATTAAAATTCTGCAAAACGACAACCTGGTGAACGCGACCAGATTACATTTGGGACGTAATACCGGATATTCCAACCAGTGTGCCACCGACGAGAAGAATGAGGCCCATCCATACTCTACCGGATGTCTTACCCCTGACAGCTGGTGTCCTGACAAGAAGGGGGATTACAATGTGGTGGATAATTCAATCTGGTTTACCTTTATCGCACCTTCCCATGGGAAACTTACCATCAATACCCATGGATTTGATAACCAGATAGCCGTTTACGAGACTTCAATGGATTCTTCCAAATTAATGGGAAGGAAAATACAGTATATCATGCTGGCAGCCAATGATGACCGTTCTAATACTGATAATACTGCACTGATAGAAAACCTGGCGCTTCAGCCAGGCAAAGAGTACTTATTGCAGGTCGATGGGAATGATGGTGCCTACGGTGATTTAGTAATTGATCTATTGAGCCAGTCACTGGAAGTGTATCCCAATCCATCAACGGGTCGCTTTAAGTTGATTGTATCCAATCCTGATGCGGGAATGGCAGAAGTGATCGTATCTGACCTGAATGGCAAAAGATTGTTTGCAAGGCAATATCCTGTTACCCTTGATTCCAACCAGCTTGACATTGATTTATCTGGATATGTAAGAGGTATTTACCTGCTCAATGTTCGCATGAACGGGTTGAACCTGAGCAAGAAGCTGGTACTTTGGTAAAGTTCTTCCAATTCTCAGAACCACCCCTGTGGCCTTGTGAAAGTCAATTTGGGATATCCTCAGGACCCCTAAGTTTTTTTTGTTCAAAACATTTGTTGTAGGGCATATTTCTTATTTTTGTACCTAATCCATTGGTGCATGCACCCTTTTTAATGAACACCCATGATGCCCGAAATATTCATCAGTCCCGAATTTAAAAGCCGGTGTCCAGGTCTAAGACTTGGATGCATAGAGGCTCATGTGATGGTGGAAGCCTCGGGTGATGGGTTGTTGTCAGAAATCAAGGAGCGCCTTGAACGCATTCAGCAATCGTTGACCATCGAAAACATCAGTAAAATTCCTGCCATTCATGCTTCGCGCAAAGCCTACAAAGCTTGTGGGAAGGACCCGGCACGCTACCGTTTATCGGCAGAAGCCTTGTTGCGAAGAATTGTTTCGGGTAAAGGATTGTACCAGATCAACAATGTGGTGGATCAGTTAAATCTGGTCTCCGTTGCCAGTGGCTTTTCTATTGGCGGTTATGATGCCGATAAGATTCAGGGAACCATTCATTTTGGAATAGGACGCTCTGATGAGCCTTATGCGGGAATTGGCCGTGGAGAACTAAACATTGAAAACCTGCCTGTCTTCCGCGATGAAGCTGGGGCTTTTGGTACCCCTACCAGTGATTCACAACGTACTGAAGTGACCAGTGAAACCAATCACTTCCTGATGATACTGATTGATTTTGGAAGCCTTGATCAACTGGAAGCCTCCAGGGAAATGGCGATTCGTCTGTTGAAGGACCATTGCCATGCCACTGAAATTATCCAATATACTATTACTTAATTGACCACAAATATCTATGCTCCAGGAAATATTACATATTGCTCTTTTTCAGCTTGATCTGGTTTGGGAAGATCCCAAAGCCAACAGGGAATTGATTGATCAATGGTTTCAAAAAGTTGATCCAGCAACCGATATTGTCTTTCTACCTGAGATGTTTTCAACCGGGTTTTCGATGAATGTAGCCACACTGGCCGAACCGATGGATGGGGAAACTGTGCAATGGATGAAGAAACGCTGCGCTGAACATCAGTTTGCACTTTGCGGGAGCATGATCATCCAGGAAAAGGGAAAGTACTTTAACCGCCTGGTATTTGTTGAACCGTCAGGCGAAGTTCACTTGTACGATAAACGGCATTTGTTTACCATGGGCAACGAAGAAAGCCATTTTGAACAAGGAACCGAGCGTCTGATCGTTCAATACAAGGGATGGCGCATTTGCCCATTGATTTGTTACGATATACGGTTCCCGGTATGGAGCCGCAACCGCGATGAATATGATTTGCTGGTTTATGCAGCCAACTGGCCCCGCAACCGGGATGAAGTTTGGAATACGCTACTCAAGGCAAGGGCGATTGAAAACCAATCGTATGTTGCCGGTATTAACAGGGTAGGAGTTGATGGGCAAATGATTCACTATTCAGGCCATTCACAAGTACTGAATGCCAAAGGCAGCAGCATGGCTGAGGTTAGTGAAGGCAAAGAGGCCATTGTGTCAGCTGAAATTTCATTCCCGGAACTAGTACAATTCAGGACTGCCTTCCCTGTTTTAAATGATGCTGATATATTTAATCTGAAATAATTGTATTGAATCTAAATATACTAAACATGAAAAAAACCTTACTGATTTTATTAATCGCCTTGAGTCTAAATAGTTTTGCAAAAGACTATACCATTAAATCGCCCGATGGAAAAATACAGGTGACCATTGCGGTGGGCACCCAAATTAACTGGTCGGCCACTGTGGAAAACCATCCCATTTTTACCAACAATACCGTAAGTGTAGATCTGGGCAGTTCCGTATTGGGTGTAAATCCAAAAGTAGTTTCGGCTAAAACGACTTCTGTCAATGAGGTGGTTGAACCAGTCATCGCCCTGAAATCTAAAACAATCAGCAATCACTATAACCAGTTGAACCTGGTATTCAAACCAAATTATACCCTTAGTTTTCGTTTGTTCGACAATGGGATCGCTTATCGCTTTGAGACAAACATGAAGGGGGAGATCACCGTTAAAAATGAAGAAGTAGGACTGAATTTTAGTGGCGATTATGGAGTTTTATTCCCCGAGGAAACAACTGTGTATTCACATTACGAGCGCCTTTATCTTGATCAGAAGATCAGTTCTCTCAGTGCAGGTCGCTTTGCCTCTTTGCCTACCCTGGTGAAAGGGGACAATAACATTAAAATTGGCATCACCGAAGCTGACCTTTTCGATTATCCATGTTTGTTTATGGAAGCAACAGGCAAGGCTGCCTTCAAAAGCAAATACCCAAAGGTGATTCTGAAGTCAGATCCGAAAGGCGACCGCGAGATCCAGAATATTCAGGAAGCCGATTACATTGCCAAAACTTCGGGTACACGAAATTTCCCCTGGCGGGTGTTCATGATCAGTACCGAGGATGCAAGATTGGTTGAAAATCAAATGGTATTTCTTCTCTCCCGGGAAAATGTACTCAAGGAAACCAGTTGGATCAAACCTGGTTTGGTTGCCTGGGACTGGTGGAATGACAATAACATTTATGGCGTCGATTTTAAATCAGGGCTTGATACCAAGACCTACAAGTATTACATCGACTTTGCCTCAAAAAACAATATTCCCTACATCATTCTGGATGAAGGCTGGACTAAAAGTACAACCAACATCCGGGAAGCCAATCCGAATATAGATATCAAGGAATTAATGGCTTACGGTAAATCTAAAAATGTTGGCCTCATTCTTTGGTGTCTTTGGAATCCAATTGATGCGGACATGAATGGCATTTTGGACATTTATGCCAACTGGGGAGCCAAAGGGATCAAGGTTGATTTCATGGCGCGCTCTGAGCAATACATGGTGAATTTCTACGAACGGGCTGCCAAAGCTTGTGCCGACAGAAAAATGCTGATCGACTTCCACGGAGCATTTAAACCTTCAGGAATGGCCAGGGCTTATCCGAATATCATCGGCCATGAAGGTGTTAAGGGAATGGAAAATTGCAAGTGGAGCAAGGACATTACCCCAGAGCATGATGTGACGCTTTGTTTTACCCGTATGCTTGCCGGGGCGATGGATTATACGCCCGGGGCGATGCACAATGCCCAGGCGGTCGATTATTTAATCAGCAATTCCAACCCGATGAGCCAGGGAACACGTTGTCATCAATTGGCCATGTATGTTTGTTTTGATGCACCCCTGCAGATGCTCAACGATAGCCCTTCAAATTATTACAAGGAGCAGGAGAGTACTACCTTTATCAGCAAGATGCCCACGGTTTGGGACAATACAAAAGTGCTCGATGCAAAGGTGGGCGATTATATTCTGATGGCCCGGCAGAAAGGAAATGACTGGTACGTGGGTGCAATGACAGACTGGGATTCCCGCTCACTCAATGTTGATTGTTCATTTTTGGGAGAGGGAAACTATGAAATTGAAATGATGCAGGACGGCATGAATGCCAATAAAAGCGCCAGCGATTATAAACGTGTTGTCATGCAAGTGACCAAATCCAGCCAGCTTAAAATTGATTTGGCTAAAGGCGGTGGCTGGGCAGCAATCATCAAAAAAATCTAAGCATTACGGAT
>DASXUZ010000099.1:0-35230 GCA_036504555.1 Prolixibacteraceae bacterium | reverse complement strand
TCCTATGTGGACTGGGGCGATTTTGAACGTGTTAAACGTGTCAATACTGGTTTGCTGGGTGCAGAACTGAAAGCTGATGAGGCTTCTGGCAAATACCAGATTGTAAAAATCTACAAGGGTGAAAACTGGAATGAGGCCCGTCGCTCTCCACTGACCGAACAAGGCGTGAATGTGAAGGAAGGTGATTACCTGATGGCCATCAATGGAGTGGACTTGAACAAACGTATGAATCCCTATGAATTGCTGGAAAATACACTGGGAAAGACCATTGAAATCACTGTGAATTCGAAACCTGAGGCAACGGGAGCCAAAACATTTACCATTAAACCTATTGCCAGCGAATTGGAATTGTTTTACCTGAATTGGGTGAATGAACGTCGCGCAATGGTTGATAAACTATCGGGAGGAAAAATCGGTTACATTCATGTACCCAACACCTCCACTGATGGAAACCGCGAATTATTCCGTGGAATGTATGAATACAATGAAAAAGAAGCCTTGATCATTGACGATCGATACAATGGCGGCGGTTTTATTCCCGATGTGATGATTGATCTGCTGAACCGCAAGACGCTCAGCTATTGGGAGCGCAATGGATTGTCGGCCATGAAAACCCCAGGCGTTGCCCACAACGGCCCGAAAGTGATGCTCACCAATGGCTATTCATCATCAGGCGGCGATGCCTTCCCCTATTACTTCCGCAAAAAAGGCCTGGGCCAGGTGATCGGAACCCGCACCTGGGGCGGATTGGTAGGCATGTCAGGCAATGCAGGATTGGTGGATGGCGGTTACATTGCCGTACCGCAGTTCGGCATTTATGACGAAAATGAAAAGTGGATCATCGAAGGCATTGGGGTCTCTCCCGACATCGAAGTGGTTGACCGTCCCGAACAGCTGGCCAAAGGAGTTGATCCTTGTATTGAAAAAGCAGTCGAAGTTTTGCTCAGGCAGCTTCAAGAAAATCCACCTAAAAAGATAAGTAACCCTACCCCACCTGACCGGTCAGGATGGAATGAGCAAATGAAATAAGGTACAGTAAACAGAATTTGTTCTGCTTTATCAAGAACAAGGCCTTACCTGTTTCCAATAATAATGCAGATACCGAAGATAGCGCAGGATTTATAATCTTGTGCAATCTTCGGTATCTGCATTTATTTTTGGAATGAAGTCAAGACGGAAGAATCTATTTTATAAGAAAAATTTCATTTTATTGAAATATTAGATTGGCGAAATGCCTTCTCCTATTCTTATTCTGATCTCACATTTGCAATCCTGCCTCAATTGAATTGTATTTCCTGATATTCCATTTTTAATTATTCCCATTTCAACATGGTCTGACAGGCATCTCACTATTGCTTAATTATTAGTTCGTGCATAGTTCGTGCATGCTTCGTGTATAAAAACATATACAATCAATGCTTGAACTATACATAAACAAAGTAAAAAATAGGTATCGAATAGCTACAGAATATGGAGTTGATAGCATCCAATCATTCGATGAAATTGAATGGATGTCATGGGGAATCGATAAAAAAATAAAACCAGGAGTATTCCTGGTTTTATTAGAAAGATGTCATCCGGATAGGATGAAATGATGGGATGAGAGAAATATCAGGCAGACCTATGATTTGAAATTAGCCCATATAGAGGGTATCATTACTGCCATCGGTTTTTATCCCTTGTGACTAACCTGCCAACATTTTAGATCAATGTAATTCAATATCGGTGTTGGGTCTCAATTATTTCAATAAAAACAGCAACACCAGGATAGGAGGACCTATTTGTTAATTCAGGTCTCACCTGGTTGAAAACAGGATTTTAATTTTTTACAATCTTTTTGATTACATATCCATGATTGGTATATACTTTTAAGAAGTACAGACCTACGGGGTAATTGGAAATATCCAATGGTTGATCGTTTTTCTTCTCCTTTAAGATACGTCCATTTGAATCCATCAGTTCAATTCTGTCAATGGGATAAGTTGATTGTACATTCAAAAATTGACTGGTTGGATTTGGAAAGACCGTGACACTTTGAAGATCTTCCATTAAATCTGTATTACCAGTTGGACCTGTTGTATAGGTGAACTTTTCAGAATAATACATAGCTGTCACATCTCTGGCATTTATTCTAAAATGATATTTTTTATTGGGTAACAAACCATCCAAAACAGCTTGAACAATGTTGGTCTGAGTGCCATACAAGCATTGGGGCGTACAAAAAATTGAATCACCCAATTCGTCAGTGGTGCCATATTCAATTTGAATACTACAAATTAATCTTCCATAGGTATTAATCAAACCTTGTAACCTGATGCAAGCATCAGAGATCTTCTGAACTTCAATGGGGATGATCACAACACCTCCTGAGAGGCGCAAAATATTTTCTGTGGAATAGATTGTTTTGGATCCCATAGTGGCTTTAAATCTATAAAAATAGGTGGTGTTGGGATCCAGATTTGCCAATTGTGTTTCCAGGTAAGCGTAATTGTTTGGAATTACCTGGCTTGGAATGATTGGTATAACATTGTCATAATTTCGAAGGGTTCCGTATTCCAATACAATATTTTTGATCGTATCCGAGTTGGCTCCAAGGTAAGCAGTGATCGTTGCAGAAGTTAAACCAATGATCCGGGGGTTATACAGATTGAACGTATACTCGGGTATCGTTTTAAAAGAAACAATTGAACTAACCACTTTGGTCTCATTGTAGGTGACTTTAATTCTTGTGAAATAGTTAGTTCCGGGTTCCAGCAAGGTTAATTTGCCAATGGCTGTTACAGTTGTTCCCCCTGCCAGTGAGCCTGGATTGGCAACTATGCTTTGTGTAAAAAGGGTATCTGTCCCATATTCAAATTCAATCTTTGTAATGTCGGGTTCATTTGAAATGACCGTGCCCGATAAAGTGACTGAATTTGAAGAAATATCCTGGACGTAAAGCCACGATAGCTGAATTTCAGGCAAAGTTTTAAATTGAACGACTTTGCTGGAGTATTCGACCCCATTGTAACTTGCCCTTAACTGGTAGGAATAAGAAGTATTTGGCTTCAGATTATTTAAGTCCACCGATGTGTTGACCGAGGTGTTTTGACTCACTGTTTCAGGACCAACGGGAACAAGCTTATCCAATAATGCAGTTCCATATACAAACCTGATATTTTCAATTGTCCCGCCATTGGAGGCTACTGTACCGCTGAAGGTAACGCTTTTGGTTGAAATATTGGTTGCCTGATTTGCAAAGAGAGAAATTGGTTTAATATCGATTGAATGTTCCATGATAATGCCATTTCCTCCATAAAGAAAAAGTCTGTCACCGTAAGTTTCGATGCCAGTGACATTGTAGGGTTTATCAACCAGTTCCCAGTTCGCCCCACCGTTGACTGTCTGATATAATTCGCTGCGTTCATTGGTGATATATCCAACATTGCTGGAGTAAAACCTGACATTCACATAATTTGCATTGGGAATAGGAAGTTGTTGCCAGATTTTTCCACCATCCGTTGTTTTATAAATGGAGGAATTAATTCCAACTACATATCCCATATTTTCATCCAGAAAGTGAAATGAATTTAAGGCAGTGGCATCAAAAGTGATCGTCCAATGGATTCCACCATCAATGGTCTTATAGATACTTTTGCTATAATACCGACCCATACGGGCATATCCGACTGAGGGGCTTATAAATTGCATTCCTCCAAAAATGATATTATTTATTTTTTGCCAGGTATTCCCTCCATCAATGGTTTTAAATGTCGCACCCATGCTATCACCTCCACTGACATACCCGGTACTTTCATTGACAAAATCAATACTGTAAAGATTTTCAGTAATGATCGACTTTCCATTGTTTGTAATCATCCAGGTTATTCCACCATCAATGGTTTTATAAACTTGATTTGCATTTGTTGAAATGCTTCCGGCAATACAATAGCCCATTGTTTCATTGATGAAATCAAAATTGATGATCCTTCCCCCTTTAACTGGAGCGCCAATATTGGTCCAGTGAATACCCCCATCGGTGGTTTTGATCAGGGAATTTCCAGCAAGTCCAATTGCCACCTGGTCAGAAACAAAATCAAGCTGCCTGATATCGCTATAGCTTGGGGAATAAGATTCCCAGTTCAGTCCTCCATCTATTGTTTTCAATATCCGGCCACTTGAACCAATGGCAAATCCCCTTGCGACATCAATAAAACATACGTTGACAGAGCCGCTGTACCTTCCATTCGGAGAGCCAACCCAGGTAGAACCTCCATCACTGGTTGTATAGATTACTCCATTTTCACCGGCGATAAACCCGTTTTGCTGGTCTAAAAAGAAATATGAATAAATTTGGCCTGTTGTACCACGAACCTTGATCCAGGTTTCTCCACCATCCGTAGTTTTTAACAAATCACTATTTCCACGACATGCAAATCCAATATTCTCATCAATAAAATAGATTCTGGAAACATTGGCAGCAGTAATGACTGAACTTGTAACTTTCCAATTATGGCCGCCATCAATCGTTTTAAGGATGGTTCCGTTGGCAAGGCCCACATGACCCACTTGTATACTTGTAAAATAAGAATCTACAATACCTCCGCTTTTCATTTCAATGGTTTCCCATGATTGTCCGCCATTCGTGGAGACATAGATGTTATAGATGCCAGTGATCACCAACATATCTTGGGAAATAAGGGAAATGGCATTTAAATTGGCGAAAAATGGTACATCAAGTTTGTTCCATCCTTCACCCAAATGCGTTGACTTATAGATCGATCCACCATTGCCGACAATATAACCGATGCCATTTTTAAAAGCCATGCGGTTGCCTGAAGAAATTTCCATCTTCACTTTCCAGGTATTTCCTCCGTCAGTTGTGCTGAGAAGCTCTTTGTCGTTAATAATAAAGCCAACTTGATTACTGATAAAGCAAATATCTCTGGCTATCCTTGCTGATGGCAGGGGATTGAGAAGTTTCCAGCCTGTCTTTACTTCACTTCCCGGATTTGAATTTATATAAACGAAAACCGATTTGACAGCGGAGCATCCTGAAACGTTTACAACTTCAACAGAATACCAGCCTTCCTTGGTTACCTCAATTGAAGCGGTAGTTTCGCCTGTGCTCCAGGAATAGGAATTGAATGCTCCAGCAGACAGGTGAACGGAACCAGATTCTTGCATTTTGATGGAATCAGGCAATTCAATGACCGGCAAATCAACCACATTCACATAAACGGAATCGGAGGAATAACATCCAAAAGAGTTTTCAACCCTAACTTTGTACATTCCCTCCTTCATTATTCTAATCCATGGGGTGGTTGCACCTGTATTCCACAGGTAAGATTTGAACCCTTGAACCACCGAAAATTCATGCCCCACGCAAACGCTTGTATCCTTGCCCAGGTCAATCTTTGAAAAGGGATAAATGGTTATCTGGTGGATGATTGTGTCTGTCTTATCAGGATAGTAAGCTAGCAACCGGATCGAATAATCACCCGCCTTGGGATATTCAAATGCAGGATGAATGGAATTGGATGAACTTCCTTCACCAAAGTACCAGCGGACAGAATCCAAGCGGTAATCGTTGGTAATGTTAAAGTTAACAGGGCTTAGCTGGCAGATATTTTCAAAAGTAAAGTCAGTTTTAAAAAAGTAATTCTGGATGAAATTGGGAGTCGAGGCAACAAAAGAACTCCCCCCATCGAGAAAGAGACTATTTTCTTTTGCATTACATGCTATACCATATTCATTTGGATTTGCAATGACTCCAAGATGCTTGTCACCGTTTCCGCCGCCCCCTTTGGTAATATAGATTTTGCCGTTTGGTGCCAGTTGCATCTGCCTGAAGCTGTTATTGTACTCCCGCATTATAAGCACCCTTGAATTGTTGATCTCATCAAATAACCGGCTTGTTACAATATATTCATATAAACCACTATAACTTGTACTCCCCGTTTGATAAACAAACAGTTTGGTCGCATCGGGAGAGAATTCAATTCCATTACAGCCATTGTTAGGACCAGGCAATATAAAACTCATTGAATTGGAAAGTTTTCCTGTGGAATTATCAAAGTCAAATAAGTCAAAACCTTCGCCATTGGTGCTATAATAACTGGAGGCAACTTTCTTTCCATCAGGCGAAGCCTTCAATTGTCCATCGAAGGAATAAGTTATTGGCTTGCCAACTTTACTGATCACCGGCAAAGCTGATATACCCGATGCAGTGATCAAAAATGAAGACAGGTTGCTGGAATTATATTCGTGGACAATTAACCACACATCTTTGTGGTTCTTGTGGTAGACTGCCGTTATTCGGTTGGAAACAGTATTCATAATTTTTTGTCCTTTCACACTCACATCACCCAGGCCATGATCAAGTCGGATATCGATGGTGGAAGCATATAATCCTGAATTAGACGATCCATCCTGTGGATTCACTGTAAAAAGGTAATACAATGACTCAGAACCTGGTTTGGGAATTACAATTGATTCATCTGTTTTAGGAGTTCCAACGGGGATAAACACATTCTTACCGTTGGGCATTACCCCATGATTTTTGTTCCATACAGTAAATCCATCACTATAAAACAACAGATCGCCATTCTTATCACTGATAATTCCGTCGCCCCTGTTGTCATGGGGCACAAAATCATGTCGGATCAGAACCGTATCATCCTGGAATTTTAATCCAAAATCTCCAAAGACCCAATTGTCAGCGAAATGCTGGGCAAATGTAAAATGACTTATCAGTAAGCCCAAAACAAGACTTAAAACCCTTACCAAATGTATTTGTTTCATTGTAAATCAAGATATTGACGAGTGCCAAATTTTTATGGTTGGCAAATAAATATATCAGTAAATATATAATATTTTTATGATCATCCTAATCTAATATTCATATATATTTCAATTCAAATGAATCATTTTATATTAGTCATTATTTCAAAAGTTTTCTTTTTTCAACCTCCTGTAAAACTTTCATTTGCTGAATAGCAATTAAATTAAGTTTTACCAATCGCTCACTTTGAGGTATGTTCTCATTGATAAAAACGGCATTCAGGTTTTCCATATTCGAGAGGCAAATAAGTTCATTAATAGTCGCATAGTCGCGTATGTTTCCTTTCAAATCGGAGTTAACATCACGCCATTGTTTAGCGGTAACACCAAATAATGCAACATTCAACACATCAGCTTCGTTGGCATAAACATACGATATTTGTTGGGGAGTAAGTTCACACGGAATGAGATTTTGCTTTATGGCATCGGTGTGAATATGATAGTTGATTTTTGAAAGTTCGCATTTAGCAGACCAACCGAGTTGATTTTGTTCTTCTTCTTTGAGCCGTTGGAATTCTTTGATAAAGTATAGTTCAAACTCAATGGAAATCCATGCAGCAAACTTAAAGGCAATGTCTTTATGAGCAAAAGTGCCACCATAACGTCCAGATTTAGAAATCATTCCTTTGGCATTGGTTGCTTCAATCCATTTTTGAGGCGACATGGTAAAAGCATTTAAGCCTGCTTCATTTCTAAACCTATCGAATTCGATAGGTTTAAAATCGAGATTGTATAAAGTTTCCCAAATACCCAGATATTCAATTGTATTACGATTTCGCATCCAATTACAAACTACAATAAAAGGGTCTGCAGTTTTAAATTTTGCTATATCAGTCAACGAAATATAATCGTCCTCATTAATTTTCAGAATAGTTACATCTGTTTGTTGTACATTTATTTTGGCCATGATAATTATGGTTGGTAGTTAATTAATGATAAATGGTACTCTATGTAGTTATAATTGCCAATAATTATATCAAAAATACAAAACTTAAAACTTGCAGCAAAGTCCGAAAGTTTCGATCTGAAATCTATCCTTCAACATTTCATTTTCTAAAATAAAACCTTTACCTTAGCAGCACAGTACAGGACAACAAAATACTGTATCAATTGTATCTAAATATACTATAAAATAATCAATAAAATGAATCAAAACACCAGATTGATTGGTCGTTTGCCCAAAGTTGGCATCCGTCCTGTGATTGATGGACGGGAACGTGGTATTCGCGAATCGCTCGAAGTACAGACCATGAATATGGCCAGGGCAGCCGCGAAATTTATCGAAGAAAATCTTCGTTTCCCAAGTGGAGAAAAAGTAGAATGTGTGATTGCCAATACCACCATTGGCGGAGTGGCCGATGCTGCCTTGTGTGCTGATCAGTTTGAAAAGGAAGGTGTGGGTGTATCCCTGACCGTTACTCCATGCTGGTGTTACGGAACCGAAGTGATGGATACCACTCCCCTTTTACCAAAGGCGGTTTGGGGATTCAACGGAACCGAGCGCCCGGGCGCTGTATACCTGGCTGCTGCCTTGGCGGGCTATGCCCAGAAAGGCCTTCCTGCCTTTGGAATCTATGGCCGCGATGTTCAGGATTCAGGTGATACAAGCATTCCTGCCGATGTACAGGAAAAATTGCTGCGCTTTGTAAAAGCGGCTTTGGCTTCAGTACAAATGAAAGGGAAGTCCTATTTATCGATTGGCTATTCGTCAATGGGTATTGCCGGTTCAATGGTGAATCCTGATTTCTTCCAGGAATACCTGGGAATACGCACTGAATTTGTTGAATCCATTGAGTTTATCCGCCGCATTGAACAGGGCATATTTGATCCCGAAGAATATTCAAAGGCCATGTCATGGACCAAGGTCCACTGTAAGGAAGGTGCTGATCTGAATGCAGCTGATCTTCAGTCTACCCGCGAACGCAAAGATTGGGAATGGGAAGTTGTGGTAAAAATGACCCTGATTGCCCGCGATCTGATGATCGGCAACCCCAAACTAAAGGCCATGGGCTTTGGTGAAGAAGCAAAAGGCAGGAACGCCATCCTGGGCGGTTTCCAGGGACAACGTCAATGGACAGACTATTACCCGAATGCTGATTTTACGGAAGCAATAATGAATTCATCGTTCGACTGGAACGGTATTCGCCAGGCCTATGTGTTCGCCACTGAAAATGACAGTCTGAATGGTGTTTCCATGTTGTTCGGCCACCTGTTGACCAACACAGCCCAGATTTTCTCGGATGTACGCACCTTTTGGAGTCCAGATGCTGTGAAGCGTGTAACTGGCAAATCATTGACCGGCAAGGCAAGCGGCGGTATCATTCACCTGATCAATTCAGGTTCTACCACCCTGGATGCAACAGCCCAACAAAAAGATGCAAATGGAAACCCAGTGATGAAAGCCTTCTGGGACATTACTGAAAAAGATATGAACGCGTGCCTTGATCATACCCAATGGCCTCCGGCCAGCAAAGGATATTTCAGGGGTGGAGGTTATTCATCGCTGTTCAAAACCGCTGGTGAAATGCCAGTCACCATGTCGCGCCTGAACCTTGTAAAAGGAATTGGCCCTGTCCTGCAGATTGCAGAAGGCTGGACTGTTGAATTGCCACAGGATGTACATGAAATTCTGGACAAGCGGACCGATCCCACATGGCCAACCACCTGGTTTGTACCACGCCTGGCAGACAATGATGCCTTTAAGGATGTATACAGTGTGATGGCCAACTGGGGTGCCAACCACGGCGCGATCTCCTACGGACACATCGGGGCTGACCTGATTACATTGGCATCGATCCTTCGCATTCCGGTCAACATGCACAATGTAAGCGATGATCAGATTTTCAGACCAGCAGCATGGTCGGCTTTCGGAACCGATAAAGAAGGAGCCGATTACCGCGCCTGTGCCGCCTATGGCCCTCTATACAAATAAAAATACAAGAATAAACACATAGAAACATAGAAAACATAGAAACATTTTAATCATAAATCTTTTAAATCTATGTGTCCTATGTGCCTATGTGTTTATTTTTTTAATTATTTCAAATAAATGAAATTTGCTTTTAAATTCGATAAAGGCTCCTCACAGACCAAACTGCAGCAGCTCATTCATGCGGTGAGTGAGGCGATTCATTTGGGGATACTCAAAGAAGGCGATTTTCTGCCATCGGTCAATCAATTGAGCAAAGAAGGCGGCATCTCACGTGATACCATTTTTAAAGCCTATTCGATTTTAAAGCAACGAAGCATTATTTCTTCTACCCCCACCAAGGGATATTTTGTTTCCTCCGAATCGTACCGTGTCTTTGTATTGCTCGACGATTTCAGCGCATTCAAGGAACAATTGTACAAATCATTTCGCGCCAACCTTCCTGATAACTACTCAGTTGACTTGTTGTTTCACCATTACAATCCGGAAATTTTCAACCAACTGATATTGAATAGCCTGGGTCGTTACAGCATGTACATTGTCATGAATATTGACAACAAGAACATGGAAGAGGTGGTCCGAAAAATTGATCCCAGGAAACTGCTGCTACTCGATATGGGGAGCGACCCGAAAAATGAAATCTCGTATTTGGTGCAGGATTTCAACCAGGCAGTCTATGATTGCCTGAAATCTGGATTGAACCTGATCCAAAAATACCAGGAATTCATCCTTGTCTTCCCGCAGGACACCCCCCATCCGGCTGAAACCATTGAGGCTTTTAAACGGTTCTGCACCAACCACCAGCTCAAACATACGGTGCTTGACAATATTGGTAACCGGGAAGTTCAGCCCGGACAAGCCTACCTGGTGATCCAGGATGCTGACCTGGTGAAAATTGTAAAGGACTGCAAGAAAAATGCCTATAAGATCGGTTCAGAGGTAGGAATCATTTCTTACAACGACACGCCCATGAAAGAGATTGTGGGTGCCGGCATTACGGTCATCTCAACTGATTTTGTGCGTATGGGAAGAGATTGCGCCAATTTTATTGTCACCAAAGAAAAGCTGGCAGAAGTAATTCCAACCAACTTAATTGTGAGGGGTTCATTGTAGAAACTTATTTGTACTTTAGACAAATTAATTCCTAAACTCCAAATAATGAGCGCTACAAGTAAATCATGGTCATTACTAATTGTATTTCTGACAATTAACCTGATGGCACAATCACAAAAATCTTTTTTCCCGGAAGCCATCAACGTGGGCGATCCAGCCATTCCAGGAAAAATGCAATTCAATCCTGAAAATCAAGTCTATGAAATCACTGGCTCAGGGATCAATATCTGGGCTGAAAAGGATCAATTCTTCTATGCAGCTCGTAAAGTAAGCGGCGATTTCATCCTGACTTCTAAAGTGGCGATTGCAACAAAAACAGGAGATGCCCATCGCAAAATGGGATTAATGATCAGGCAGTCAATGGATGCCAGCTCGCCCTATGCCGACATCATTCTACATTCAGATGGCCTGGTCTCCCTTCAATACCGCAGCAAGCAAGGGGCAGTTACTGAAGAGGTTAAATTTACCGAAGTGGGCGCCCAGTACCTTCAGCTCGAAAAAAAAGGTTCTAAAATTCTGGCCCGCATAGCCCAAAATGAGCAAGCCTTGACCGCTGCCAAAGAAATTGAACTGTCGTTTGAAGCTCCTTTCTATGTGGGATTGGCCACCTGCTCGCACAATCCAGCCCTTTCGGTAACCGGATTGTTCTCAAATGTACGTTTTGATGTGGCAGCTGCCGAAGGTGTCGATGGATACAAGACCCAATCACCCAGCCGCCTTGAAATTCTGGATATCGAAACAGGTAACCGAAAAGTCATCTATTCCACCACCGGACATATTGAAGCCCCCAACTGGTCGCGCGATGGCAAATTCCTCATCTACAACTCAGGAGGTAAGCTCTATAAATTTGATTTGGCAAAAGGCAACTCTGAAGTGATTAACACAGGAATAGCCAACAACAACAACAACGATCATGGTATCTCCTTCGATGGTAAAATGCTGGCAATCAGCAATGGCGTACAAGAAAACGGAAAGAGCTATTCGATTGTTTTCACAGTTCCAATTGAGGGAGGCACTCCATTTCGTGTAACTGAAAAAGGCCCTTCCTACTGGCATGGCTGGTCGACTGATGGCAAAACGCTGGCCTATTGTGCCGAGCGAAACGGCGATTACGACATTTACCAGAATTCGGTCAAGGGAGCTCAGGAAAAACAGTTGACCACTTCACCCGGTTTGGATGACGGTCCTGAATACGCGCCTGATGGAAAGAACATTTATTTTAACTCTACCAGAACCGGGATGATGCAAATCTGGAAAATGAACCTTGACGGGTCAGATCAAAAACAAGTGACATTCGACAATTACCAGAATTGGTTTGCTCATCCGTCGCCCGATGGCAAATGGTTGATGTACATCTCTTATCCTTCAGAAGTTCCAGCCACAAGTCATCCACACAATCAGCGCGTTATGCTCAGAATGCAACCAGTGGATGGAAAAGAAGCCAAAGTAATGGCTCATATTTATGGCGGACAAGGGACCTTCAACGTTCCGGCCTGGAGTCCAGACAGCAAAAAAATCGCATTTGTTTCCTATACCTATGGAGAATTGGAATAATCATTGATTGAATTCACTCTGACCGATCAATCACATCTTAATCCTTAAAATGCAGTGATTCCGTTCCACAGGAATCACTGCATTTCTTATTTTATCACTGCTCAAGATCTCTTCCTGCCAAGGGAGAGCCGAAATTTTATCCTTTGTCAAATTGATAAGATGGCTGTTCAATTTGATAAGATTCCCCATTCAACCGCGTATACTATCCAAATATCAAGCTTGTAATTCACTGCCATTGAGCCAAGTGAGTAAATTCAATGTATTCAAAACTTCAGAAGGCAATTTAAGGCATGATTGTTGGTAAACATCTAGCAAGGAAAGTTATCAGACGGGCAATTACCTGCTTGGCTGAATGGGCAGGATAGAAATACATGAGTTCATAGGCTTTGTATCACATTTCAATTAAAATTAACCATAAGTATTAAACTTTCAGATCGAAATATCGTACGACAATATAATTTTCAATTAAACGTTTTTTTAAAAAACAATATCATGAAAAAACTAACAATCATCGTCTTACTGGCCATGTTTGCCTTAAGGGGCGAAGCCCAGGAAATATTTAACTTTGGGTTGAAAGCTGGAATAAATACTTCCAAAATTTCAACCCATACAAGTGATTATAGAGCCAAAGCCATTAACAATTATTTGTTTGGCGCTTTTGCCCGCATTAATATGGGGCCACTTTATCTCCAGCCAGAAGCTTACTTTAATTCTAAGGGAGGTGAGATTAATACCACCGACAACGCATCTACCGTTAATTCTTTTAATCTGAATACCATTGACGTACCTGCTTTGATTGGGCTTAAAATTATCAATCAGCAACCTCTGAATGTTCGTATCATGGTTGGTCCTGTATTCTCCTTTGCGACCAAGAAAAGTGTGGAGGGAAGTGTATTTACCAAATCGAATATTGAAAATAATTTCTTTGGATGGCAGTATGGTGCAGGGGTCGACTTTTTGTTCCTAACCCTTGATCTCAGAATGGAATCCCACAGTGACAACCTTTACAGGGCTCCTGAATTTACAACCAAAAACGGTAACTTTATCGCAAGTCTGGGCGTTAAATTCTAATCCAAAGATTCTTATCTTTGCCTTATGAGACGGTTCATATTATTATTGATTTTCTCCTGTACAGTACTTTGTGTTTCTGCACAGGAGAAAATTTTTTCAGATAGTATTCCAACGAAACATCCCGAGTTACTCACCAGGCAACCCGTCATGGAGAAATCGCCGATTTTTGATGAAGCTTCATTCCAGGAGGAGATCAATTCGTTGAATTTTTCCATTTTCGACCAACCGCTTCTCCCCTCTTACAATAAAAACCTCGATTTCCTGAAATATCTAAATTCCTCAAAGAAGATCAGCCTTCCATATTCTTTTTCGCAAACTTCCTTCAATCCGTTTTTATCTTTCGGCCAGGTATACAACCAAAGTGCTTACCGGTTAAATGATCGGTTTGTAGTCGGTGGCAATAGTTTTGGTACACAATCAGTTTTTGATCCACCCAAATTAAATGGAACGATTCAGGACATGAGCATTAAAGGCGCTTCGCTGTTTTTGCAATATAAAGTGTCAGACCATTTTAAAGTTCAAACACGCGTTAGTGTTTCAAATCGACCCTCTTCACCGTGGGAACCTTAAAATAGCCGAATATAGAAAAAGCTGAATTACACGGCCCGGATTTATTTTCAGGTCGTAATTATCAACAATTGAACTACATTTGCCATTCTTTTACACGGGTTATTGCTATGTTGGACAAAATCAGAAAAGTAGAAAAGGTATTTAAACAATTGGATAAGGAAACGGCCAAATTTGGCCAGCAATCTAATCTTAAATGCTTGACGAATTGCAATTTGTGCTGCATGAAAAAAGGTTTAGAGGCCAATGTCCTGGAATTTTTACCACTTGCTTTTTACCTGGTGAAAAACAACCTGCATGAAGAGGCGTTGGACCTTTTAGCCACCAATCCCGAACATTGCATCAACCTGGCTAAAACCCAGGTGCCCGGACAAACGGCCGGGTGTTCAAATTATGAGCATCGTGGCATGGTGTGCAGGCTCTTTGGATTTTCAGGGATCAAGGACAAAAACTCAAAACTGGCCATTTACACCTGTTCACACATGAAAAATGAATTTCCTGTGGAGTTTAAAAATACCATGGAACGCATTAATTCAGGGATGGAAATTCCTATGGTCACTGATTTCTATTATCAGATCTATTTCATTGACACCTATATGGCCAATGATTACAATCCAATCAATGTGAGTATCCGCAAAGCCATTGAAAAAGTGGCCTACTATTTTGCCAACAAACCCAGAAGAGAAAAAAAGACAGATTTGGTAATTCAGATTGAAAAAGGGGATTAAATGTCAGAATTAATAACAACAATACCAGATTTATCCGCTGAATTTATTTTCCAGGCTTCACGCAGCAGTGGCCCGGGAGGTCAGAATGTGAACAAGGTAAATTCAAAGATTGAACTCAGATTCAATATTCAAAACTCCGCTCTCTTAACTGAGAATCAAAAGGAAATAATCTTATCCAAGCTTTCAACTAAAATTAGTGCCGATGGATTTCTGATTGTTGTTTCGCAACGTGACCGCTCTCAGCTGGTCAACAAGGAAGATGCCATTCGGAAAATATATGAGCTGTTTGAAAAGGCCTTACGACCCGTTAAACGACGCAAGAGTACCCGGCCTACCCGCAGTTCGGTCGAAAAACGATTAACCGGCAAACGAATAAAGGCTGACATCAAACAAAACCGCCAAAAGCTCGATGAATAAAATCAATTCAAATTCAATCAGTCAGATCAATTCTCAATTTTCACAACAATGATAAAGTTAATTCGGATATCAAATTTGGGGGAATTGAGCCATGATCTCAAAAATATCTACATCGATTCATTTCATCCCGATGAAAGAAGAGAATGGGATGAAATGCCCACATTGCTTTCTCATCCCCAATTCAGACTCAACCAGGTAATTTACGAACAGAAATTAATTGGCTTCATCACTACCTGGAATCTGTTGAATTTTACTTTTATTGAGCATTTTGCCATTGACGAATCGGTCCAGGGTAAAGGCCTTGGAACTCAGATCATCAAGCAAGTGATGGAAGAGAATTCAACCATGCTCGTGTTGGAAGTAGAGGAACCTACTGATGAACTTACCAGGAGAAGAATTTCTTTTTACAAGCGCCTGGGATTTTCGGTTTGTGAAGGCACTTATTATCAACCACCCTACTCTCCTGATAAATGCAAAGTTAAAATGCTGTTAATGAGCGATGTGGAAAAGATTACACCGCTGGAATTTGATCAAATAAAAACACAGCTTTACCAGGAAGTTTATCAATTGAAATGAATCACAGCACTTTTTCAGAAAATAATTCCTTAATTTGAATTGCAAGATCAATTCATTGCCATGGGATTGCATCAATTATTGGGATGATTCAAATAGCATTTCTGCGCATGGGTCCGATACAGTTGAATAATATAAAAATAGAAGTCAACAAAATCAATGGTCTGATCAATGGTCTGAAATACTGATTTTGGCGCATTTACTTTCAATTGTTAACAAACAAGATGTTTTTTCACAAGAATATTTAAAATTTATCAATTTATTATACCTTTGAGTTTCAATTTTTCAAACGACCGTTTTAACTATACATTATGAATGATCTGCATATAGAACCCCTACCCAACATCGACGAGCTGGACGAAAAGATTCTTAAACTGATTACTAAAAATGCAAGGATTCCATTTTTGGAAGTGGCGCGTGAATGTGGCGTATCCGGAGCCGCGATCCATCAACGCGTTCAACGTTTGCTGAACCTTGGAGTCGTTTCAGGCAGTGAGTTTCTGGTGAATCCCCAGAAAATGGGATATTTTACCTGTGCCTACATGGGCATTCACCTCGAAAAAGCCAAATACCACCAGCAGGTTGTTGCTGAGCTAACAAAAATCCCGGAGGTCGTTGAATGCCATTACGTGACCGGATCGTATGCCATTTTCATCAAAGTCCAGACCAAAACCAACAAGCATCTGAAAAAATTAATTGACGAAGATTTGCAGGAAATCGAAGGAATTGCCAGAACTGAAACCTTTATTTCGCTGGAAATGGAATTTAAACGTCAGGTACCGATCAAATAAAATTAACCACCCAAAATGACTCTAAAACATCAACTAGACGACATTGATCTGAATATTCTGGAAATCATTTCAAAGAATGCACGTATCCCATTTAAAGATGTTGCCACCGAAGTTGGGGTTTCAAGAGCAGCAGTCCATCAAAGGGTCAACCGGATGATTGAGTTAAATGTGATAGTGGGTTCAGGCTATCACATTGATCCAAAGAAAATTGATTATAAAACCTGTACCTATATTGGTATATTTCTCGAAAAAGGCAGTCTATATCAAACCGTGGCAGAGAAGCTAAAATCAATTCCTGAAATCGTTGAATGTCATTATACCACAGGCCAATATGCCATCTTTGCCAAGGTATATGCCAAAGACAATGAGCACCTTCGAGATATATTGAGTGATAAAATACAAAAGATCAGCGGGATAGCCAGCACCGAAACGTTTATCTCCCTGGATGAGACATTCAAACGCGAAGTGCCGATCTTATAAACAAGCTCTGGAAGTGTTACCTTTTTGCCCATTTCGTAGCTTACATCAAGAGCTCACAAGCGTCATATTACTGAAAAATGCCTGGTAAAAAGCTCTGAAAGCTCAATGATATTTGATGATTTAGAAGGTTTGATGAAATTGGTTTCATCAAACCTTTTTCTGTTGATAGAACAATTAAAAAAAGTGTTGTTGGCCATAGGGCAATTTGACATAGATTGAGGGCTTACCGAAAAAACCGTCTATCATTTATTTTCCAAATGGGATCTCTGTCCATGAAAGAGAGAAAGAAGAGCCCTTTTACTTTCCACTGTGGATGGGCTAATGGTTCCATATTATTTTAAAGCATCCTTGATTGGTCCCCTTGAACTGTTTTTCTCCTTCCCTCGAAGCATTGTTCCCTACCCATCATCTGATACCCATCTGATACCCATCTGATACCTTTCTGTAACCTTAGGTTACAGAAAGGTATCAGATGGGTATCAGAAAAGTATCAGAAAGGTATGAGTTGAGGAGTAGGGAACAACGCTACGAAAAGGGGAAAAAGGGAGTATAAAATAGTTCAAGGGACCGATCATCTGTACTTTTGACGGAAACGCAGCTTTTAATTGGCTCTCATTCTGTTTTGAAGGCAAATCCTCCAGGCGAAATGCCTACTTTAAATTCATCAATGAGTTTCCCGGAAGCTGTATAGCGATGTATCAGTCCATTCTGGGCATGATCGATGGCATCACCTACATAGAGCTCAGAATTCGAAGGATCAACGGCCAGGCTGTAAAAACCGCCATACAAACTGGTATAGGCTGACTGGATAAATGGTTGTTCTGGAAGCTTTTTATCAGTAACTGCCATTTTCCAAACATGCCTGTTTAAAAACAACAATGAATCTTTCCCTGCATTCAGACACAGGCTTAATGGGTGTTCTCCCAATGCAAAGCGAAAGGTGCGTTCGATTTCACGGGTCTCGGCATCAATCTTCAGCAAACCGGGTCTTTCATATCCGTAGGAACTTCCTTCAAAACCTCCATCGGTCAATACCCAGATCTTTTGATCCTTGTCGATGACCAAACTATTTGGTTGTTTAAACACTTCAATTGAATCAACCAATTGATCTGTCTCTGTGTCTATTACCAATATTTTATTGTCATACGACCAGCAGTTGGTAAATACCAGGTTTTTATATTGGACCATCTGTTCGGTGGCATGTTGGCTGAATTCAGATTGAGAATTGCTAACCGAAATATGACCTGTAATCAGGAAAGTGGAAGGGTTGAAAATGGTAATCTTTCGTGCATACAAATCAGTCACATAGGCTTTCTGCGAATTGATAAAATGAATATACCGGGGTGAACTCAAACCCGTGATGCTACCCTTGTATTCAGCGGTACTGCTGTCGATGATATATATTTTCCCTGAATTGTTTACCACTATGAAGCCCAGGTTATTCCAGATGCTCATCGATTGGGCCACATCCCCAAGGGGGGCTCCGTTACGTGCCTGGAAGACATGGTTGACCACCCGCCTGGCTTCGGGATCGTAAAACGAAAGTGATGAATTCCCATACATGAAATTTCCTTCATTGACGATATAAACCCCACGGTTGCCTGTAAAATCAAAAAACACCGTATCCACAGGGCTTTCAGAGCAGGAGTATAGTCCAAATACGAAAATCAGAATAGTTAATAGCTGTTTCATTTTCTAAATTGAATTTGGACGGTTAAGGAATAATATCTTCCCGGCATGGGTCTGTATAAAATAGCCATGTAATCCTGGTTGGTCAAATTCTCCACATTGAGAGATACATCGGCTTGTAAATCCTTCCAATCAAATTTCTTTCCTGTAGTTAAATTGACCATCCAATAGGGATTCAACACCTTTTCGTAGTCTGATTCCTCATTGTTACTGGTCATATATCGCTTACCGGTGAAAGGTAGATTCATTTTCACATAGACTCTTCTATAATCAGCTTCAGCAAATAAATTTGCTTTGTGTTTTGGTATGTACATCAATTGCTTACCTCTTGATTCATCGACTGAATGCACCGCATCCATGTTGGAAGTTGCTGAATACGAATAATTAGCCCGCAAATTAAACTGCATCGTATTCGCAGCCTTGATTTGTCCCGAAGCCTGAATTTCGGCTCCCCGTGCAAATACTTTCCGAAGGTTGCCAGCCTCCCAGTAATTGGCGCCACTGACCGATGGCCGCCATTCAATCCAGTTATCAATCAAGGAAGCAAATCCAGTAATCTGACCAGAAAATGTTGCGCTTCCCTCCTCCCTCCTGCAGGCAAAGGCCAGGTCACCCGAGAATCCATCTTCAGGCTTTAGATCAGGATTGCCTCCGGGAATCCAATACAAATCATTCAGGCCAGGTTGGTGGTAATTGCGCGAAATATTCATCTTTAGGGAGCGCAACTGCTTATTATCCAGCCAATATTCAGTTCCAAGGGAGGGAATGAATCCAATGATCCGGCCATCATACCATTCGCTACGCAGTAAGAATGAAATGACCCAATCAGGAAGCATCTGAATATGAGCTGAATTGAGCAATGAAAATGCCAGTTGATCTTTTTCATATCCCTCCTCTTTGGCATGGTCAAAGGCAGATACCATGCTGTACGAAGTTTTGATCGACCAGTTAAAACTCAGCGTCTCTTTCGGATTCCAGTCATAGCTCAATTGATTGGTAAAACTTTGCTCTTTACTACGGCTGTCGAAATTCACAAAGTTGGATTCAGTACTCGATCTGAAATATTTTAACAGGCTCACATTCAATCCAAACAAACACTCCAATTTATTCTTTTCTTTAACTGATTTCCATGAAATAACTGACCTCAGATTCTGGTCATGCTGTGTTTCCTTGCGGGCATCACCTTCAAATGACATCAGTTGAGGAAGATCCCGATCGCTCTGATAGGCCCACAATTTTGCAGATAGAATTTGATGATTAAACCGTGAATAGACTTCCTGTAGTATACCCGACTTAAGATATCTTGCATTTTGCTGAACAGCATCGTGCATGGGCAAAACCCCATAATTGAAATACGGGAAATCATTTTTACTGCGGTCTGAAAATATGCGTGTCTTAAATTGTATCTGGCCATTTCCAAATCCCAGGTTGAGATATTCCTTGTAGGTCGAAAAACTCTCGACCGTTTGAACATACCGGATACTGAAACGATCTGTCCAGTCTGCCTTGTTGTTGATCAAAACACTACCTCCCAATGCCCCTGAACCCGACTGCAGGGAACTCCCACCATGCTGAAGGCTTATATCATCCATAAAATAGACGGGGAACAATGAAAAATCAACATCCCCACGCATCAGTGAATTGACTTTCAGCCCATTCCAGTAGACCTGTGTATGCGAAGGGGCTGTTCCCCTGAACGATGCTGTTGCAGTGGAGCCTCTGCCATACGACTTAATAAAAACGGGCGTATAGGAAGATAATAGCTCTGAAATGGTTTGTGTTTTAAGCATTTGCAGAACCAATGTATCGACATGGGTGGTCATGGTTCCGGCTTCTTCGATCGGTTGCTTGCCAAATATTTGCACCTCACCAATTGAAATCGTATCAGTAAGCTTTTGTGCTTCAGCATTTTCAACCATCATCAATAGAAAAAGAATGCCGCCGATCACCTTGACCAACAATTGCCTGTTCCCCATGATCCTTGGCTTCACGGTCTTATTGTTTGATTAATTTTTGCTGAAAAACCTGCTGTTCTGACTGAATTTTTAGAACGTAAAATCCTGAAGGAAGTGAATGTAAATCAATTTCTGCATTTGAATAAGCATCAGCATATACGATTCTGCCCTGCAAATCTGTGATTTCAACCCATTGAACCGATGCAGAGCTTGCTATCCGGATATGATCTGAAAATGGATTTGGAAACGCTTTAAAGCTTGGCGAGTTGGATGCAAGGATTGTATTCCCTGTAACGGATTCAACAATTAGTTTTGATGCATCCATGCCTGAAACAAACAAATACTCACCAACCTGGTCAAACCTCAGGGTTAATTTCCCAAATTCATCGGTGACATAGCTAGAAGCGCTTTTGGTGGAATTCTGCATTTCTATTTGAACGGTCTCATAGGCCAGAACTTCCGATGAATTAATCGAAACTTCCCTATTGGGATTCATCGAGCTAAAATACCTCATCAGCTGAACATCAACTTGTTGGTTCAACCTTAATGAATCTGAACCGGTCGTTAATTGGGTTACCTGCCAGGGCAGCTGGTTATCTGCAATTTGATAGACCAGAATTTCATCATTGTTGTTCACTCTAATCTGATCCAGCCCGGTAGCAAACGATTGCTGATTTAAGGACACAATCCAGGTTTTGCGGTATGAATCTGATTTGCGAGACCCACCATATCCAAAATAATAAACCGTTGATCCCTCTTCAATTTCAGGGATACGCCATAAATAAAGTGCCGATCCTCCTTCAGCATCATCACGGAAGGCCCATTCTGTTTCCAATTCTGTATTCCGATAGATCGCTGCAATGACATCAGCCAGTGAGACAAAGGAGCTATCTGTTAAAGGATAGGTCTTTTGTGCCTTATCAACTTTGGAAGTCAAATCACTGGTTTCAACCCAGATGGAATGGCGCGCAACCAATGTCTTTTCTGTATTTTTAACTGCAATAAAAACTTTCTTCATCACCGATTCTGGAAGCACTTGTATCTGAATGGAATCACGAAGTGACTTAATCTCAACCGATTCAAGATACAACCAACATTTACCTGGAAATTTTCCCTTGAGATAATAGCAGCCGTCAACCTGGATGACCTCCGCGGCCAATGGGTTGTCAACCCGCCATTGGGGGGTCACCCCTGTTAGAATATTTCCATTCTGATCGGTTAATTTACCCGTTAGGCCAAGCTTGTCATTCACCTTTACACTTGTGGTGGTGAGTGTGATGATGGCCTTCCCGGCAGAATAAATCTCCAGGTCTTTTTCTGCATAAATACCTGAATTGGAACCAGCTGAAGCACGAAGACGAATCTTCCCGTTTTGCAAGGCTCTCAACTGACCATTTTCAACAACAGCCATCTCCGGATTACTGACCGACCAATTGATCTGTGCATTCTCAACCTGAATGCCTGATTCGAATAATATTGCCTGGATGGGAAGGCTTTCACCCATCCTGATCCTGGGTGCAATATCCTGAATCACAACTATTGATCTCGAACCACTTACCGCGGCAGGCTCCACATCACGGATCCCGGTGATCTCAGTCGAAATTTCACCCAACCAACCTGCCAATGCATTCATGCCGGTATAAATCCGTATAAAATTTATTTCATCCAGCGTTACATGTTTGCCATACCGGTCAACTGCCCAGTCAATGTCGATGGCATCGCCGCCACTGCCTTCAATGGCCTTGGTATATGGATTGTCAGGCAACTTTTCGTAGAGCGATATAACAGGCGTATTGTCAGCATAACCAAAGGCCCTTGGAGAAGCATTCACCACCCCTGGAGTTGACAAATCAATTTGCCCTTTCAGCCGTGTTCCCCTGAGCATATGCTTGTCAGCAGCCACCACGGGAAATAAATCAGCCTGTGGATAATAGCTTTGCAGGTGAAAGCTGTTTTCAGGAATCAGACCTGAGGCTCCCTGGTTATCTGTCCAATGAATGTCAATGGCCGTCTTTAAACCGCTGTTCAGATAGGTCACTTCATAATTTGGTACGGTGGTGTTCCAATAATGATCGCTACCGGCAATCTCGTACCAGGTGTCATCTGCAAGTCCATTCCTGTTCTCATCCTTCATGACTTGGACGATCCCCGGCTCCGACCAGCTAGAGCTTGGATTCCCAAAGACTGTAAAATCTACTCCGTAAGGGTTATTGGGATCATTTTTAATTCCTGAAGCAAATTCAAGGATAATTGATCCGCCAAACGCTCCGAGGCTTACCAATCCACGATTGGTGCCAATGAGCGACTTGGCCGCTGTAGGGGTACCAATAAAATCAGCATTGGTATATTGTCCGGGTGCTGGCAAATAGTTTGATACCCCGGTGGCAAACTGTCCCCTTGCATTCAGAATAACCAGCATCAAAATACTGACTACATACAACTTACGAAAGAAATAAAAATGCTTCATGTACTGCAAAACCTTAAACTTGATTGGATTTTGCAGCTTTTCAGAAATGAAAAATGAAAAGTATACGGTTTTATGCTTTTTCGCCGAAAGCCTCAAAATCCAGGTTCAAACAGGCAGGTCTTCTGACTCATCCCCCTTTTAACCCCTTCCCGCCCCGATTGAATCCGGACAGTGGTTTCTTGTTAAAAAGTTATACAGGACTTACAGCAGCGGGAACTGTACAGGAATCATCCGTTTGATTGAATTCACCTGTTTCCCTTTTACATTCCGAAAATCGGAAACCTATTCTCTGACAAAGGTACACAAAAGTTCGAAACGTAGGAATTATTCTGGTAAAATGGGTTATTTTTGCACTATACAAAATGGGGAAAGCAACTATGTTTGAAAAACTAATTCATTTGGAAGGAATCGACCCACTGGAATTTTTTGGTGTGAACAATGCTAAAATGAACCTGATTAAATCCTTCTTTCCCAAATTGATCATTGTATACCGTGGAAATGATATCATCCTCAAAGGTGATGATGCAGAGATGCTTCGTTTTGAAATGAAATTCCACCTAATTTTGGACCATTACAACCAGTTCAATGTGTTACCTGACGATATCATCAATCAGGTATTCATGGATGAAATTGGTTTACCTGAGCCCATTGAAGAAGAACAAGATGTGCTTGTCTTTGGCATCAACGGAAAGGCCATCAAGGCCCGGACCCCCAATCAAAAGGTACTAGTGGATGTCAGTAAAACCTCAGACCTTATATTTGCAATCGGACCTGCCGGAACGGGCAAAACATATACAGCCATCGCACTGGCAGTAAGGGCATTGAAAAACCGAGAGATCAAACGCATCATCCTTAGCAGGCCTGCTGTGGAAGCCGGCGAACGACTGGGGTTTTTGCCCGGTGACCTGAAAGAAAAAATCGATCCCTATCTGCAGCCACTTTATGATGCCCTGCTGGACATGATTCCGGCCAAGAAGCTGGAAGAATTCATGAAGGATGGAATCATTCAGATCGCTCCCCTTGCCTTTATGCGCGGCCGTACATTGAGCAATGCATTTGTGATTCTCGACGAAGCACAAAACACCACGATCCTTCAATTGAAAATGTTCCTTACACGCATGGGGCTCAATACCAAGTTTGTGGTCACCGGCGACGAAACCCAGATTGACCTTCCTTTACACAGCCCGTCGGGATTAATACTTGCAAAAAAAATCCTCAAGAACATTCCCAATATCTCCTTTGTTCAATTCGAGGTCAAAGACATTGTGCGCCACCGGCTGGTCCGCGATATTGTGATGGCCTACGAAAAGCACCATGCCCATGAATTATTAAGGCGTGAAAAAGAAAAAGATAAAAACAAAATAGATAAAACCGAAGACAAATGAGCAAAGCATTGACACGTACCGATTTTAATTTCACCGGACAGAAAGACGTTTATCACGGAAAAGTGAGAGATGTATACAACATCAACAACGAATATCTGGTGATGGTAGTAACCGATCGCATTTCAGCTTTCGATGTCGTTTTACCTGAAGGAATTCCTTACAAAGGACAGGTTCTAAACCAGATCGCTACCAAGTTTCTAGATGCCACCAGCGATATTGTTCCCAACTGGAAAATCGCCACCCCCGACCCCAATGTGACGGTGGGCCACCACTGCGATCCCTTTAAAGTTGAAATGGTGATCCGCGGGTATTTGACAGGCCATGCCTGGCGCGAATACCGAAGCGGCAAAAGAATGTTATGCGGAGTCGCCATGCCTGAGGGAATGGTTGAAAACCAACAATTCCCTGAGCCAATCATTACCCCAACGACCAAGGCTTCCGAAGGTCATGATGAAGATATCTCAAGAGAAGAAATCATCAGTCAAGGCCTTGTAAGCAAGGAAGATTACGAAGCGCTCGAAAAATACACCCGTGAAGTATACCGTCGCGGTACGGTGATTGCTGCCGAAAAAGGATTGATCCTGGTGGATACCAAATATGAGTTTGGAAAGAAAAACGGCCAAATCTATCTGATTGATGAAATTCATACCCCGGATTCATCGCGCTACTTTTATTCCGAAGGCTATGCAGAACGCCTGGCCAAGGGAGAAAACCAGAAACAGCTTTCAAAAGAATTCGTCCGTCAGTGGCTGATTGAAAATGGCTTCCAGGGCCATGAAGGCCAGGTGGTTCCTAAAATGGACCAGGCATTTGTCCAATCCGTTTCCGAAAGATATATCGAGCTCTTTGAGAGCATCACCGGTGATCAGTTTGTTAAATCAGACCTGGACAACATACAGGATCGGATAGAATCAAACATCAACGCCTACCTGAAAAGCTTATAAAATTGAAAGGCTGCCCCGATCCCCAGGAGGCAGCCTTTTTTTCATTTCATCTCCCCACCTTTTCTTTGCCTGCCCGATTCATTCATCTGGATGAAATTCTATTGTTATGACCTTCCAAAATCCATGGACTATTCCCAGAATGCTGTTCTATAAAGGTTCAAGACTTATCTTGTGTGCTTCTTTTGTGCTTCTTGAGTACTTCTTCTGTGCATTTACTGTGTGGTTGAGCACACAAGAAGCACACAAGAAGCACACAAGAAGCACACAAGATAAGTCTTGAACCTCTATAGAACAACACCCAAAGCTTGGGTGGAACTGCTTCCAATTTTTCGCCATCAACTTTCAGACCATCGACCCTGGAATTGAATAGCTGTGTTGATTTCCAGGCATTGGTTCAAATTGACCAGCACTGATGGAATTTTATTTTCATTTGCCAATATGTGGAATTTTTCCCACATTTGTACCTACCAGTAACTACCGGTGGCCAATTAATTCTGCCACCTTTATCCAACTAAAATTAAATTGTATGAAGTATTTCCTTTTCTTATTTTTTGCAGCCATTGCCACATCAGGCACTTGCCAAAACAACTACAAGAACATCGCATTTGAAGATAAATCCCCCCATGACTGGGAGAACCCAGCCGTATCTGAAATCAACAGGGAATTGCCGCGCGCCTATTTTATTCCATTTGCCTCAACCAAAGAGGCTATGCAAAACAACTTATGGAAGTCACCTTTCATCCAATCGTTGAATGGTACCTGGCAATTTAACCTGTCGCATAATCCCTATATCCGTCCCTTCTACTTTTTCAAAGATGACTACGATACCAAGGACTGGACAACCATACAGGTTCCTGGCAACTGGGAGATGCAGGGTTTTGACATTCCCATTTATACCAATATCAGGTATCCGCACGAGGCAACCCCTCCGAAGATTCAAAAAGATTACAACCCGGTAGGTTCCTACAAACGCAGCTTCACGATTCCTGAAAACTGGAATGGGCAGGATATTTACCTTCATTTTGGAGCCGTAAGTTCTGCCATGTATGTGTGGGTGAATGAACAAAAGGTAGGTTACAGCGAGGACAGTAAAACACCAGCTGAATTCAACATTTCAAAATACCTGAAAAAGGGAACCAACACCCTGGCAGTCGAAGTTTACCGCTGGTGTGATGGATCTTACCTGGAAGACCAGGATTTCTGGAGGATGAGCGGAATCACCCGCGATGTGTTCCTGATGGCCCGCAACCCGCAACACATCCGTGATTTCAGGGTATCATCCCCACTGGTCAACAATTACCAGGATGGAGACTTTAAATTGACTGTTGAAGTGGCCAACACAGCTAAAACGAACCCATCAGTCAACTTAGAAGCCATTCTAATGGATGGAGAAAAGAAAGTTGCTCAAATAAACCAAGTAATAAAAACAGGGCCTCAGCCAGTTACATCTACCAATAGCATCATGGTTCCGGCGGCCAAACCCTGGAGCGCAGAAAATCCCAATTTATATCAATTGCTGATTACCCTGAAGGATAATGGAGGTAAGGTAATAGAAGTTCTGCGCCAGGATGTGGGGTTCCGCACCATTGAAATTAAAAATGCACAGTTGCTTGTAAACGGTGTTGCCATCAATGTCAAAGGTGTAAACATTCACGAGCACAATGAAACAACGGGTCATTACCAGGATGAAGCCACAATGCTAAAGGATATTTTCCAGATGAAGTCCCACAATATCAATGCGGTTCGTACTTCCCACTATCCAGAACCTGAGCGGTGGTATGAACTGTGTAATCAATATGGTATTTTTCTGGTGGATGAAGCCAACATTGAATCGCATGGGATGGGCTATGGTAAAGAGTCCCTGGCCAAAGATCCTGTTTGGAAGGATGCACACCTTTTCCGCACCCGCAACATGTTTGAAAGGGATAAGAACCAACCTTCTGTCATCATATGGTCCCTGGGAAATGAAGCCGGCAACGGGGTCAATTTTGAAGCGACTTATGCCTATCTGAAATCAGTTGACCAGACTCGCATGGTTCAGTTTGAACAGGCAGGAAGGGGAGCCAATACAGATATCTATTGCCCCATGTATGCCAGCATTAATCACATGGAAGACTATGCCAAGGGAAAGCCCACCAAACCATTGATTCAATGCGAATATGCCCACTCGATGGGTAACAGCACCGGTAACCTTCAGGATTACTGGGATGTGATTGAAAAATACCCTGTTTTGCAGGGTGGTTTCATCTGGGATTGGGTGGACCAGGGTATCTTGACCAAAGATGCACAGGGCAATAAATTCTGGGCTTATGGCGGCGATCTGGGCAGTGATACCCTTCCTACCGATGGCAATTTCTGCATCAATGGACTGATCAATCCCGACCGTACGGTCAAACCAACCCTGATCGAGGTGGGTAAAGTGTACCAGTACATCGGGTTCAAGGCTTCAGACCTTGAAAAGGGAGAAATTGAAATCCTCAATAAATATTCCTTTGCCAACTTGTCTGAATTTACCTTCAACTGGGAAGTTGTAGCCGATGGAAAAGTATTGAAATCGGGTAAAATTGCAGATCTTGAACTGGCGCCTAACACCAGTAAAAAAGTTCAGCTGGATGTAAAGGTAGATGTACAGCCAGCTACCGAATATTTCCTGAATGTCTCTGCCAAACTAAAAAATACCAAGGGCATTTTACCTGCTGGTACTCAATTGGCTTACGAGCAATTTCAATTGCCACTGGAGAAAAAAGCGATTGTTGCATCCAAAAAGGATCTTCCTTCCCTTACTTCAAAAGAAGTGGGTGATTTGATCGTTGTGGAAGGGAAAGGCTTTAAAATCAACTTTAGCAAGCAAGAAGCCACCCTGAAAAGCTACCAGCTGGATGGCAAGGAAATGTTGCTTTCAGGACCGGTTCCGAATTTCTGGCGTGCTCCGATCGACAATGACTTCGGCAACGATCTTGACAAAAGAAGCAGGGTTTGGAGAAAGGCAGGGGAAAGAAAAACCGTTCAGTCGGCTACCGTAAAGCAAAATGCCAACGAAGTGGTGGTCAGCTTTAATTTCGACCTCAACAATGAAAAGAAAAAGGTCATTGCCAATTACAATTCTGTGTATACCGTTTTGGGATCAGGCGAAGTCATGGTAAGCAACAGCTTTAAAATGATGCGTGATTCATTACCCGAAATCATTCGGTTTGGAATGAACCTGGTGATGCCGCGCGAGTTTGACCAGATGAGCTGGTTGGGCCGTGGACCCCATGAATCATACGCTGACCGCAAGACCAGTGCCCTGGTTGGATTGTATTCAGGATCGGTTGCCGATCAGTATTTCGCATACATCCGTCCCCAGGAAAATGGGAATAAAACCGATGTCCGGTGGATGAGCATTGCCAACAAAGTTGGATTGGGACTTGAATTTATCGGGATGCCTTTGCTTTCAGTGAGTGCCCATCACCAGATCATGGAAGATTTCGAATCACCTGGCCGCACTGACGGAAGTATCAAAGATTACAAGCACATGGTTCGCCGTCATACCAATGATGTGAAGCCACGAGACCTGACTTCAGTCAATATCGACTACAAGCAACAGGGCGTTGGAGGAGATAACAGTTGGGGTGCATGGACCCATGACGAATACCGTTTGAAAGAAAAAGCTTACAATTATTCATTCAGGATTTGCCCATTGGTTCCTGGAGAGAAGCCAGTTGAAAAGGCAAAAGTAAGCTACCAATAAAGCAGTTTAAAGTTCAAAGTTCAAAGTTTCAAGTTACGTGCCGATCTGGATCCAACTTCATTCCGAGTGCTCGGGATAAAATTAAAGGATATGTAAATATTAATCGGCATGTAACCTGGAACTTTGAACCTGGAACTTTAAACTTTATCTATCCTAGTTCGACGACAGTAATTCCGGCGCCACCGAACTGAACATGTTCATCGCGTACAGATTTGACGATGGGTTCTGACTTTAGATAACTGCGGATCATTTCTTTCAGGATGCCATTACCTTTGCCATGCAGAATGCGCAGTTCACTGTAATCGAGCATAATGGCATCATCGACAAAGGCCTGAATGGTCTGAATCGCCTCTTCGCCCCGCTGTCCACGCACATCAATTTCTGTTTTGAAATTCAGCCGCTTTTCACTCAAGCCCTTGTTGATGTTGGGAAGGGTCTGGTTGTAGGTGCGCTGCACCTTTTTGGCTTCATTGTTGGTTATTTTCTGAAGTTTTTCCCGGCTCACCGAAGTACGGATGTGGCCAAATGCCACTACCGCATTCTTGTCATTCAACTCCAGTATCTCTCCTACATTTTGGTTTCCAGTCATTAAAACCTTGTCACCGATCTTCCAGACTTCAGGTTCAGGTTCACTGACTTTGGGTACAGCGACTTTCTTGATTGAGCGCTTATCGTTGCGGTTCGATTCCTTTTCTTTGAGCTTTTGAATCTTCTTTGCGATAAAATCATCCTGTGAAGTGGTTGATTCCTCTACCTCCTGTTTAAATACGGTGAGCTTGGCCCTGATCTCCTTGGTCTTTTCCTTATCTGCCTGACTTTCACGAATTTCACGGATGGTGGTTTCAATCTTCTTGTTGGCCGAAGCCAGAATATGTTCGGCTTCCTGACGGGCTTTCAATAGAATTTCCTTGCGCTGCTTGTCGAGTTGGCTTAAATCTGTTTCGTATTTCTCGGCCAGTTCATCCAGGGATTTCTCGACATTGCGAATTTTCTGTCGCTTGGTTTCCCAATAGCGCTTATCGCGCACAATGTCGCGCAGGTGCTTGTCGAAATTGATATGGTCCACCCCTATCTTTTCGGTTGCCACCTGAAGAATGGACTCAGGAAGGCCTATTTTGCGGGCTATCTCGAAGGCAAACGAACTACCCGGCTTGCCAATATCTAGCTGGAACAAAGGTTCCATCATGGCTGAATCGTACATCATGGCAGCATTTTCAATCCCCTCGGCCGACGAGGCAAAGTGTTTCAGGTTGGTGTAGTGGGTGGTAATTACTCCGAAGGTATTCATCTGCTCCAACTGTGCCAGGATCGATTCAGCAATGGCGCCCCCCAACATAGGCTCGGTACCAGTTCCAAATTCATCGATCAGCACCAAGGTCTTGTCATTCGAGTTCTTGAGGAAAAACTTCATGTTCATCAAATGCGAACTGTAGGTACTTAAGTCATTCTCAATGGATTGTTCATCACCAATATCAATGAAAAGCTTGTCAAAAATACCCGTCACACTGGATTCTCTTAAGGGAATCAGCAAACCACACTGCAACATGTATTGCAATAGGCCAACTGTTTTCAGGCAGACTGATTTTCCCCCGGCATTGGGACCCGAAATGAGTAAAATATGTTTTTTGGGAGTGAGCGTGATGTTCAGGGGAACTACTTTGCGGTTTTCGCGTTTCAGGGCTTGCATCAGCAAGGGATGAACAGCACCCTCCCACTCCAGTTGGCATTTATTTTCCATGTAAGGCTTGATGCCGTTGATATCGTTGGCATATATGGCCTTGGCACGGATAAAATCAATCTTGCCAAGGAACTCATAGCCCATCAGCAGATCGGGAAGGTAAGGACGGATATCATTGCAAAAGATAGTCAGAATACGAACAATTTCACGCATCTCGGCATATTCCAATTCCCTGATCTGGTTGTTCAGTTCCACCACTTCCGCAGGCTCGATGTAGGAGGTTTTCCCCGTCGATGATTCATCGTGGATAATCCCGTTCAACTTGCGTTTAAAAGCAGAGGAAACAGGGATCACTGCACGGCCGTCGCGGATGGCAACCGATGCATCGTCTTCCACCAGACCATCATCCTGCGCCTTTTTCAAGATCGCATGCAGGCGCTTGGACACACCTGATTGTTTGCTAATCAATTCCTTGCGGATACGTGCCAACTCAGGGGAAGCATTGTCCTTTATTTTTCCATATTTGTTCAGGATGGCATCAATTCGTTCCATCACATAAGGATACACCTGAACATTTGACAGCAAGCGTTTGAGACATGGGAATTGCCCCTCTTTGGCCAGTTTCAGAAATCTGACAATCCCTGCAATTGTTTCAAGTGAGCGTTTCAGGTCATACAATTCCTGCATTTCAAGGAAACGGCCTTCAATGCGTATTCTTTGAAGGGCTTCACGAAGGTCGAAATAATAGCTGGTCGGGAAATTCTCCATGGTCCGGAGAATGAATACAAATTCATCGACCAGCGAAAGATCTTCCTTGAGTTGATCAAAATCGCTTACAAACCGGATTTCATCGACCAATTCTTTTCCCAATTCGCTCAAACAGCGACCTTTAAGCAATTCACGTATTTTATCAAAACCGATCTTCGATTCAAAATTCTCAGGATATACCAGTGTCATAAGAATTTACTATTAAATAATTTACTATTTACAATTTGGCACATCACATAAAATTAGCCTTTTGCAATATGAATTAGTGCGACAATATATCTTTCTAATCATATCGCATTTTATTAGGGTACAAAAATACAAAGGAATTTCAAATTTAAGGACAAGTCAGAAGAATGATAATTATCTATTCAAAAAAGTATCTTTTTATTGATTCATCCCAATGAAAAGGTAACTTTGTAAGGATGAAAAATATTACTAAGAAAAGTAGAGGGTTATACTACCGCCTTAACTTGCTTGTAATTGGCTATTTATCTGCAATATGCCAAATTGTAAATAGTAAATTATTTAATAGTAAATACTTATGATCCTTAAAATATTATTTGTCATAGCCATCATCCTGCAGTTTTTTGCTGTGGGTGTTGCCATTAAACTCACACGGGTTACCAAGTTCAATTTTTCGTGGATGCTGCTCACCATTGGGTTTATCCTCATGGCCATTATGCGACTGGTTGAATTCTTGCCCTATATCAGCGATATTAAACCGCAGGATTATCGCGAGATCTTTGTATGGGGAGGTGTCATCACCTCGCTGGCTTTTGCCATTGGGGTATTCATGATCCAGAAGATTTTCAAATACATGAAACGCGTGGAAGATTCGCGTCGCTTGACTGAAAAGATGTTCCTCAATACCATCATTCAAACCGAAGAAAAAGAGCGTAAGCGCTTTGCCAAAGACTTGCACGATGGATTAGGGCCGCTGCTTTCAACTGTTAAGATGTCGGTTTCGTCCCTCTCCCACATGAAACATGATGACATCTCACGCGAAATAGTTGAGAATACCGAACTTGTGATCAACGAGGCAATCAAAAGCCTGAAGGAAATCTCCGACAACCTCAGCCCTCATATCCTGAATAACTTTGGCCTGGTCAGGGCACTGAATAATTTCTCCAATAAAATCAATGTTGCCCGCACCATCAAAATCAACATGGAATCCGATCTCAAGGATGAACGGTTCGATAACAATGTGGAAGTTGTTTTATACCGTGTTGTGTGCGAGTTGATAAATAATACCATTAAACATGCCAAAGCAAAAAAGATCGACTTATCTTTGACCAAAGACGGCGAATACCTGTCCATCGTTTACAAAGATGATGGCAAAGGTTTTGATGTGAACAAGGTAATTAACCAGCCATCTGGCACTGGGATGGGCTTTTCAAACATCTATTCACGCATCAACTCACTGAAGGGTGAAATCAACATAGAAAGTGAACATACAAAAGGTACATTTGTAACCATAAAAGTTAAGATGAATGACGAGTAACCAGTTAAAGCGCAAGGTGGTCATTGTTGATGATCATACTCTTTTCCGAAACGGCCTTCGGATTCTTTTGAACAACATCGATAACTACCATGTAATCGCTGAAGCGGCCAACGGGAAACAGTTTCTTGAACTACTTGATACGCTTGTTCCCGACTTGGTACTAATGGATATCAACATGCCTGTCATGGATGGCATTGAAGCCTCCACCATTGCCCACGAGCGGTATCCCGAACTGAAGATCATTACCCTTTCAATGTACGGTGAAGAAGACTATTACTATAAAATGGTGAATGCTGGGGTGAAAGGCTTTGTGTTGAAGAATTCAGATATCAAGGAAGTCAAAACTGCGCTGGACATCGTTTACGAGGGCGGATCGTTCTTCTCCTCCGAACTGCTGCAAAACCTTGTCAACAGCCTGAAATCATCACCCAAGAGCAAAGAATTTCATACTGAACTATCGGAACGGGAAATGGAAATCCTGATATTGATCTGCCAGGGGCTTTCGAACCAGGAGATAGCCGATCAATTGTTTATCAGCAAACGCACGGTCGATAAGCACCGGGCCAACATCCTGGAAAAGAGCGAGAGCAAGAACACGGCGCAATTGGTGGTCTATGCCATTAAAAACAGGTTGGTGGAGTTGTAGGGGCGTGAAGAATATAAATTCCGCCATAATGCCATAATGCCAAAAATGCCAAAATGCCAATTGATAGATTTGGCATTTTTGGCATTATTGGCATTATTGGCATTATTTTTTATAAAATGGTTGTGCGAAAGCTACAACCTTAAAATCTCACTGTTTAATAAATTTCTTCATAGTTATTCCACTATTATCCTCAATTCTAACGAGGTATATTCCATTAAGCAAATTACTGATGTCAATGTATTGACTAATCACATTCTTATTAATCAACAACTTACCGTTCAAATCAAATATAGAGACAACAGAACTTTGAGTCAACCCATTTATAAATAACTTGCTTTTTGAAGGATTCGGATAAATAACAATTCTGTTATTGACTAAACTTTCTTCAACTACAGTTGCTCCGCCATTGGTTGTATGTCCTATTACTCCAGTTGAAAATTTCAGATAATCTGGTCCCTCACAATTTTGGACACATTGGTCACCAGTAAACCATCCTTCATTTGCATCCTTAAAGAAAATACTAAATACAGCGCCTGTAAATGGCAAATTTTGTTGTACCCAACTTTGACCACCATTATTTGTATGAAGAATGATATGTTTGGTAGCAGTACCATTGGGATCCAATATGTTTGTTCCAATCCAGCCATTGTTGGCGTCTAGAAAGAAAAGACACTTGCTGTTTGCATTAACGCCTATCCCTGCATTATTTAATAATGTCCAGTCAGTGCCTCCATTGGTGGTTTTTAATATCCGTCCATTGGGGCCTACAACCCAGCCATTGTTTGAATCAACAAATTGCATGGCACCACTGCTGCTTAAAGTATTCGCATTCGGAGTTGTATCTGTATATTGAGCTGTCCATGTTGAACCTCCATTGGTGGTCTTTGAAATCTGAAATACAGGAGGGTTATCATTGATGGCTGTCATCCATCCATTATAGGGATCAGCAAAATAAAAAACTGTAGTTTCATCGGTCGCTGGCAAGGAATGAATTGAACTCCAGTTGTTACCCCCATCTGTTGTCTTATACAATTCTCCAGTCCTTGTTTGAATATTAAAGGCCGATGCCCAGCCATTGCTTTCATCTACAAACTGGACCTGAGCGCCGATATCTCCGCTGACCAGTAATTCTTTTTGCAAAATAAACAGCACATAACCACCATCCCCGTCCGTAGTAGTTATACTAATGTAATTTTTATCATTACTCAAATAGCCATGTGAATCAGATGACTCGGTGATTGATACCATTCCATCAGAGGTAATCGATAAATGCCTATTCAAATCAGGTTGACTAGTACCGTTTTCCACAAAACTTGAAATGGTACAAGATCCTGTTGCATCAATCGTAAATTTCCCATGCATCCAACTTGCCTTTGAATCTGGAATATTTGTAGTTTGCGCCATCAATCCATGCATTTGCCA
>DASXUZ010000098.1:0-2339 GCA_036504555.1 Prolixibacteraceae bacterium | reverse complement strand
TATTGAAAACGCTTCCATGTACAAATACCTGATTGCCACAGCGCAAGCCGCGTCCCATGTGCTCATTCTTGTTGATCAATCCAGACTTGTTGAAGTATATCCGCCCGGTTTTGCGAAATCGTTTACTTGTCCGGTCATTGGAGTGGTTACCAAGATTGATTTGGCGCCGGAAAAAGCCGATTTGTGCATTCAACAGTTGAAAAGAATAGGAATTCTTGAACCTTACTTCTGGATTTCCTTACAAGACAATACCGGTGTGGAAGCCTTGAAAGACTATTTACTTGAAAAACAAGAAACATCTGAAAAAAATAAGTTTCTTCATTATATATATTCTCTGTATCTTTTGCTTTAGCAATACGTTGATGGGAAATTTGGTAAAAGGAGATTTCAGGAAGGGTGGGGTGAGGCAATGAAATTCATCACCGAAATGGAATTGCGCGATTTATATAAAATAGAACCCTTTGCTACTTATGTTCTGGAACCGGATACAAAGATTACACCCGGAGCCCGCCAATTTCTTGTAGACAGACGAGTCACGCTGGCACAGGCTCAGTGTAGTGACGGCAAGCAATCAACCACCAACGAGCCGAAGCGGGCCCAGGGACGGGAAAACTGGTGTACCCTGAGATTACGTGGAAGAATGGACTGTATAGCATCCTTATTTCTTCTTATTGCGGCCGAACTTTTAGGTTGCAAAGATGCTGTCCTGTCTGAAGAAGTCATGGCACTGGGCAAATATTTCCGGAACATACAAAAAGCTGAACAGGAACAGGTCGCCCCAGACAAAATCCAATTTTGGGGCTGGTCAGAAGAAGAAATCAAAAACCGCTCCGATAATCTGGAAAAATACTTTGACATCAGTGAATTTCACGTGGGATTGGAAAATGGAAAAGAGGTTGCCCTGTTAAATCACTTGCGTGCCTCCCTCCGCGAGGTCGAACCAGCTATTTTGGAGACCTATTGGAACGAGGAGCAGCAAGCCTGTTCACGGGAAGACTTGATTGATACAGTCAATCTGATCATTAACTTACTCTGCATTATGATGTGGAAGTGTCTGGGAGGACAGAAATGGAAACGGTAAATTCAGCCTTTCAATATTGTGATCAATTTGTTCGTGATTTTGAAAAAGTTATTACAAAGCCCCTATTGCATAAATCCTCCGTTTATTACACTGGTGTTGACCTGGGAACAGCCTATATTGTACTGGCAGTGCTTGATGAGAATTATCAGCCGATTGCCGGGGCCTATCGTTTTGCCAATGTTGTCAAAGATGGCATGGTGGTGGACTATATCGGTGCTATTCGCATAGTCAAAGAATTAAAACAAAAAATCGAACAGAAACTTGGCGCAGAACTGACCTATGCAGCAGCGGCGCTTCCCCCGGGAACCTTTACGCTTGATTCAGGAGCTATCCGACATGTGGTACAGGGGGCTGGCTTTGAAATTACCAACTTGCTTGATGAACCGACGGCAGCCAATGCCGTACTTAAGATTAAAGACGGTGCGATTGTCGATATTGGTGGCGGCACTACGGGGATTGCCATTCTAAAGGGCGGCAAAGTGATTTATGTCGCCGATGAACCTACAGGTGGCACTCACTTTTCGCTTGTCGTTGCCGGTGCCTATAAACTGAGTTTTGACGATGCGGATCAATATAAGCGGGATTTCAAAAACCATAAGGAATTGATTCACGTATTACGACCTGTTATTGAAAAAGTCTCATCCATTATCAATCGCCACATCAGTGAATACCAAGTAAAAGAAATCTATCTGGTAGGTGGAACCTGTTGCCTGGAAGGAATCGAAGAGATTATCGCCAAACAAACCAACCTTCCCACTTATAAACCGCAAAACCCCATGTTTGTAACACCTTTAGGTATTGCACTTAACTGCACACAGGAAATCCTTTAGACAGGAGTGACTTTTACACATGGAGTACCGAATTATAAAATCCCCTTCCAAAGGGACATTGGATATTCTCTTTCGACGAAAAGGCTCTGCTGCAACCATCCCCATTGCCAACTATGATGCTGTAGGTTTAATTCAGGGGCGGCTGATTGATATGGTCTTTGCTGCTGATATCGCCGAAAAAGCGGCCGGGGTGGTAGTGGAAGACATTAAAGGTCATTGCCCGCAGAATCTGATTATGATTGCCATCTTCGGCGATACGGCGTCGGTAGAAGCAGCGATGAAAGAGATACAATATAAATGTAAAGAACAAAAAACGGGTGAGACCTTATGATAGCAGCAAAAGTAATTGATAATATATGGTCAACAAGAAAAGCCAATTCCCTCGTGGGACTGAAATTCATGCTGGTGGAAGTCCTCGGCGGTATTGA
>DASXUZ010000097.1:0-17756 GCA_036504555.1 Prolixibacteraceae bacterium | reverse complement strand
AAGCAAAATCAGTTGAATCTTTGAATCAGAAGTGCCGGCGGCTTTCAGATCCACCAATGTTTTCTCGCTCATGCCTGGTGGAATTAATTCGTCCTTGGTGCCGTGGTATAGCCTTGTAGGAGTCGACATGGCCCAGGGTTTAACACTGTTATCGATAAATGCGCTGGTTAAGGCTGAAAATTTAGGATTGGTGGCATACTGATCCCTGTACTCGGAAGTCAGCAGATCAGCCATGTTGGTTGTCAGTTCTGAATTGATGGTACTTCCGCTCTTTGTTCCATTATACAATCCGGGAATTAGGGCAGCATAGGGAGCCTGTATAAAATCGCTCAGTGGATTAGGAACCAGTCCAATGGAGGTATATGCATTGAGCACATAGGTCAAAAAGTAAGGCATTGGATAATCTGTTTTACCGGTAATGTACTTGTTCATATACTCAAGCGAGTAAGGACCGGCAGCGCAGGAACTGGCGATGAGATTGAATTCTGAAGAATACCTGGTCTCGATTTCTTTCTGAAGCAACATGGTAGCCCAGCCGCCCTGGGAATAGCCATAAATGAAAAGGTCTTTGGTCGGTTTGGCGGCAATATTATCTTCAGTGGTCAACTCATTCATGGCCCGTAACATATCCAGAATGCTTTGGGTTGTCGATTGGGCATGTAAATAAGGATGGGGCAGATTGGAGGATGCGCCAAAACCGATGTAGTCGGGGATGACAACAATAAAACCCATGGAGGCCACACTCTCGAGCATGAACAACATATCACTGTTGAGATAAACGCTTGGAGCCATGCTTTGCTGGGTATTGGTACCGTTTTGAAAGCACAAAACTGGGTAGCTTCCCGACACCTTTGGCAGGCAAACCAGCCCAGAGGCCTGGATATTTTGGTTCTGAAAAGTGGTGGTATAGATTATTTTCTGAACGTCGATATCATTCTTGACCAGGGCTACAAATGGAGTAATCTGAGGATAACTATTTTGTGCCACCCCTAATTTGAATTTAATTTCCGGGGCAGATATCACCAATTTTAGCTCGTTGGAAACTAAAAATTGGTAATCGGTTTTTACTGGTGTGGGGTCATTGACGTCCTTGCATGACTGAAGGAAAAGTACGGTACATAGAATAATTAAAAAAAACCGCCTGCTGCTTAAATCTCTCATCTTCTGCCTTTTAATGTTCTATATTTATAAATCCAAGTTCTGCTGCCGAATTACGAAGAAATTCACGCGTATAGTAATCAGGGTCAACGACCTTGTTGTTCCAGATCAGAATATCTAAATCAATGTTTCTGGGCCCGTATTTCTTCTGACTTCGGTCTCGTCCCATTTGGTCTTCTACCTGTTTTAGGAATAAAGACAATTCATCCTGCTGCATTTCTGTGAGAATTCTGACGGCACCATTGGTATAATCAGCTTGACCAGTAATTCCGATAGGTTTGGTCTGCACCATCTGTGAGACCTGAACAATTTGAACGTGGGGAGTTAAAATCCTCAACATTTCCGAAATGTGATAATCTGCATCGATATTGGAACCGATGCCAATAATGCAATCGTTCATCGCAGCCTCTCCATTTCAAACGAGACTGATTCTGCAAAGCGCAAGGCGTGTGGCTTATCCACTTCCACCCTTGCCCGGGCGACCCGTTGGTCCTGCATGATCAGGTCGAGAATATTTTTAGTGAGTACCTCCAACAGTTTAAAACGATTGTCCTGTACCAGGATGATCACTTGCTTGGTAATGGTTTTATAGTTGTAGATGCCAACTGGCTCATCTGCCAGCAATGCTTCTTCGGGAATATCGGCTTCAATCTCGATGTTGATAACCACATCTTGTTGGTTGGCCAATTCTTCAGGATTAAAACCAATAAAAGTGCGCAGTAATAAATTCTTTACGCGGATGAGTGCCATGGTAATTGTTTTAGTTCGTTAATCCAAGATTTTCACCCCCATCACAAAACAAGAGTTGCCCGGTTAAATAATCGTTGTTCAGAATATAATCTATGCTTTTCAACACTGGATCCAAACCTCCAGGCTTTTTCATAGCAATGTTATCGGCTAATTTCCAAAGGTAATCATCTCCTTTTTCTTCCGGAGCAAGGGTAAGCCCAGGGGCAATTGCATTGATTCGGATATCAGGTCCCAGTTCGAGAGCCGCCATTTTAGTCATTTCCCACAATGCTTTTTTTGACAGTGAGTATGCAGCAAAATTTGATTTGTTGTTCACTATCCGGGTATCAACAAAGTTGATAATCAATCCTTTTTTGATCAATCGGGCAAAGTCACGGGTAAGAATAAACGGAGCCCTGAAATTGACGCTCATCTGAAGGTCCAGAAAACTAGTTTCTGTATGGATAAAATTTCCCCGATCAAAAACCGAGGCATTGTTGATTAGCAAATCTATGTTTTGCATGCTCTTAACTACCTGCGGAATAAGGTTTTCCACCTCGCCAGGAAGATTCAGGTTGGCTTTGAAAATTTCAAATTGCTGGAGAGGGAATGAGGATTTTAATTCATTCTGCAGAACAACCGCTTCCGTTTCTGAGGAGTTGTAATGAAGAGCGATATTCCAACCCTGGGCTGCAAGATGGATAGCCAGGGACTTTCCCACCCTTTTGGCAGCCCCGGTTATTAAAGCAGTTCTTTCCATTTTTGTAATTAACATCCTACAGTCCTCCGTTTGTCAATCTCCTGATAGGCTGTCTTCCAACTCTTAATGCAAGATTTTTAATAAAATCACCTCTCGAAGGGGTTTCACTTTCGGTTGATTCAACTCTAGGTACATTTATCTGAACAAGGGGTTGTTCGTTTGAAAGTATTAACTCGATTTGCTGCAGTTCGGCAGCAGTAAAGGTCATGTTTTTAAGCGCAGCCACGTTGTCTTCCAATTGTTTAACCGAACTGGCACCAATAAGTACAGAGGTAACCCTTGCATCTTTCAGCAACCAAACGATTGCCATTTGGGCCAGAGATTGTCCTCTTTGCTGGGCAACGACGTTGAGTTTACTGACTTTTTCCAGGGCTGGTTCAACCTGTTCGGGTTGCAAGAACCCCCATGATTTAGCGGCCCTTGAGCCTTCTGGAATACCATTCAGGTATTTATCAGTGAGCAAGCCCTGGGCAAGGGGAGAAAATGGAATACAACCAATTCCTTCTTTTCCCAAAACATCCAGCAATCCACCTTCTACCCAGCGCTCAAACATCGAATATTTGGGTTGGTGAATCAAACAGGGTGTTCCAAGTTCTTTCAGGATCCTGGATGCTTTCAAGGCGATATCAGCCGGATAATTGGAAATCCCTGCATACAAGGCTTTCCCCTGACGGACGGCATGGTCGAGTGCCATCATTGTTTCTTCAAGGGGGGTATCAGGATCTGGACGGTGCGAATAAAAAATGTCAACATAGTCAAGTTTCATTCTTTTGAGGCTCTGATCCAGACTTGAAAGCAAGTATTTCCTGCTTCCCCATTCTCCATAAGGGCCGGGCCACATCAGGTAACCAGCCTTGGTGGAAATGATTAACTCATCCCGGTAAGGTGCCAGATCGGATTGCATGATCTTTCCAAAGTTTTCTTCCGCAGATCCAGCAGGAGGGCCATAGTTGTTGGCCAGGTCAAAATGGGTAATTCCCAGATCAAAAGCACGGCAGCACATGTCACGTCCGTTTTCAAACAGGTCAACCCCTCCGAAATTGTGCCATAGGCCCAATGAAATAGCAGGAAGTTTGAGTCCCCATTTTCCGCATTTATAATATGGCATTTGATCATATCGGTTCAAATCGGCTACATATTGCATATTCAAAGTTTTTAGTTTTTGATTTTTGGTTTATAAAAAGCCAAATTAAGAAATATTGTCTGTTCAATCATTATAAATCGAACTTTTTTAAACCCTGACGGTTCATTCGTTCAAATCACATCACATTTTCAAGCATTGGCTTTCTTAAAAACACTTAGCTACTGACTATGAACGAGGAGAAAAAGAAAAAACAAATGGGCCCAATTTATATTGTTTCAGGGGGTAAGGGGCTGGCAGGCAATAACATGGTTCATTCATTGCTGATTCAATATCCTAACAACAATGTTCCAGTCATTATTGTACCCGATCAACACGAAGAGAAACAACTGTTGGAGGTGGTAGAAAGGGCAAAACTGGAGGATGCACTGATCACTCATACCCTGGTGAATCGAGGATTACGCAAATACCTGCGAGAAATTTGTGAGGCGAGAGGAGTGAAACACATTGACTTTATGGGCGAGATGGCAGATTATCTGGATGAAAAGCTGCAGATTCCTTCTTTGCAGTCACCGGGCCTTTACAGAGAAATCAACCAGCAATATTTTGACCGGATTGAAGCCATCGAATTTACCTTGAATCATGATGATGGCTTACAACCTGAGAAACTGCACAAAGCTGAAATCATACTCACGGGCGTTTCACGTTCCGGAAAAACTCCGCTAAGTGTTTACCTGGCCATGTATGGATGGAAAGTGGCCAATATTCCGCTGGTCAATGGCATTGATCCGCCAAAAGAATTGTTCGAAGTGGATCCCCGCCGAGTATTTGGACTTAGTATCAGCTCTGGCCAGTTGATATCGCATCGGATGAAACGTTTGCGCAGTATTGATAATACCGACAATACCAGGTATGTGGACGAAAAACTGGTAGCGATGGAATTACGAAATGCCAATTTTGTTTTCGAAAAAGGCGAATTTACAGTCATTAATATATCGAACAAACCGGTAGAAACCAGCGCCAATGAAATCCTGAATATTTTGGCCAATCGTTTTGAATACCGGGGGCGTAGGTTAGATTCACCTTACCCACCGGAAGAATAACTACTCGACGGTCACCGATTTGGCCAGGTTTCTGGGTTGATCCACATCACAACCACGCATCACGGCAATATAGTATGAGAACAGTTGCAAAGGAATAATTGCTAGCAAGGGTGAAACAGCAGGATGTGATTTTGGAATTTCAAACACATCGTTGACCATCTCTTTCAATACATCATCACCCTCGGTAACGACCGCAATGATATTGCCTTTGCGTGCTTTCACTTCCTGAATGTTACTGACAATTTTTTCGTAGTAATGGTCTTTGGCAGCTACCACAATGACGGGTAAATTATCATCCACCAAGGCAATGGGGCCATGTTTCATTTCTCCGGCGGCATACCCTTCGGCATGGATGTACGAAACTTCCTTCAACTTCAAGGCTCCTTCCAGGGCTACAGGGAATAAAAACCCACGGCCAAGATACAGCGCATTGATCGCATCCTTGTATTTGGCAGCCACCTTTTTAATGTGAGGGTGCTTGACCAATATTGATTTCAATTTATCTGGAATCTCTGTTAATTCGGTAATTAAATCAAGGTATGTACCTTGCGAAATTTTTCCTTTTTCCTTGGCCAGTTTAAGGGCAAGTAAAGTAATGACGGTTACCTGGGCTGTGAATGCTTTGGTAGAAGCCACTCCAATTTCTACTCCTGCATGGGTATATACCCCTCCATCGGTTTCCCGGGCTATGCTTGATCCCACCACGTTACAAATTCCCAGGATCGTGGCCCCTTTTTCCCTGGCCATGCGTAAAGCGGCCAAGGTATCGGCCGTTTCACCACTCTGGCTGATGGCGATCACCACATCATCACTGCTTAAAATGGGATTCCGGTAGCGGAATTCCGAAGCATATTCCACTTCCACCGGGATGCGGGCATATTCTTCAATGAGGTATTCGCCCACCAAAGCGGCATGCCAGGAAGTTCCGCAGCCAATGATGATGATTCGTTTGGCATTCAGAATCCTGGGCATCACATCCAATAAACCTCCCAATACAATATCGGAATGGTCGGGTGCGATGCGGCCCCTAAATGTATCTTCAATGGTTTTTGGTTGCTCAAATATTTCTTTCAGCATAAAATGCTCGAAATCTCCTTTTTCAAGATCTCCAATGGCCATATCCACTTTCGTGATTTTAAAGGCAACGGGAATATTTTCAACCGTTTTTAAAGTTAAACTGTCTTTAGTGATAATGGCCACATCGTGGTCGTTCAGATAAATGACACTATCGGTATAATTGACAATGGGAGTCGCATCTGAAGCCACAAAATATTCGCCCTTGCCTATTCCTATTACCAACGGACTTCCCTTTCGGGCTGCAATCAATTGGTTCTTTTCATTTTTACAGATCACAACAATCCCGTAGGCTCCCACCACTTTTGTTAGGGCTAGCCTGACGGCAATTTCACCCGTTGCTGCTTCAACATTGCGGTAGAAATATTCAATCAGGTTGACTAACACTTCGGTATCGGTAGCTGATTGAAAGGTATACCCCTTTTTCAAAAGGTCTGATTTCAATTCCGCATAGTTTTCAATAATTCCATTGTGGACCAGCACAAAATCACCATTCATCGACGTATGGGGATGGGCGTTGCAGTCATTGGGTTCGCCATGGGTAGCCCAACGTGTGTGACCGATTCCTATCTGTCCGCTGATATCTTCAGCGGCCACAAATTTCTCCAGATCAGCCACCCTGCCTTTGCATTTGAATACATGCAGCTGGTCATTATAAATGGCCAGACCCGCTGAATCGTAACCTCTATATTCGAGACGTTGCAAGCCTTGAATAAGAATGGGATAAACATTTTTATCGCCAATGTAACCAACTATTCCACACATACGTTCTTATTTAAAAGTTATTGAATAGGTGGGGGATTATTTTATTTTGGAATAAGTAATCTCAAAAAGAATTCCGGTATCACTGGTTGCACCTTTGAGGGCCACCCTGCTGAATATGGAATTTTTTTCAGAGGTGGTGAGGTAAAATCCATAATTTTTCTTTTGCCCTTTTATCAACTGTTGCATGTGCTTTGCAAGGTTGAAACGATAGGTTCCGTCTGCCTTGTTGTAGTAGCCTCCATAATAGGCCTCGGAGAATGAACGATCGGCAGGGAAAATCAGGTTGCCTTTTGCATCAAAGATGATTTCCTTGTTACTCGCATCGCGATCCATTAAAGTCAACAGGATTCGTTGAGGTGCTGGCCTCAAAAGCGTGTCGATCAGGGATTCGTCAACATGTAAAATCAGTTCAGCCTTGTTAATGGCACAATTGACCGAGTCGGTCCAGTTACTCAGACTGGGTATGTATATTTTACTGCTTAATCCGCCAGTTGTTTGTAAATAGATCAGTTTATCCTGTTGATCCAGCTTATCCAGATTGGCTTTAAAATCGGTATTGGCGTAACCGTAATGTTCAAAACGGCTGGTGCGCGCCGAACTTGTTTTCACCTTGTAACTCACGAAGGTGGTATCGGTGGCAGTATGATAATATAATTTAATGTCTGAATCGCCAGCCAATGGTCTCACCCTCATAATGCCTCCACCTTGGCTCAATTCACCTGCTTCAACATACAATCCCTTAAAATACTTAAGCAATGTATCATTTGGAAATTCTAAGCCTTGCAGTTGAATGTTCATGATCTTATGGCCCAGCGAAGGGTCCAGACGAAACACTATTTCATGAATAACGGTGTCTTTAGGGGTCTTCAGGGTGGAACCTACAGTGGTCTTGGTTGAATCGTAAAAGAGTTTAAATGCTTTTGGAACATACAACTTTTCGGCCAGGACTTCATCACTTGACATGCCTTTCAGGTCAATGTTCTGATAATATTTAAAGATATCATCCCCGTTTAGATCTGAGGTAAGTTCGTGAATTTTAAGGCTTTGCTGGGTAACAGTGTCACCGAATGATTCAATGTAAAAAAGCGTGAGCGTCAGCGAATCAAAGTTAGCTTTTGAATAATCAGGAATCTCCCTCAATTTCAAACGGAACTGACAGGCAAAATCGGCTGTTGTTTTACCAAAAACGGGATCATTGTAGGTGCCCAGTAAATTATATTCAGGTTTGTTGGTCCGCAGCAATTCATCACTTACGGTATAAGATTTAATAGTAGACTTATCAACAGTGACTTTTCGGGCAGAAACCAAATCACCTGGCAACAATAAATCAAATCCTGTTTTGTTCAATTCGTCCTTACAACCCCAAAGCGTCATTAATATCAATGCAAATCCGGCTACGAATTTGTACATTACTTTTTGTGTTTTTTTCACCACTGCGTGTTTTAAAATTGTTAAGCCTATCTTGTCACAACATTTTATCATACAGGTCGTTGTACGAATCAACATAGATATTTTCCGGCTGGTAGTCCAAAAAGGGTTTTTCAGTAGACTTGATATATTCCAATAGTTCGGTATTAATCTTGGGGCTTCCCTGGATCACGGCATCCGAATATTGAATGGCCATTTTGCTTAAATTGACGTAGCTTGGTTCATCCACGATCTCGGTATCCTTGTTTGAAATACTGTTCATTTTTAACTTCGTCCTGAAATTCACATCGAGTGACTTTTTAAAGTCATCATGATAAACCGAATAAATCACTTTCGATTTTACAAACAAAGGGTTGTCGTTGTAGGCTTTCTTGATGTACAGCGGCACAAGGGAAGTCAACCATCCGCTGCAATGAATCAAATCGGGAGCCCAACGCAGTTTGACCACTGTTTCGAGCACACCACGGGCAAAGAAAATAGCCCTTTCATCGTTGTCAGCAAATTCATTTCCCTTGGCATCTTTCAGCACATGTTTCCGTTGAAAGTAATCTTCATTATCAATGAAATAGACCTGCATTCGTGCCGATTGAATGGAAGCAACTTTGATAATCAACGGGTGGTCGGTATCATCAATGATTAGGTTCATCCCCGATAAGCGGATAACCTCATGCAATTGATTCCTACGTTCATTCACACTACCATATCTAGGCATAAAAGTCCGGATTTCCTTTCCTCTTTCCTGGATCCCCTGTGGCAGGTATCTGGATTTTCGTGACATTTCTGTCTCGGGAAGATAAGGGGTAATTTCTGATGAAATAAATAAGACTTTTTTCTTTTCCATTTATATCGCCTGTGTTTAATTGTGCAAAATTAGTAAAATATCGGAAATATTCAATTCCAGTACCTTACAGTGGACTTAAAAAACCTTAATAAGTGGCAAATGGTGTTGAATTATTTATTTACTTTGCATCCTTATTTTTATTCCAAAATGCAGGTAGTAAAGCATATAAACGAGCTTCGGCTGGTACTGAATGATAAGAAGAAAGAGGGATTAAGCATTGGTTTTGTGCCTACAATGGGAGCTTTACACCGGGGCCATCTTTCTCTGGTAGAGGAGGCCGGAAAGCAAACGGGCTTCGTAGTGGTCAGTATTTTTGTAAATCCAACTCAGTTTAATGATCAATCCGATCTGGAGCGCTATCCCCGTAATCTTGACAAGGATATCGATTTATTGACATCCTCTTCCTGCAAGCTTATATTTGCGCCCGATCCTGAAGAAATTTATCCTGAACCCGATACACGCCAATTCGATTTTGGACTGCTTGAACAGGTAATGGAAGGTCAGTTCCGACCAGGACATTTCAACGGTGTGGCCCAGGTGGTGAGCCGATTGTTTGACATCGTTCAGCCCGACAAGGCCTTTTTTGGACAGAAAGATTTTCAGCAGCTAGCCATCATTCAGGAAATGGTCAAAAGGCTCAATCTTCCTGTTGAAATTATTTCCTGTCCCATCATTCGTGAAGCAGACGGATTGGCCATGAGTTCACGCAACATGCTCCTGATCCCGGACCAACGCACAAACGCCGCACTAATTTCGACCACTTTGTTTGAAGCCCTCAACAAAACTAGTCAATTAAGCGTAAATGAACTTTGTCAGTGGGTAATTGGGCGAATCAATGAAAATAAGTTTTTGAACACTGAATACTTTGAAATTGTTAATGCAATGACGCTTCTCCCTGTAAACAGCTGGGAAGAACCAGGGCCAAAAGTGGGATGTATTGCTGTTCATTGCGGAAAAGTCAGGCTGATTGATAATGTGATGTTTGAAAAATAATTTATTGACAATTTGACCATTTACGATTTACAGATTAAATATTGAATGAATGTAAAAATCGTCGATGGTAAATAATAAAATAGTAAATATAGACAAGATGATAATTGAAGTTTGCAAATCGAAAATTCATAAAGTAACTGTAACGGAAGCCAATTTACAGTACGTGGGTAGTATTACCATTGATCAGGAATTGATGGATGCAGCCAATATTATTGAGAATGAGAAAGTACAGGTTGTGAACATCAACAACGGCGAACGTCTCGATACCTATGTGATTAAAGGCCAGCGCGGCTCCGGGGTTATCTGCCTCAATGGCCCTGCAGCCCGGAAAGTGGCCGTTGGTGATGTGGTCATCATTATGTCCTACGCTCAAATGGACTTTGAAGAAGCCAAAACATTTAAGCCATGGCTGGTTTTCCCCGACACCGAAACAAACAAGCTGATTTAATTTTATTGCCACAGATATAAGTTTAAACCTCATTGCTTCTTTTAGCGGTGAGGTTTTGCTATTTTTACAGAAATACATTTTACATGAAGGCAACCGAATTGATACAATCCAGGATTTTTGAAAATGTACAGGCATTTCAACCCTTATTACAACAATGGAAGCAAGCTGGCAATGCTGTGGTTTTCACCAATGGGTGTTTTGATTTGGTGCATCGCGGACATATCGACTCGCTGGCAAAGGCTGCAGGTTTTGGGGATCGCCTGATCGTGGGCTTGAACTCTGATGCTTCCGTGAAATTGCTGAAAGGCGATACACGACCGCTGGTTGATCAGCATTCACGCGCCGTTTTACTGGCTTCACTGCTGATGGTTGATGCAGTGGTTCTGTTTGAGGAGGAAACTCCCTACGAACTAATCCGCAGCATTCAACCCGATGTGTTGGTGAAGGGGAGCGAATACCAACTGGAGGAAATTGCAGGATATGACATCGTTTTAGCTGGCGGCGGCAGGGTTGAGCGGATTGACCTGACGGAAGGTTTCTCAACCTCTGAGTTGATTCAAAAAATTAAGGACAACTTTTAAATTATAGATTTCAATCACTCATTAGCATTACTTCAAATGGCCAAAACAAAAACAAGCTTCTTTTGCCAAAACTGCGGGGCGCAATCCCCCAAATGGATTGGTCGATGCAATTCATGCGGCGAGTGGAATACATTTGTAGAGGAAATTGTAGAGCGCGAAAGCACGAAACCCAATTTATTTTTAGCCGGTACGGGCAATCAGCCCAAGCTTTTGCACGAGGTTTCGTCTGAGAATACCGAGCGGATTGATACCTGTAACCAGGAACTTAACAGGGTGCTCGGTGGTGGACTGGTTCCCGGATCAATGGTGCTCATTGGCGGCGAACCGGGCATCGGGAAATCCACCCTGGTGCTGCAACTGGCCCTGGACTTAAAGAACAAGAAGATCCTCTACGTGTCAGGAGAGGAAAGCATACAGCAAATCAAAATACGGGCCCAGCGACTTCAGAAAGAAAACCAGAACTGCTATTTTCTGAGTGAAACTTCGCTTGAACACATCCTGGCCCAAAGCAAACAGATTGAACCCCAGTTGCTGATCATCGACTCGATCCAAACCGTTTCTACCGAGATGATCGAATCCTCGCCTGGTTCTGTTGGACAAATCCGGGAATGTACCAACGGCATCTTAAAATATGCCAAAGAGAACAATGTGCCAGTTATTTTGATTGGCCACATCACCAAGGAGGGAAGCCTTGCAGGCCCAAAAGTATTGGAACACATCGTCGATACCGTTCTTCAGTTTGAAGGGGAGAACCAATACATGTACCGCATTTTGCGGGCTATCAAAAACCGCTTTGGTTCAACCTCTGAATTGGGAATCTTTGAAATGGGCAATGCAGGCTTACGTGAAGTTTCCAACCCTTCAGAGTTGCTGATCAACCGGGCCCACGAAGGACTCAGCGGAACAGCCATTGCCGGGGCCATTGAAGGGATCCGTCCCCTACTTATTGAAATACAGGCGCTTGTAAGTACGGCTGCCTATGGAACACCACAGCGTTCATCGACAGGGTTCGATTTGCGGCGGCTCAACATGTTGCTGGCAGTGCTTGAAAAAAGGGCCGGTTTTAAACTGGCCGCCAAGGATGTTTTCCTCAACATTGCAGGTGGAATCAAGGTCGACGATCCGGGCATTGACTTGACGGTGATCACAGCCATTCTCTCTTCCAATTTCGATTTACCCATCCGCAAAAACGTTTGCTTTGCAGGAGAGGTGGGGCTTTCAGGTGAAATACGTGCCGTTAACCGTTTGGAACAACGCATCGCCGAGGCCGAAAAGCTCGGATTTGACAGTATTTTTATCCCCAAGGCAGGAAAAGGAATCAACCTTCAGAAATTTTCAATCGAAATATTACAATACGATCGGGTGGAAGAGTTTTTTAAACATGTATTTAGCAAGAAAAACTGAGCAAATCTGAATGAGGCATTTAAGCCGGGTACGAAATAAAATGTCACTCTGATGGGTCGGTATCGGATGAAGCTTTCAACCATACGGATTACTTTGTTAACTTTGAGGCTTTCAAAACTGGATGGAACATGAAACAATGGATTGGTAGTTTGCTGTTTATGGTTTTCGTAATAAGTATGAACTCCTGTTACAATACCACGCTTCCAAAACCTGAGAAGCTTATCCCAAAGGATAAGTTTTTAAAGATGATGGTTGATATATACCTGGTACAGGGAATTGATAAAACCCCCCAGGATATTAAGGAGCTGGGGAAACTTACCCAGACGGACCTATATTATTCGGTTCTGAAGAAATATTCGGTAGCCGACACTGTTTTCGTCCGTTCACTTATTTATTACTCCAGCAGTCCGAAGGAATATGAAAAGATGCATGTGCAGATCATGGATATTTTGAACGCATCGGAATTGCAATTGAAGCCTCAGGAAAAACTGAACCTGGGTACAAAATGAGAAAGCTTGCAGCCAACTATCTCGTTTCTGATACCGGCGAATTCTTAAAAAATGGAATGGCCATTGCTCAGGAAGACGGCTGCATTGTCGAATATATTGATACAAAAGGGGATTTGGAGGAAGTTGAACAGCTCATTTTCCACAACGGTCTGTTAATGGCTGCCTGTAAGTATACAAAAATCAACACAACCCAGACCATTTCAGCCCCTGACAATTCTTTTCGTTTATTGGTACATGAGTCCATTTCAGGGATCACTGAGTTATCCATTCAACAGTTCATTGACTTGGGTAAACAGCTTCAACTTCAATTCCCGCAAATGAAAGTCCCGGCCATCATGAATGAAATCTCGGAGGTTTTATTGGCCGAAGGAGGATTTATAAAAAAAACCATCCCGGGAATTTATCTCCTGACAGGGGTCAATCTGGTCGAATTGCTCTTTACACCCAGAAGTAGGCTGAAGAAAATTCTTTAGGCCACTTTTACGTTCATTTTTACTTTATAATTATGGCTACTTTTCTTTTTGATCAAATCATATTCGGGCCCATTAAAAGCCGCAGGCTAGGCATTTCATTGGGTGTAAACCTATTGCCTACCGATAGTAAAGTCTGTTCGTTTGATTGTATATACTGCGAATGTGGCTGGACTCCCCGCAAGCGGACCCAAAAGGCCATTTTGCCACCACGCGCCCTGGTCAGGCAGAAGATGCAGGAAAAGCTGACGGAGATGATTTCAAACAACGAATTTCCCGATGTCATTACCTTTGCCGGTAATGGCGAACCGACTTTGCATCCTGAATTTGAGGGCATCATGGACGATACCATTGAGCTTCGGAATCAACTGACTCCCCATGCAAGGATTGCTGTCCTGTCGAATGCCACCATGCTGCACAAACCGGCCGTGGTAAGGGCTTTACTCAAAGTTGAAGACAACATACAGAAACTGGATTCCGCTTTTGAGGAAACCATCCGCCTGATCGATTGTCCAGCTTCAAATTTCAAGTTAAAGGATGTGGTTGAAAACCTGAAATCGTTCAATGGCAAAGTGATCATTCAAACTTTATTTCTGAAAGGAAGCTTCAAGGACCAGGTGATTGACAATACCACTGAAGTTGAACTGGCCGGATGGATGAAACTGCTTCAGGAAATTAAGCCCTCACAAGTGATGATTTACACCATCGACCGCGATACCCCCGCAACAGGGCTTGAAAAAGTAAAATTAGAGGAATTAAACCGCATAGCCCTTAGGGCACGGGCCATTGGATTTGAAGTCCAGGTGTCTGGGTAGCTAAAGAGCAGAGCATAAATCATTTGAATGACTTATTTCAACAAATAGTATGTGCCGTAGTCTTATTCTTTTTTTATTTCTTATATTTACTATTTCGGTTTCAGGCCAGAAACTCAACTTCGAAGCTGATCTTATTGTGCAAAGTCGTCACCTTTGGCGTGGCAGCCAACTGGGCGATGCAATGGCTGTTGAACCATCGGTTACCGGCAGCGCTGGCCGTTTTAGTCTGAACATTTGGGCATCACAAACGATCAACAACAGCTATTCGGAAATTGACCTGATTCCATCGTGGCAATTCAATTTTCTAGCTATCAGTGTCCTGGATTATTACAACCCTGTTGTTGATGAAACAAACCAATTCCTAAACTTTCAGAAGGAAAGAAGCAGGCATTCAGTGGAACTGACCCTGGATAATTATTCAGTCGAAAAGAGAAGATTCAAATGGATGATTGGAACGATGGTTCTGGGCGACCCAAACGAAGAAACAGGCAACCAGAACTTTTCCACTTACCTTGAATTCAAACATAGGTTCACCATTTTTGGTATTGATATTGAACCTTTTACCGGTTTAACACCCTTCAGGGGATTTTATGCTAGAAAACTAGCCGTCATCAATTCAGGCCTCTCGCTGGAAAAGGACCTTGACTTCCACCTGCCTTTCACCATTCCCCTGAACCTTTCATTTGTTTTAAACCCCTATACCAGCCAACGTTTTGTTACCTTTGCCACGGGAATCGCGTTTTAAAACAACATCATAATGGCAAAAGTAAATTGGAAACCCGGAACGATGGTTTATCCACTTCCGGCGGTATTGGTAACCTGTGGCGAAACGCCCGAGGAATATAACCTGCTTACGATTGCATGGACAGGCACTATCAGCAGTGATCCTCCCATGTGCTACATCTCGGTTCGTCCAGGGCGCCATTCATACGATATTATCAAACGCACAGGCGAGTATGTAATCAACCTGACCACAGAAGAACTGGCCCGTGCAACCGATTGGTGCGGTTGCCGCTCAGGGAGAAAATACAATAAATGGAAGGAAATGGGATTGACTCCCGCCCCGGCAACCATCGTTAAAGCGCCCATCCTGTTAGAAGCCCCCATCAGCATCGAATGCAAAGTAACTCAGATCATCGAACTGGGAGTTCACCACATGTTCATTTCAGAAGTGGTCAACGTGATTGCCGACGATCGCTACATCGACCCTGTGACAGGTGCTTTCAGCCTTAAAAAATCAAACCCCATTGTTTATTCCCATGGCCATTATTTCAAGCTGGGCGACCCGATCGGTAAGTTCGGCTGGTCAGTCGAGAAAAAGAAAATGAAGTAGAGCCTTGCAGTAATTACCTTCAAATTGATTTTAATATTGAACCTGATATTGTATCTTTACGTTGTAGGTAGGATTGATCAGGCAAAAACGTTCAGGTTGGCCGTTTATGCTTAATGTGAATGAAATTAATTCCAGGTATCACATTTGGTGATACCCTCCAAAAGCAAATTAGAAACAAAAATATGCAAGATATACAAAATCCATTGCTCCGACCCTTTGAAGGCGTTCATCAGACTGCCCCCTTCAGCCAGGTAAAAATCGAACATTTTCTCCCGGCATTTGATACGGCCATCGAGGAGGCCAAAAAGGAAGTACAGCAAATCATCGATAACCCTGTCGCTCCCGATTTTGCCAATACCATTGTGGCACTCGACATGGCAGGTGAAAGGCTCGATCGAATCAAATCAATCTTCTTTAACCTGAATTCGGCTGATACCTCCGATGAAATGCAGAACATCGCCCAGGAGATCGCCCCCAAACTTTCAGATTTCAGCAACGACATCACTCTCAACGAACAGTTGTTTGCCCGCATTAGGGAGGTATTCAATGCCCGTGAATCGTTGGTATTGAATGTTGAAGAAACCACCTTGCTCGAAAAGACCTTTCGGCGTTTTATGCGCAGTGGTGCCAATTTAAGCGCTACGGACAAGGAGCGATACCGCGAAATCACCAAGGAGTTATCACAGCTTGGATTAAAATACCAGCAGAACGTGCTGGCCGAAACCAATGCTTTTGAACTGCTGATTACCGACCCCGCAGATCTGAGCGGGCTTCCCGAATCGATTGTTGATATGGCCACCCAGGATGCCCAGGCAAAACAAAAAGAAGGCTGGCTATTTAATCTTCAGTACCCCAGCTACATTCCCTTCATGAAATATGCCGACAACCGCCCGCTTCGCGAGCAGATGTTCCGCGCCTCCAGTTCAAGGGGCAACCACAGCAATGAATTTGACAACAACGCGGTCATCAAACGGATCGTGGAGCTGAGGATTGAAAAGGCCACTATGCTCGGCTTTAAAACCCATGCCGAATACAAGCTCCAGGAACGCATGGCCGAAACGCCTGAAAAAGTAATTGAGTTCCTCGACGACCTGCATCTGAAATCAAAACCTTTTGCCACCCATGAATTTGCCGAAGTCCAGGAGTACGCCTCCAGGATGGGATTTGGAGATACGATTCAGCGCTGGGACTGGGGCTATTATTCTGAAAAACTGAAATCTGAAAAATATGACTTTACCGATGAAGAGGTCAAACCATATTTTCAGCTTGAAAAAGTGATTGATGGAGTTTTCCTTTTGGCCCGTACCCTTTATGGTCTTCACCTGAAGGAAAATAAAAGCATCGAAGTTTATCATCCTGACGTCACGGCCTATGAAGTGCTCGACGAAAATGACCAGTTCGTAGCCGTTTTGTACCTCGACTTTTTCCCGCGCGAAAGCAAACGTTCAGGGGCCTGGATGACCGACTACCGCTCCCAGTCGAATGTAAACGAGAATTCCGTCAGGCCGCATGTTTCGCTGGTCACCAATTTCTCCAAACCCACCGAGAATGCCCCTTCGCTGCTCACGTTCGATGAAGTGACCACTTTCCTTCACGAGTTTGGACATGGATTGCACGGCATGTTATCGCAGTGCCAGTTCCCCGGAACTTCGGGAACCAATGTCTATTGGGATTTTGTTGAATTGCCTTCCCAGATCCATGAAAACTGGGCCTATGAAAAGCAATGGCTCGATCTGTTTGCCGTCCATTACCAGAGCGGAGAGACCATGCCCGAAGAACTGATTCAAAAAATACAGAAAGCACAAAACTTCCAGGCCGCCTACATGATGGAACGGCAAATTAGTTTCGCCATTCTCGACATGGCCTACCACAACAGGATGCAAGCCCTTACAGGCGATCTGAAGGAATTCGAAACTCAGACCATGGCTTCCACCGACTTGTTCGAACCCGTTGAAGGAAGCCTGCAGAGCACCTCGTTTTCCCATATTTTCTCCGGAGGCTACGATGCCGGGTATTACAGTTACAAATGGGCCGAAGTACTGGATGCCGATGCTTTTTCCCTGTTCAAGGAAAATGGCATTTTCGATCGCAAGACGGCGGATTCGTTCCGCGTCAACATCCTCGAAAAAGGAGGAAGTCAGCACCCCATGATCCTTTACAAAGCCTTCCGTGGACAAGAACCCACGGCCGCGGCCCTGCTCAAACGAAACGGACTGATATAAAAAACAGAGCACGGGTTTAAACAGAAGGGGGGGCTAAAAAAA